>NZ_BAAAQX010000012.1:0-277377 GCF_039531895.1 Nonomuraea monospora
ACGATGATCACCGTCCGGGTCTGGACGGGGCGAACCGGGGAGATATCTGGCCGTACGCGGGGAACCTCGTGGCCGTCAGTGGGGCGCTAAATGGCCGCCTATGGGGAGTATGTCGCGGCCGCTGTCAGCGCTTGATCGGCTTGACCGACCTGGTGATCTCGTCATGACGGCCCTGGACATCCGGTGGGAGTCCCGGGCGACCTTGCCTCACCGGTACGTGTACGGCTGGGTCGGAGACATCTGGGCTTTCACCATTGACCTCGGTGGTCGTGGCCCTACCCTGCACCCCAAGCTGCCTGGCCCCTCCGGTGCGCGCGACCACGAAGGGCCCTTCGTCTCGGAGGAGACGGCTCAAAGACGAGCCGGCGAACTGCTCGCAGAGTTCCTCTCACAGCTCCACCGCGAGGAGGCCGCATGCTAAGCGACGACGAATTGGACGAGATCCTGGAGACAGCACAGCGAGTTCTTTTTGCGATTGTCCAGAGAACTCCGCTACATCCAGATCTGACGGAGCGTCTACTCGTCCTGCTGCGCCTGATCTTTCCCGAGTGGGACATCTCCTATGAGCATCGTCCCGACAAGGTCGAGTGGTTCGGCATTCTGAAGCGCGACCTCTCCGCCCAAATGCGCGAAGCGGGTGTCGTTCGGACTGTTCGGTGTCCAAGTGGCACCCGCCTCGCCACTGAACTCACTAAACAGTTGGCGGTCCTTGCTCAGTTCATCGAGGAGGGATGAATCGATGTACCCCCCTCCAGGTACTCCTATCCCTCAGCCGATCCCAGAGAGCAGTACCTGCCAGTTCTGCAGAAATCAGATCATCAAGGTGAAGGCCATGCCCATCGCCAATGAATACTGGATTGCGACAGAACCGCAACCAGGGGTCGCCTTGTCAAATTCGTGCCGAGCGCGACCTATCCCTGAAATGGGCCCTGGCGCCTTCGGGAGCCACGAGCCCGCAGCTAGCTGATATGAGAACGAACGGAGCCGATCATGCTTGTAGTCACGGAATCCATCCCCCGCCGCCTCGTCATGCGTCTCGCGCCGCTCCAGAATTTTTCATGCGAGGCGTACCGTCAGAATATGGGCCGGGGTGACGATGATGACCCCCCTCCGATCTGCGGCACATGCATGGGACAGGGTGGCGAGTGGATCGAGATGAACGGCAAGAAGGGCAAGGAGCGCAAGTGGGTGAAGTGCACGGCATGCAACGGGACCGGGCGTAGGTGACCGATCCCATCCCGTGCCCAGAATGTCTGGGTCGCTCCGGAATCCGGCTCGGCGACCTCTTTCTCGCCTGCCAGTTCTGCGGTGGGCGTGGTTGGGTCGGGGGCGCCAACGAGCCTGCAGAGCGAGGACGGGACGAAGAACCGCCTCCGCCTCCACCCGCTTGGGAGCACAAGGTGTGGGCTGACCAGTGGGTTAGGTCCCGACTCGGTTGTCGTTATTGCTTCGGCTCCAAGCAACTCGTCCACCTCGATGAGGAGTGCGGGATGTTGGTGACCGTGCCTTGCGTCTGTGTTCTGCAGTGAGCCTGCATCCCCTCGTGAGGCACTTGATGATGACGACGCCCGCGCCGGCGAACGCCCGGATGGGCTCCTAGGCCCCGGCTGGGACGGTGACGCCCTCACGCCGGAAGGGGGCCTCGACTCCCCGCCCGAGGCCCCGAGCGGGGGCCGTCTCCGCAGCCGCCAACCGACGGCCCCCGCTCATCAACGCCAGACATGAAGGTGAAAACGATGGTGAAGGTAAAAGTGTGGTCGGAGAAGGACTTCACGGAAGTTGACATGCCTGCGGACGCGGCGGCATGGGTGCTGAATGAGTGGTTGGCTGCCCACAACTCGGACGAGCTGCTAGAGGTCGCGGACGTGATGAGTGGCGGCCAGTAAGACGCAAAAGACCCCCGCCCTCCAGAGGAAGGCGGGGGTCTTTTTAGTTAGTGTCGCCGCGCTGAGCTTCAAGACTAGCTGCGAGAGTGTCTTCCACGCGGCGTACCGTCTGCTCAACCCGGTTGACCACGTCTCGGGTGGAGTGCCCGCCGTTCGGCCTGAGCTGAGCCTCGATCTTCTCTAGGCGCTGCATCACGCCTGGCCGTCCGGGGACGCCGGGCCGATCAGGTTCGCCCTGCCAATCGTCGATCGCGTCGCTCAACTTCTTCAAGAAGTTGACCAGTTTGGTGATGACCGCGACGCCGCCCGCGAGAGCGGCCAGGCCCACGCAGGCAGCAATGATCTCCGTCATGGAATCCCCCTCTGACTAAGCGGGAGACAACTCCCAGGTAACTTCCCAGAGGCGATTGCCGTGGGAGAACTTGTGCGAGATGGACTCGATAAAGAAATCGCGAGAGATGCCCATGCCCGCGTTGTTGGTGGCGGTCAGTGTGATCTTGTCGCCCACGCGGCGGGTGTACGCCTGTTTCCGATACGCCTTGCTCTTGGTCGCGTAGAAGCTCAGCGACAGAATGGGCCGGTCATCGGCGTGCTTCGACAGGACCAGGTCCACGTAGGCTTGCGCGTCCGCGATTGAGCGGAACAGGTTCGCCGGGTTGGTGTAGGTCCGGATGGCGTTGTGGTCGTCCTGGGAATCATGGTCATCCGCCTGTACCAGCACGGGCTCACCCTGCACTAACGGCCTGCCTATGACCTCGATGTCGTAGTGCGTTTGAGCTGTGCCGCCAACGCTGGCCACATAACCGATTGCGAATGTGCCGTCGGCCCCAGAGGGAACGCTTTCGGTGATGACTGTCGGGGACCCAACGCCGCCGCGAATGGCCATCGTGTAAGCGAGAGTGTTCTGCCAGCCGCTCGTAGAGAATGCGCCCGGGTCCTCGGACGTTACTCCAGTGCGTTGCCGATACGCCGACCCGACTCCTCGATAGGCTCCGCTCCCAGCCTCAGTATATGCGCCACTGGTATACCCAGCGGGGACAGAAATCTGGCTGGGGTTACTGGAGGGAGAGAACGCCTCGTATGCCGCGACGTACAGAGTCGGCTCGGATCCCCAGGTAGGGCTGTAATTCGGTGGATTCGGATTGTCTCCGAAGGCGAACGAGCTGGAGGACATTTCCACACCACCGCTGAGAGAGCCGTACCAACTTGTGATACGCCACACCTGTATCGCGTACTCGTCATTGATCGCGTTGACTGCGATGGTGGTACCGCCTTCGTCACCTGCGGCGACCTTCGCGTATGCGAAGTTGTAGAGGAACGTCCATCCAACAGCCGAAAGCGCGTCATCAACGCCCTGGAGGTTGCTGATGATGAGCAACAGATCCCCCGTGTTCACAGTGGCGGGCATGCTGATGCTGATGGAGCCTGTCGTAACCCCAGACTGGGTGATGATCTCTGGCGTTGACGGAGCTGCTGGAGTGGCTACCTTGCGGGTATGTCCCGCCCAAGTGGCGGTCCCGGAGTTGTAGACGGCCTGGATCGTCTGCGTGCCGCCAGGGCTCAGTGAGTACGGGCCAGCGTCCGTGAACAGAGTCGTCGCCTCGCCCGGTTCCCATGGGGTGATGCCTGCGACAACTCGATTGAAGACCTCTCGCCGCCAGTCGTAAGGCTCTAGCCGGTGATAGCCGTACTTGCCGTCCGGAGCGTCGGTGAAGGTGGCTTGAGACGTCCTGGAATCACGCGCGGACCGAGCCTCGAAGGCGAGAGGGCCCTCCTGCATCTCGTAGAGGAAGCCGTACTCCGTCTCCTCGAAAGACCTGGCGGCATCGATGGCCGACGTCTCCGACATGACCACGGTGCCGGTGGTGATGTCGCCCGTATCGATGCTGCCCGGAGGGTGCAGAAGACCGGCGCTTGCCAGAACATTCCCCACGAGCAGGCCCGTCTTCTGGCCGTTGATGCTGATCGGAGGTACGACCCTCTGCGTCGCCAGCCGGGACAGGCGCCCTTCACCGCTGACGGTCGCGAGCTTGCGCGGACCGGCCTCAACGCCGCCCACCAACTCGGCAACATCACCCGTCCACAGGATCCCCGTCACCTCGGTAGGCAGTCCATCCCACACTGCGAAGTCGGCGACCTCCGGCCGATCATCTCCTGTGGCCCATTCGGCGTACAGGCCCACCAGCTCGGCGGATGGGTTGATCGCAGTCCCTGACGCGATTGCGACGCCCTCGCGGTAGACGGTAGCCGTGGCGCCCTCAACGAGCACGCCGACGGTCACCCCGCTGTACACGTCGAAGGTTTGACCCGCGATGACCGTCTCCACACCGCCGACCACGTCGATCAGGTACAGGGCTCTCTCAGGGACGCTGACGAGAGCCAAGCTGTAGTCATCGGCATCGACATACCGATAGACCACACCGACGCGGTTAGCTGTGGTGCCCACAGTCACGATGCGGGCCTGGACGTAGTAGTCCGCGGTGCCCGCATCGACGACAGCGAGATGGGTTCCGCCCTCGTCCGTGGCGACCGCACGATTGCTCGTCACGGCCCAGTTCGTCACGGTGGCGGTGACGTTGTCCACGTAGGCGACCACATCCCCGTTCGCATGGGTGTCGTCGGTCCAGAACTGGATGTCGATGTCGTCAAGAGTGCCCGTAAGCGTCACCACGCGTGAGATCTGGGTCCACGTGTCCGGAGCCAGCCCCTCTGTGTCGGCGGAGGCGTAGTCCACGCCCGCCGCCCCGAAGACGATCAGGGTCAGCTTGGGGTACGAAGCGGCCGGGATGTAAACCCATGCCGAGATGACGACCGTGTCGCCCGTGGTGGCCCCGGAGTCCACGCCTGTGCACTTGGGGCCGTACAGGTTGAACGGTGGGTTGGCGGACGCCCGCTTGATCTCCAGGCATGCCAAGCCACTCTGGGCGATGCTGGTCACTCGGGTGATGGTGCTGCCGCCCTGAGCGGTCCACCCCGTGGCGTTGGTCTCGAAGCTCGGGTTCTGCACCTTGTTGACCGTCAGCGGCTCCGAGTAGAGCTTGCCGGTCTCATCGGCCTCCAGGGCTCCATCCGCCCGCCTAAAGCGGTCCCTTACGACAAGGGTGGGGTCGGCGTTGGCCGCCCCGGCGATGCGGACTCGTACCTTGCGGCCGGTCTTCAGGCTGCGCGGTGAGGTGTTCAGCGGCGAGCTGGTGTTGAAGTAGGAGAACCGGTCGTCGTCGTTCCGCAGCGTCGCCCGGAACTTGCCCGGCCCGGCCTTGCCGGTGAGCAGGGACGGCCAGTCGCGGCCGGTGAACGTCTCCAGGGACAGGGCGTACGGCGTGATGTCCTCGACGGTCTCGGAGAAGTCCCCGTCGTTGTCGAAGTCCCACTCCACCACGACGTCCGCAGCGACCTGGCCGCTGTGCTTGAACATCGTGTTGCCTGAGCCGGCGACTTCGACCCCACCCGAGCCGACAGCCGAGCCGATCCGATGGATGTGAACGACCGTGGCCGTACCGCCTAGGACCATCCCACCGGAGCCGGTGATGGAACCGACGACGTTGGTGAACTGGACGTCAGCCGCGCCGCCAAGGGTGACACCGCCAGAGCCGGTTACGTCGCCGATGAGCGTGATGGCCCGTGAGGGCGGGAGCCATGCCTGACCCCGCTTGCGGAACGGCTGCCGGAAGACGACGGTGTTCGGCATCGGTCCTCCGTTCTATCAGGTCAGCCCTCTTGGACCCAGAGCGTTCCGGCGAAGGTGATGTCGTCGGCGACGGTGGACTGCAGTCGCACGAACAGCCCTTCGCCCTGGATGGCGGTGGGGGCGAAGTCCGGGTCCGGGTACCAGATCTCGAAGGGGCTGTTGCGAATGTTCCAGCTCATCTCTTCGAGGATGTCCGTGGTGCCGGTGGTCGTGGCGACTGTGGCTCCATTGGTCTCACAGGTGAATGCTGGAGTCTGGTCGGGGCGGCCAACGGTCTCGGGAGCACCCGCCGTACCGTTCGAGCTGGTAATCGTCGCTCCCATTCGGACGATGGAGATGCGCAGGCTCTCCTCTGCGGTGTCCCCCAACTCCGAGGTCTGGCCGAGCCGTACCCCTCGGACCCGTATGGGATAGTCGTCTCCAGGAAGGACCTCCCACAGGTCGGCATTGCCACCCGTGTTGGTAATGGTGCCAGTCCACGGGATGGTGAAGATCCTGGCCATCAGTGGAGCCTCCAAATCCTGTTCGGGCGAGATTGATACACAGGCAGCGCCTGAGCGACCACAAGGGCCGAGTGAGTAATTGTCAGCTTGGGATCCTGCGTGGTCCCTGAAGCGTTCGCCGAACTCCAGGCCACGTCTTCGTTACCCGAAGGGGCGATCCCCAGCCTGGTTCTACTGGACGAAAGGCTTATGAAAACGTAGTCGGTCTTCATGCCGGTCATGGTGTTGAACGCCGATTCTTGCGTGAACGCCTTGTAGGCGCCTGTCGCCCCTATACCGGCAGTCGAGATCGAAGCCAAGAGCGTTAGACCGCCGAGGTTGTCGCCGGGGATGTAGTCCGCGCCTTCGATGGTGATGCCCCAATCCACCGTCTCGCGCGCCTCGACAACGAAATCCGTCACCGAATTGTCGGTAGCCAGGTACATTTCGAGGACAACAGAGGAGACGACGTCAGTGTCTGTAATTGAGCTGGTGTCAAAGATGACAAAACCCTGCTCAATACGAACCGTACTGTACTGTCCAGTCCAGATAAGAGAACCAACTTCGCTGCCGGTAAAAGTTCCTGTTCCAGCCCTGGCTATCGCATAGGAAGCTCCGTTGGCATCCAAATATCCGTCGTCAGTGTGCCCAAAAACTGTGGTGACTGTGCCTCGGGTGCGCCAGCCCTTCGCGTTCGGAGCACCCTCCACCGAATCCCAGACGGCCTCATAGAAGGCGGCGAGGGGATCCGGGGTTACGGTGCGATCCTTAATGGGCTGGCCTCGATCGTTCCTCCGCCCCGCATCCACCTCCTGGACGCCGGACCGTGGGACCGTAGGCGGGTTCACGATGCGGCGGTGAGGGTCAACCCTCACCTCCCTGCCGTCGGGGCCGTACAGACGCACCCAGGCGTCCACACCGACGATCTGGCCGTCCTTGTCGTAGATGAAGTCCGGCTCCCGGTAGAACTCCAGCCGCTGCTGTCCCCGAGCCTTCTCGATGACCGGCGTCTTCTTGTCCCGCCAGTCCCGAGCACACACATCCTTGATGGCCTCGGCCCGCTCTCTTGGGTTCACGCGTCCCCCGTGTCCGCGAGGGTGAGCCGGGGCGTGACCGCGATACCTTCCCCGTTGAACTCGATCGTCAGCGGCGAGGAGAAGTCCTCGAACCACTGCAGCGCCCCGTCCGAGGCGCGGGTGACGTAGTAGCCGTAGCACGCCTGCGGGGACTGGTCGGCCGTGGAGGTGAAGGTCTGCTGGACGTACACGCCCACACACGGATCCCCCGGCGTCGTCGTCCAACTCCCGCCCGTCAGGGCCTTGGAGGAGTACCCGGTGAAGTCCGCCTCGGTGAAGTCCGACTCCGTCAGCGCCTCGATCTGCCCGGCCGACAGCCCGTCGGTGACGTCGTTCTTGTGCAGGCGCAGGGTGTAGTTCACGGCCAGGATGGCATCGAGGAGATCCTCCTCGCCCTGGTTGACGACCACGAGTGTCACAAAGCCTCCTTCGTGGTGATGGTCAAGCGGTTCGCCGGCTCACGCGTTGGCCAGTGCTCCCCGGAAGCCGCCGTTGAGGATCTCGTCGCGGACAAGGGAGATCAGTTCGCGGTCGCTGCGGATGGAGCCCTGCACGTACAGGTTCACCGTCACGCCACCGCCGCTACCGCCCTGTTGCAGCATGCGCTCGGACTGGCCGTTGGGGATGACCGTGGAGCCGAACGGCAGCCGCACCAGCTCGGGGCCTTGTTCACCGACGAGGGTCATGTTGGAACGAGGCCCGCCCCCGGCAGCGCCGATGATGCCCCCACGCGCCCGCGTAGACGCCTGGGCGTTCCCGGCCCGATAGATCGAGGTGTCGCCGACCGTCCGGACAGTGACGGTGACGGTCTTGTTGGGGATGGATGCGAGCGCCGCCTTGGCTGTGGCTACCTGAGCCTGCAGCTGAGAGATCTCAGCGTTCAGCCTCGACTTGCGCTCCTTGGTCAGTTCTGGGTTTTGCAGTTCCTTCTTGGCCGTGGCCAGCCGCGACTGCAGCTCAGCGATCTCAGTGGTGATCGAGGAGCGGTATTCCTTGGTGAGCTTCGGGTCGCCCAGCTCGGCGACAGCCTTCGCCTTAGCCACCTGCAGTTTGGCGATGTCAGCGTTCAGCTCGGCACGCCGCTCCTTGGTGAGGTTGGGGTCGGCGAGAGCGGCTTTGGCTTGGTCGAGCTTCTGGGTGAGGTCGAAGATGTTCGCCTTCAGCTCGACTGCCTTACCGGCCTCCTGAGCTGCCCTCTTCCACTCCTGAACCTTGCCGATGGCCTGGTCAATCCCAGCCACGAGCTTCCGACTGAGGTCCTCCATGCCGGGCACATTGCCAAGGGCCTCGCCGACGCTGCGGAGCACGGTGAGGAGCCGCTCTGCGAAGCCGAGCACGGCGGTGGTCGCTCCGACAAAGACCCTGGTCAAGACCACGTTAACGTTGTTGACCACGCCGAGCATGGTGCCGAAGAGGCTGACCAGCCCAGAGATCCCGCTGATCACGGCGGGTATGGCCTGGAGGAGCCCGACGAAGAGCGTCGCTATGGTGGTCTTGTTGTCCAGGACAACTCGGGACAGATCGGTCAAAGAGGACGCTATGTCCTTGAATACGCCTTTCAGCTGCGGGCCGATCTGTCCGAGCAGCCCGGTGAAGGCGTCCATGATCGGCTGAACGGCGGGCTTCAGCTCCCGGAAGGCTCCGAGCAACTGAGAGGTGAACTCCTTCAGCGGCCCCTGGGCATCCTGAAACGCCTGCTTGAAGATCGGGTTGAACTCCTGGACCAGGCGCTTCACCCCGGACCAGGCTTCCTGGAAGACCGGCAGCAGCGGTTTGGCGGCGTCGGTCATGATCGCCTTGATCTCGTTGCCGGTCTTGGCGAACTCGGCCCGGATCTTCTCGTTCTGCAGGAGCAGCATCGCCCCGATGCCGACGAACCCAGCCCCCAGTCCGAGGGTGATCGCGCCACCGAGTGCCGCGCCGAGCGTCGGACCGGCCGCCGCCAGCACGCCCCCGAGAACGCCGATCAAGACCGGCCCAGCGGACTTCGAGGCCATCTCAAAGCCTGTGCTCAGCGCGTCTCGGATCGCTCCGGCTCCGGCTGACACCGCACTGCCCACGGACGACATGAGCCGTGATCCGATGGACTTGCCCGCCTCGTCCGCGTCCTTCGCCGTCCCGTCCAGGTGGGAGCGGAGCGACTGGCGCACTTGAGAGAAGGCGGCGTTGGCCTTGGCCGCGACGCCGGAGAACAAGGTGCCCGTGCGGTCATGGCCGACCACGGTGATCGTGACTTCGTTCGCCATGATCTACACCTCCGGGTCGGCTGCGAGTTCTTCGAGAGCAAGCAGGCGCAGGAACGAGGCGTCCTCGGCGAGGAGCTGGGATGGCAGGCAGCCGAAGCGCTGGCACATGGCCAGCACCCACTGGGCGTTCTCCAGCTCGCGAGGCTTGGTTACGACACGTCCATGGGAATCGACGCCGCCAGGGACGGCTCTCCACCTGGCGACGGCTCCGGCAAAGGGGCGGGCACTCCGCTGACCGCGTCGGCCCATGCCATGATGATCCGCATCACGAAGTCGATGTCCTGGTCCAGCAGCCCTTCCAGGGTCGCCGGGACAGGCTGGTCGTCTTCGTCTTCGAGGTTCCAGGACACGAGCACGTCGGCGAACCGCTCCAGCAGCTCCGCGATGCTCTCCATTTCCTCGGCCGTAGGCGAGGCGGACAGCTTGAGGTCGAGCAGCGGGGCCATGTCGAGCAGGTCACCCGTGGACATGGAGCGGGCCTTGACCTCTAGGCCCGCCATGTCGTCTTCCGCGAAGACCAGCTTGTAGATCTTCGCCGGTCGCTTGTATCCCATGGTCACGACCAGGTCGGGACAGTGCCGTTCGACAGCACGCCCGGCGCGGACCAGGTCAGCGAGCCATCGTCACCGCGCTCAAGCGAGTAGTCGGTGTACAGCACCTCGGGGGCCAGGGTCTGCCCCGACACGGTGATGGTGGTCGTACGGGCCACGCTCGACGACGGCACCGTCTTGAGGACGGCGTGCGACTTGCTCGCGTCGTCGTTGAAGACGCCGTTGAGCGTGATGCTGAAGTCGGCCAGCAGAAGCAGCCGCTCCATGGCGCTCTTGTCGATGCCTGTCACATCCTGGACGGCTCGCGGCGTGGCGAACTCGAACGAGGTCACATCGTTTCGGATGTCACAGACATTCCCCCCGGAATCATCAACGGACAGGGCGCTCCAGCCCAGGCCCGACTCCTTGGTCAACGGACCCACCTTCTCTCTTCAGGTAGCTGCTTGCCCTGACGCACCGTTCAGGGTCGTCGTCGAAAAAGCCGATCGCGCTGTTGCACTTTCGGCAGAGCAGGCCCCGCACTTTGCCCGTCTTGTGGCAGTGATCGACTACGAGGCGAGACATGCTCTCGCTGCCGTGCTCGTCTTGGCCGCAGATGGCGCAAACGCCACCCTGCTGCTGTAGGAGGTACAGATAATCGGTCGGCATGAGACCGTAAGTTCTCAACAGGTCCACTTGGCGGCGGTACTTCTTGACGTGCTCAGAGTTGTTCTCGGTCCACTTGCGTGACATCTCGGCGCAGCACGCCTTGCACCACGACTTGAGCTTGCCCTCGGACTTCCCCGTCTCATAGAACTCCGTGCGCGGCTTGGTCTCACCACAGCGGGTGCACTGCTTGGTGTCCTCGGGGCGTGGTTCGGCGGGAGGAATCATGAACCGACCGTAGTGATCGGCTACGACGTTCTCCTGCTGATGCGCAGCATGGTGCTATCTGTGGCCGAGCCAGACGCAGCGGGTTGTGTGATGGAGGCGACCATCGTGCGGGTGATCGCAGTCCTCGTCGTGGTGCTCGGTGCAGTGGCAGTAAGCCTCACAGGCGGGGCAGCCAGGCAGGCGTCCCGGCTTGTGCGGGTAGTTGAGGTGCTCCAGGACGTCCATGACCGCTAGCCCCTCTCGATGACGGTGGCCAAACGGCCTTGGTGTTCTGCGAAGTCCTCGGTCCAGTCCGCTGCGTTGACATGCCTGCGGACCTGGCCGGTGGGGTTGCTGCGCCAGTCGCCGGCTCGTACGAGGTACACCTCTGGCCGGTCGAGACGCACCTGGTGAAGAGCGAAGCACCGCTGCCCGGCCTCGAACTCGAAGACAGTCAGCCCGGTCTCGTTCCGGGTCTCGGTGAACTTGCGGCCGGACTCGCGGCGGATGTAGTGCGCCTGCCGCTGCCCCAGGTCTGAGGTCTCGTCGACGACGGACTTCCACCCCTGCTGGTAGGCCGCGCAGTCCACCTCAGCGCAGGTGGCGGGCCTCCAGTGCGTCGAGGGCGGAGCAACGACCTGGTAGGTCTGGTAGGCGTGCACCGGGAGCGCAGGCGTGATTCTGCTGATGGGCCGCATCAGAATGCAACCTCGTTCTTGACCACCACGACCACGAACGAGGCAGTGCTGAAGGTGCCGGTCGTGACGACGCGGAGGTACTGCTCAACCGTCTGATCCTGCGCGGTGGTGATGCGCTGGGAGGTCACAGCGGTCGCCGTGGTGAAGCCTCCCCCGGTCACGTCGGCCCACGAGTCGGCGTCACCGTCGTCACTCGACTCCTGCAGCTTCACGGTCACCGAGGTGCCGGTGAAGGCGGTCACATGCAGGTACGCCTGCAAGCCGAACGAGGTGGCCGCACCGAAGTCGATGGAGTTGCCGTCGGTCGCCGTGGTATCGGTCCGGACGCCTGCGGTGAGCTGTGTCCCCCACTCCAGGCCGTAGCCGTTGGCCAGGGCTTGGACGTCGAAGGTGAACTCTCCCGCGTCGCCCCGGCTGCCGTCGTAGTTGATCTGCTTGGCCACCATGCAGGCTGCCGCGTTGCCCAGGGTGGTGCCGCGCAGGTACGTGACGATTTGGTCCGAGGTGGGCAGTGCCGAGAAGCGCTCGTGCGCCCGGTCGGTGCTCGGGTTGAAGTAGGCGGTGAACTCGATGGCCCCGTCCCGCAAACCGCCGATGCGCTCCATCGCGGACTTGTCGATGCCGGTGACCTCGATCGGGGTGTGACCACCGCCGATCCTGCCCAGGCTGTTGATGTCGCCCGAGAGGTCGAAGCCTGCGACCAGAAGCCGGTCTCCGAGGCCGGACTGCTTCACGTCTGCCTCCTAGGGGCTCTGAGTCCAAAGATCGTTGACGATGAGCGGAATGGTGAGCGTGTACACGCGGTAGGTGGCACCGTCCAACGGCAGGTAGCCCGCCTGTGCTGAGAGGGTCACGCCCGCCTGGCCGAGCAGGTCCACGTTGCGGACGTTGCCGCCCAGTTCGAAGTCCCCGCTGTAGGCGGACATGAGGGCATCCACCGCCCCGAGCATGGCCGGGTCGATCGCGTCCGGGGGATCCTGCTGCGCCGAGGCGTAGATCCTCAGGTTCAGCACCAGGCGGCCAGTGGTCGCGCTCAGCCCGGAGCCGGAGCGGACAGGGCCGATCTCCTGCACCCACACGGCAGCGGTGAGGCCATTGCCGGGAGCATTGGTCGGCTCGAAGCCGTTGACCCGCTCGAAGTGTCCAGACGCTGCGGCATGAGACACCACGGCGTCCAGGATGCTCGCGGCGTCCAAGGACATGACTACTCCATGCGTCGGATGAACTGGGGGAGGACCTTCTCGGCAATGTCCGCCGCCTCGGCTTGGAGCCGCTGGGTGGCCAGCCGCCAGTGCGGGTAGCCAGCGAACCGAGTCTCCGGGGCGTTCCGGGATCCCACACCCGCCAGCCAGGGGCCGTAGACGACGCCGCCGTCCGTGACGACCGAGTCACCCGCCACCCGATCGGTCTGGATCTGGCTCTCGTAGTAGCCCGTTGGGTTGCGTAGGACGTGGTCTAGCTCGGCTCGGACGATGTTGACGCCACGGCGGGCGATTTCTTCCTCGGCCTCATCAATGAAGGCCGTAACCGCAGCACGAGCCTGGCCGTTGAAGACCGGCCCGCTCGTGGTGGTGTCGATGTCGATGTCCATCAGACAGCTCGGGATCTGGCCTTGCGACCGAAGGCGGTGTATGCCTGCTCGCGGATGTCGCGGAGGGCTCGGCCAGCAGCTTCCCGCTGATTATCGCCAGAGCCGACGACGCGGGCGTAGCCGCTGCCCTCTTGGAGCAGGGTGTTGATCGCCTCGGCGACGCACAGGGAGCGCACCAGGGCGGGCACCACGTGCCTGCTGACGGTGTCGGAGGTGCTGTGGGAGGCCGCCGTGGTCCCCAGGACGCCACGCTGCACGATGAGCGTGCGTGGGGCGTAAATGTCCGCGCCGCTGCTGTGTGCGACCAGGACGCTGCCGTCCCAGGCCCGCTTCACCGTCAGGTTGTTGCCCGCGATATCGACGACGAGCATGCGCTCCGAGCCGATGAGGAGGGTCTCCCCCGCCGTGAACGCCGAGCCGGTGAACACGGGGACGGTCACGCTGGCTGCTTGGGCGGACAGGTCGCCACCGAGATTCTGGCCAGTGTCGAGCATCGTCTTGTCGGTGACGAGCATGCGTTCTTCACCGACCAAGAGGAGGTCGCCCACGCCGACAGATGCGGAATCTGAGACGTTCACGGTGACGCCCGAGGCATCCAGTCCAGCCCCCAGCGTTCCGGCCGTCTGTGTCTCGACGTGGAAGCCGAACAGGCCGGTTATGGCGATGGACCGCTGGTGGGTCGAGCCCGCGGCAAAGGAGGCCGCGGAATCGAGGTCGATTTCCAGGCGGTTGTAGGGCGGGCCCGAGTTCGCCGGCTCAAGGAAGTAGTCCGAGGGACTCACCGTCACACCGCCGCTCGTCACCGAGGTGACCGAGATGACCTCGTCGGCGTTGAGCCACAGGCGCCATGGCCGGGCGTACTGCCCGTTGGGCCAGGCGAAGTACCGGGTGGCCAGCTCGGGATGGAACTTGCGGTGTAGGAAGCCCTCGATCGTTCGGGAGGCCGACTCGATAGCCCGATCAATCTGGGCATCAGAGCGGGCGGTGAGCTTCACGTCGAGGGCGTTCTTCACGTCCTCTCGGGTGCAGTAGACCGGCGTGCTGATCGTCATGGCTCCTCCCCGATAGGCCGTACTCAGTTGGCGTCAACGCCAGGTCCAGCCGTCGAACCTGCAGTGGAGTTCCCCGTCCGGCCCCGCTTCGAGCGGCTCACCGTCGTGCGGGCAGGCTTCGGGGCGTCGGGCTCGTTCGGCTCGTCGCTCATCGGCTGATTCTGCGGCGATGGAGAGGAACTGCTCCCAGGACACGGCTCCTCCTCGGCCTTGCTCTGCACGGTCCGGGCATCAGATGGTCCGCCGTGTCTTGTGATCTTCTGCATGTGGTAGCCCCCACTTTCTGCGTACTCTGCGTACTTCGACGCTGTGCCGCTGATCCCCTGGTGGCAGCCTCAGTGCAGAGCGCCGAACCTCAGGGAGTGCAGATGGACGCTGGACTAGCAGCCGTCGTCGCAGCAGGGATCAGCGGCCTGATCGCAATCATCAGTGCGTGGACGGCCCAGCGCGAAGCTCGCAGTGGCGATTTCCATAAGGGCGTCAACACCCGTCGCACGGAGCTTTACGTGGAGATGCTCCGTGCGACGAGAACGAGTGAATACACCCCTGATCTAGAAGCACGTGCTGAAATCTTCGCCTCACAGCGCGTCTACGCCGCCTGGCGGGAGGCTGCCACTAGAAACGGCGAAGCCGCATGGGTTGCCGATCTCACACGTCGCATGCGCACCGAAGTGAGAAGCTATCGGCCATGGGAATCTCGCATTCGAAGGATCCTTTTCTGCGGGATGGTCCTTGCCCTGTTCTTCGTGCCTGCGGCATGCAACAGCATTCTTCCCTTCTTCTCGGTAGTGCCTTGAAGAAGCTCAGGCCGCCGCCACACTGGCCCCGTCGTCCAGCGGGATGTACGTGAGCGACCACTTGATCGCTCCCGTTGCGTCTGCCGCCGACACGTGGACGTCCACAGTGCCAGCGTTCAGGACATGGCCGGTGCCGCCCTGGGCGACCACCTGACCTACCTGCGAAGACACGTTCAAGGCGGAGCCCACCGCAGCGGGCAGGCTGTACTGGCTGTTGACCGCGTCCGAGGTGATCGCGGTCGCCGTGCACAGGTCGGTGTCCGTGCCGGACGTCGGGCTGTAGACCAGCTTCGCGTTCGGCGTGGTACCGCCGATGACCGTGGTCACCTCGCCGTACAGGCCGGTCAGCAGGATGCGTCCGCCCGAAATGGTGAAAAGGCTGGACAGCGCGTTCTGCGGAACCGTCTTTGCGGGCTGCTCCACTCGGACGCCGAGAAGCAGCGCGCGGAGCTGGGAGCCCTGGATGAGAACACTCATGATTCAGGGCCTCCTCAGACCACGTTCCGAGCGAGATTCGCAGGCTTGCGCTGCACCGTCAGATCGTGGAGCACAGCGATGCAGATGCCGCCGTCCACGGTCACTTCGACGCAGTTGAAGCCAGCGGACAACTGTGATGCGTCAACGGTGAACACCATGCAGTCGTTGGTGGTGTCGGCACCCAGAGCCAGGGTGTCGTCCTGCTCCGCCATGGCGGTCCAGGTGCCGCCAACGCCGGGGGCCTTGTGCGGGTAGACGTCGCAGTCGAGCGCCTGCTCTGACGCTCCGTCGATCGACTCCTTGATGGTGGCGATGGTGGTGCCGTCGTCCTCGTAGGTGATGAAGGAGACGGCGCTCGCATTCTTGAGCGGGATGTGGACACCCGACGCTGCGGGCACCACGTTGAAAACTCGACCCAAGCCTCTCACTTGGCACACTCGCTTTCTGGCGGTCTTCCGCCGATCGTTGGCCCGGAAGGGGTGTTGATGCCTGTCCGGGAAAGCCTCACCGGGGAGCTGAAGGCCCGATGGGGAGAGATAGACGTCAGGCCCGAGCGGCGATCTTCACGTAGGCCGAGAGCGTGTTGCTGCCGTTCTGCGGCGTGATCGCCGAGTTCAGCCACGGACGGCCATCGACACGCTCGATGATCCGAACCGCCGTCTGGTCGTTCTTGAACTTGTAGTGCGGCGAGGTCTCCAGACTCATGGCCTGGCGGTCGCCGACGAGGTAGTAGGAGAAGTCCACGAAGTTCAGGTCGCCCGCGTCGCCCAGGATCTCGGCCTTCTCGGTGAAGATGACCGGGCGGCCGAGGATGGTCATGGGCGGCCCCTCGACGCCGTTGTTCAGCCAGACCGGGCCACCGCCCGTGCCGACCGACAGAGCCATCGTGGCCAGTTCGGGGAAGGTGTCGATGTTCGCCACCCACACCGCCTTGCCGAGGCTGGACGGCAGCATGCGGGCGTACATCTTGACGATGTTCTCCCAGACGATCGTGTCGGCGGCCTGGCCGGACTCCTTCGCCACTGCCACGGCACCGGGAGCGTTCAGGAAGCCGAGCGGTTCGCCGGCGCCTGTGCCCGAGAAGAAGGCGGAGTCCTCGAAGAAGGCGATGGCCTGCGGCCACACCTGGTTCAGGAAGGCGGCGAAGGAGACCACGCTGTCCTGGAACAGCTCGTTGGGCACCTCGGAGTAGCCAGTCAGCTTGCGGGCTTCCAGGACCACGCGGCCGAACGAGGCGGAGGTGTCGGAGAGGGCTCCGGCCTCCTCGGTCCAGTAACCGATCATGCCGCCGTAGACGCTGGAGGCGTGGCTGGTGTCGTCCACGACCGGCAGCGGGACCCGCAGGCTGTCCATGGGGATGACGGTGGCTCGGGGACGGACGATCGCCGACTCCAGCGCGACCTGGAGCAGGTTGGCGCGCAGGGTCTCCGGGATCAGGAAGCCGCCGTCAGCCGGGATGGTGGAGCCGAAGCTGTTGCGGATGGCTCGGATCTGCTCCTGCGCCTGAACGGCGGACGGGTCGCTGTTGCGGTACCAGACCGCACGCAGGAAGTCCTCCTGCGAGTTGAACAGGGCGTCCACCTTCGTTCCGGGAGCAGACGAGGACGCCTTGACCTGCTTGCCGGGGGCCAGGTCGAGCCGGTTCACCTGCTCGGTGCCGTGCTCCTTCAGGTACTCGGCCAGGACCCGCTGAGTCTCCTCGCGGACCTGAGCGGCAAGCTCGGTGCCCTGCTCCTGCAGTGCCTTGGCGTACGCTCGGATGAACTCGCCGAACTCGGCGGTCGGCTTGCCGTCGGCGAACATGGCGGACACACGCCCGTCGGCGAGCATCTCCTCCAGGTCGGTCGCCGAAGCGGGGATAGTCGTGGTCACGTGAACGCTCCTCTCACCGCTGCGCGAAACGCCTCGGCGTCGAACGGATGATGTGTCGGCGCCTCGTGCGCCTGGACCGGCTCAGCAGCCGGGGTGATGACCGGCGCAGGCGCGTCGGCCCGGCCGGAGTACATGAAGACCGACAAGTCCCAGGCGCGATCGGTTACGCCCTCGGCGGGCTTGGCGTCGCGAAGGACCTCGTCGGCGAGCCCGGCCGCAACCGCCTCGTCGGCGGTGTACCAGGACTCCTTCCTCATGGCCTCGCGCCACTGCTTGCGGGTGCCACCGGCCTTGTCGGCGTAGGCGTCGGCGATGTTGTCCGAGAGCAAATCGAGGACCTCGGCCATCTTCGCCATGTCTGCCGCGTTGCCCAGGCACGCACCGCTCGCCTCGTGGATCATGAGGGTCGCCTGTGGCATCATCACCAGCCGATCGCCAGCCAAGGCGATGACGGAGGCGATGCTCGCGGCCAGACCTTCCACGCGTGTGGTCACTTCAGCCGGGTGTGCCCGCAGCGCGTTGGCCACGGCGATCCCCTCGAAGACCGACCCTCCAGGCGAGTTGATGCGGACCGTCAACCTGGACGCGGTGACCGCCTTCAAGTCCTGCATGAACTCGTCGGCGTAGATGCCGTACCAACCGCCGATCTCGTCGAAGAGCAGCAGCTCGGCTTCTTCGCTGGCCGCATTCTTGATCTCGTACCAGGCGTGCTTCTCACGCAACTGCGCCTTGAAGCCAGGTCGCGGGCAGTCGGCGACCGTCTCAATCCATGACATCGGCTCTGGCCTCTCTCGGACCGCGTCAGTGCGTCCTCGTGGCGGGGTTGATGGCGATCACTGCTGCAGCTCCCTGTGGGCGATCAGGTAGGCGGCTGCGGCGGTGAGCCGGTCGGAGTCGTCCTCGAACGCGTTGAGCCCCGAGAAGCAGAGATCGCACAGGAAACCCCTGACGCACCGGCCGCATGAGCGCGGGCCCGGACAGCAGGAGGAGTCGTGGTCAAGGTGGAAGCGGCCTCGGTCTTGGGAACCATCGGACCCGCAGATGGCGCAGACGCCGCCCTGGATGGCCAAGAGGGCGTCATACAGCTTGGCGACGCGTCCGTACCATTCCTGGTTCTCAGCCTGCTCGTTGCGGTGCACTGTTGCCCGCCTCCGAAGGTGTGGGGCGACCCACGTACGGAATGTCGGGCAAGCCCACAGCGGCCAGCACGCCCTTGGGCTCGAACCCGGCCTCGACGAGCAGCTTCGCCGCACCCGCACGCGAATCGCGCTCGGCGTTGACCATCTCCCGGTCCATCGGGATGGGGTCGTCGAAGTCGAACTCGACGCCCTGGCTGGTGCTGCCGAACAAGGGCAGGAACTCGGCGTTCAACGCGGCCTTGATGCGCTCCAGGCGAGGAACCACAAGCCAGCGAGCGAACATGACCTCGCCTGCCTCGGCGTTGGCCCGGTTCACATCATCGACAGTGCCGAGCATCGACTTGGGGAAGCCGAACGCCTCACGGATGATCTCGCGCGAGACATTGCGCAGCTCGGTGAACTGCATGTCTCGCTGAGTGAACTTGCGGTCCACCCATTTGCCCTGCTCCAGGATGGCCACACGGTGGGCGTTGGCGATGCCGCGATGTTGCTCGTTCCAGCGTTCCCGCAGCTCGTCGAACTCGTCATCGCCGAGCCGGCGATCCACCTCGATGATCCCGCCCGGCTCGGCCGAGTTGGCAAAGAAGTTGCGGTTCCACTCGGCGCTGTACCTGGTCGAGTCCAGGTCGGTGAGGATCGACTGCACCGGCCCCATGCCGCGATACGGATCGAGCGGATTCGGCATGCGTAGCTGAATGACCTGGTTGAGGTCCAGCGGTACCTTTTCGCCGTCCGGGCCGAAGTAGACGTAGCCCGCGAGGAACTTTGTGGGGTCGGGGACCGGCTCCATGCGATCGGGACGTAACGGCCACAGCTCCATGGGGAAGGTAGCTCGCGGATCGCGCCCGATCACCCACCAGCCCTCGCCTGTCAGGTCCAGGTGCTGCTGGAAGGTCTCGATGAACTCCTGCCGAGTCATGAACGGGTTCGGCCGGTTGAGAACGTCGAGGGCGAGGTGCCGCGTGACTTCGACCCGATCTTCGGGCTTGCCAGAGGCGGCCTTACGCCACAGGCGCCAGTTCACCTGCGACGTGGCGTTGCTGGTCCGGTGAACGATCGCGAAGAGCGTGCCGACCGCGCCCATCGCCTCAAGCTGCGCCTCGGTGCTGTTGCTCTGCATGAACGGCATCGGAGTGCGGGAACGTCCGGTGTAGGGGATGGGAGCCCGGTTGATCAGGCTGGCGACGCCGGAGATCAGGGATCTCAAGGCTTACCTCCCCCAGTGATGCGCCATTCCAGGACGAAGGCCGACAACCCGGCGACAGCGAGCCCGGCCGGGGCGGCGATGGTCCAGGCAGCGGCCGACAGCAGGGCGAGCCCGGCGATCACGAGGAGGATCGGCACAGCCGGAGCCAGGCGGGAGAGCACGCTCTTGGACATAGCCCCTCCTCACAGGAAGCGAAGTCGTGGTCGTGCGCCGAGATCACGGTCGGCTACGAGGTAGCGCAGGGCGTCCATGCCGTGGTCGTTCTCCTTGACCGGCGTCTCCTTGGGGGGCTTGCCGGGGGTGGAGTCCCAGACGTAGCCGACGATCTCCTCGGCAGTGCACGTCGGCTTCTTCGCCTCCACCAGATCGGCGTCGCGCCGCATCACGGAGTCGCGGAGGATGAACAGGCGGGGCTTGCCGTCACCGGCCGGACGTAGCCGGGCCTGGACTGCCTGGATGCCCTCAGCGACCTTCTTGTTGGCCGCCACGGTGGACATGCCGAGTTCGCGCTCCAGGACCGCCCGGCCTTCGGCGTCGTGGTCGCAGATGATGGCCCGCGGCCTCGGCTCCGACCAAGAGCCGTCCTTCGTGACCGCCTTGAGGATGTCCGCAGCATGCTGATCGACCGTTCGCCGGCTCATGTACAGCTCGCGGTACAGGTACAGCCTGCCGTCGGGATCCTCGGCCCAGCACTGCAGCACGAAGGGGTTGGTGTAGCCGAAGTCCACCGTCCACCAGCGCGTCCACTGCTCCGGGATGGGGAAGCGGTCCAGCAGGTGGAGGGCGGGGTCGAAGTCTTCGTAGATCAGGCCCTCGGCAGCAACCCACAGGCCCTTCCGCAGACGGGCGTGCCGTACGTCAGTGAGCTTGTCCAGCTTGCCGATGTAGTCACGGCCGACCGGCGTGAGCTGGCCGTCGTCGTCGAACAGGACGGGGTTGTCCTCGTGGCGGCAGTCGAGCATCACCGTGTCCCCACGGTCGCACCGGACCTTCAGCCAGTGGGTCGGCACCGAGGGGTTGGTGTCGGCGATCAGCTGTTGGAAGCTGACCTTGCCGTTGCGCAGGCGGGTGGTGATCGCTTCCCAGTCGTCCTCGGTCAGCTCGATGGCCTCCTGGACGTACACCACGTCGTACTCGGATGACATGATCTTCGTGGCCTTGTCCATGCCACCGATCACGATGACGCTGCCGTTGGTGTACCGGTACGACTTCGCCTCCTGGGCCGATCCGCCGTAGTAGGCCACATCACCAGCGGCCAAGGACTCCTTGGCGACGTGCTCGCGGAAGGTCACCAGGCCGCTGGAGCTGAGCGACACCGCCGTCTTCCTGACGATCAGGCCCCGCATCCCAGGGTTCAGCAGGGCCATGAGGTGCAGCTTCTCCAGGCAGGCTCGGGACTTGCCCGTGCCCGCAGGACCGGAGAGCAGGACCTCGGGAGCCCGGCAGTCGAAGAGGGACGAGGCCACACCTCGTGGCCGGTAGTGATGCCGCAGGGCGATGCTCATGAAGCCACCGCCTTTCGGCACGACGCATAGGTCCGCTTTGGGGCATGCATCAAACGTAATTTCGAGCCATGCGCCGATATCTCACCGTAACGTTCCATACCGGCGCTAAGCGGTTTGCACTTCGCTTCCTGTGCACCCCTGCCGAGCCCGCATCCCCCGTGCACCCCCGAGTGCGGGGTACGAGAATCGGCCTCGGCTCGGGAAGGGACGAAGATCAGAACGCTATGCACCCGGAAGAGAAGGTGAAGCGGAGCCGGTGGTGGTGGCTCCCGGGGACTGCGGCGGCTGTCGCCTCATTCGCGAGGCTTGCCTACGAGGTCCTTCGCGATCACCACTTCCTCCGCTGGAGGTAGCAAAGAGCCCCGGCCGGTTCGTCCGGTTCGGGGCTCGGCGCTCTGCGGGCATGCGAGCGGCTAGGAGGTCAACTCCTTGTTCATCTGCCAGCGGAGCCGTGCGGTGGCGTCGTCCAATTCTTTCAGCGCGGCACTCTGTTCGATATCGTCGCCTTGGTTGAGAAGGTTCATCGCCTTGGCAGTCCAGGCGATGAAAGCCTGCTGCACAGCCTCGGACCCATAAATGCTGATTCTCGCGGTGCCGGAGATAATCTGCCGGACGAGCTGTTCTCTCTCGGGCGCGGAGACGATTGGCAACGGTTTGACGCTGTATTCCTCACGAAGCATGGCGTGAAGCGTGGCCTGGAGCGTGGAGATCTCCGAGTAGACCTCAGCACGGCGAGCTTCTCTCGCCAGGGCGAGCTGACTGGCCGTGCCCTGCTGTGCCACCTTCTCTGCGTGCTTTCGCCCCTGGTGTCCTGCGTACCAGGTGAAGACCACGCCTACGACGCCGCTGACTCCCGTCGCCACGGGAGCGACCCATTCCCATGCCATCGCACCAGTATGGCGGCTCCAGCCTGACCTATTTTCGGATGAACACATATCCAGCTTTGGGATGCAGATTATCCCTTTCTCCTACAGGAATCGCCAGGTAGCGACTAAGGTCTCATTCGTCCCAAAACCCGCTAAAGGTTCTGGCTAGTTGCAGGCAACAACGAACCCTTCACCACAGGCTCCTGCCGTGTGGTGTGACTTTTAGCGAGGAAGCCACATGAAAGAACCCGAGAAGGACCACAAGCAGCGCAGCCCTTGGTGGTGGGTGCCGGGAACAGTCTCGGCAGCCATCTCGGCGGCAAGGCTCGCTTATGAGTTCGTACGGGATCACTACCACCTGAACGGTAGGTAGGACGAGAGCCCGGCTGGATTAAGGCCCCGGTCGGGCTCTTCGCCTACCGCAGGCTGGCCAGGTCCACACCCTCGAACGCGTACGTGATCGTCTGCTCCGTCTGAAGCTGCTGCTTCACCGGGGTGTCCAGGCCCAGCAGCTTGGCACGCCGCTCCTCGATGGACAGCACCGTCTTGATGGCGTCCAGCAGTGGGCCGGCGTCCTGCAGAGGCTCTCCGTCCAGCGTCACGACCCGGCCGTTCGAGACCGTGATGTGGTGTCGCTCCAGCACCTCGTTGGCCTTCACCAAGAGGGCGTCCAGGCGCTCTATCTGCTCGGCCCGGTACGTCTCCACAGCCTCCACAGGGATCTCGGCGAGCGTCGTTTTGTACAGCCTGTGCACCGCCTGCTTGGTGATTCCCAACTGCTTACCGATCGCCTCGTACGTCATGCCGGTTCGGCGTAGCCGCATCACCTCGGCGCGACGGTGGCGGGAGTCTTCAACCTGATCCGGGGGGCGTCGATCACCCATGGTCAAACCCTCCTACGTCAACGTGAGTTGCCTACGAGGCGAGCAGGTCGAAGTGGAAGCCGACAAGGAGCAACGCGATAGCCGACCATCGCACTGCGCGTTCGTATTTAGGCTGTTCAATCACCTTGACGAAGATCCGAACTGCAGCAGGAGACAGGAGCGGGATTAAGATCATAAAAATAGTGACAATCCATATCTGGGCCACCGCCAGATGCTTCGACGGAGGATCATCATTTGTCATCCAGAACACAATAAAGGCCGGAACGGATGTCACTGCCATCGCTACACATAGCCCAGCCGCAAGGGCCTTATGGCGCAACTTGTCTTTGTCGGACTTCCTGTAGCGGGCAGAGAAGTTGCGTAAACGTTCCGGACCGATCACGTCCAGGACAATGGTCATACCCGCCAGGAAGGCGATCACCTTGCCTGCTCGCCCTAGCGCCAGGATCGACCACCCGTGCAGCGTGTGCTGGTTCACCTGGACGTTGTCCCACCACATGTCCCACGCCTGTAGTAAGCCGAGGTCCGCCATGCCCGGGAGCGTAGCGACGGAGCGGTCTCCACGTCCGCCAAGTTCTCGAACTCCCCTGGCGCCGCTGCGCTCTCGCGACGATAGTCAGGGGGTGAACTGGGCTCAGGTCATCCCCGGATTGTTCGCCCTAGCCGGTGCCCTCATCGGCAGCACGGCCTCTCTTCTCAGCGCGCGGTGGTCGCAACGTAACCAGGTCCAGCTTGCTCGCGAGGCGCGGGACCAGGAACGCGAGCGCACCGCTGTGCTCAGCGCCCGGAAGGCCATCGTCAAGTTGATCCAACTGAGACCCAAGCCCAGTCAGGCCGTTGAGGTGCGGGACTTTCGTGCGACCCTGCGCCGTCGCCCTCGGCCAAAGCCAGAAGACTGGCCTCCCAAAGAAGACGACAAGGCGTGGAAGAAGGAGCGGGATGCCCTACTCCTTCAGTTCCAATTGGCCATCGACGAGTTCTCCGATGAAGCCATTAGGAAGCGGCTCGATGAGATCCATACCGTGTTGTACTTCGCGGACTTCTGGTGGAAGGAGATCGGCGGGGCCGAATCATATACCCGCGATCGTGTGGCTCATGACGCCCGCGTTCTTCTAGGGCGGATCAGTCGCGGAGAGCCACCAGGAGAGCTGTCAGACGTAGCTCAGAACGCTCTTTCCACGGTGCGCGACCAGATCGACATCCATGAGGAGATCCGGGAACTGCAGGAGAGGGAACGCGAGAAGGAGCGCGAACGAAGTTTCGCTGCGGAGTTTGAGAATCGTCCGCCTGCCTTCGGCGGGCAAGCCAAGCCGTCACAAGACGAAGAGCCCGGTGCAGAACCAGGCTCTTCCGACACTGATCGTTAGGCTAGTCGCATAGTGCGTCACACCGGTCACCGATGTCAAGCTGGCCAGCAGGTCCCAGGAGTCGGCCTTGGGCTGAGCTACGTCGAGTTCTTCACGAAGCTGTTGCTTCTCAAGAACAACGGCCAGGTGTCGTTGGGCGAGATCAGCGAACTGGTGGGCGATCTCGATGTCCGACATGGGCTGCTGATGTGCTTGTTGGGCGACCTCAGCCTCACGCGCCTTGACGGCAAAGTAGATCCTGGCCTCTGCTACGGATGCCTTGCTGTGGTCGCCTGCCATGGCCGTAAGGTAGGCAGCGAATCTGGTGAGGCGACAGTCCAGAACTCTCCGTTGTGCGCCTTTGGGCATCTGGATCGTTTTCGGCACACGCCGAAAATGATGCTGAGCTGCGGGTTCTCCCTGGATGATGGCTAGAGACGTGAGGGCCTTATGGGTGACGATCGAGAAGTCTTCCCAGCGGGAGTACCCCATGACTGCTTGAAGCTCACGGGCAAGCCAGTACTCTCCGTCTTCATCGACTCGACGAATTTGGTCGAACGGAGACGAAGTTATGCCTGGGAGACAGAAGTTTTCGTCCTGAGGCGTATAATCGTGCATGGATGACCTTTCAGGAGGCCCCGGGAGTGGATGCTCGGGGCTTCTTCTTTTTGGTCAAGCTGCAACAACAACACCCATCGCCACAGCCACCACGTCCCCGACTCGATAGAGCGGTCTAGGCGGTCCATCGGGCTTCAATGGCGGCGCGTATTCACGCGGAACAAGTTTTCTTCGCTTCACCCACATCCGCACCGTCGAGCTGCTCACCTTCACGCCCACGCTGGTCGCCACCATGGCCACGTACGAGGAGCTGCCGAGCAGGTTCTCGATCTCCCCGAGCATCCACTTACGGCGAGCCGCGATGTCGTAGAAGAGCCGCTCTCCGTCCTCGGTGAGGCAGTGCCGACAGGACACCTCCGCGTCCCCTGGGCGTGCGTACAGCGGCATCCCGCAGGCATCGCACGGCCCCGCGTAGAGCCGGTCTGGCGGCCGGTCGATCACCATCCTCACGGCCTGGACGGCGTCGTGGACCTCCGCCACCACCTCACCCCCAGCCGGGTGGTGGCGGAGCCACTCGACGTGCTTCACCAGCCACCTGGAGATGGAGACCAGGTCGTCCGCGGGGAGCCTGACGCCCCGCTCATCGGACACCAGACGAGCCCACGAGACGAGCACGTGCTTGAGGGTGTGGGCTTTGTCCGAGGCGGCGATGTGGAACGGCAGGCGCCTCTCGCTGGACCGCCGCAGCACCCCGGCCGACATCCGTGCCCGGCCGGTCAGCGTCACCTCCAGCTCCTCCATCAAGGCGGGGATGTCCTCCAGGTCCCAGCGCAGCCTCCACCCGCACCGGGAGCACAGGTGGGCCTGGTCGGCGACCTCGGAGCCGCACACGTCGCACAGGACGTTCACCGCACCTCCCGACGATCCAAGTTGTTGATGGTCTTGAAGGTGATGCCGGTGCGGTGTTCTGCCTCTCGGACCACCGGGTGCGCCTGGACGGCAGCCTCATACTGGGCCAGTGCCTGGTTGGTCTTGGCGATGAGTCGCCGGCTCATCACATGGAGAACCGCGAACTCAATGAGGACGGCGATGTTCAAGGCGACGATCAGGTAGTTCACCATGTCCAACTCCACGTGGTCTCTGTGCACGAATCTGAGGCGCTTTGGGGGGCGGGGGTAGGCCAAGGGACCACCCCCGACTCTTCGTCCGTCTGTGGCGCGACGTTCAGGCCGGAATGGGCAAGCTTGGTCGCGTGCCGCCTCTTCAATCCGTGGGCCCGCCGCTCCGCGAACTCCGCCTGCGCCCGCCTACGTCCCTCACGCCGCCGCATAGCGTCCTCGATGAACTCCTGCACGCGCTCCTCGGCCCGGCTCATCACTAGTAGCTCCCGACCATCGAGGTGCCGACGCCGAGCATGCTGCTGAGGATGAGCACGGTGAGCAGAGCTGAGGGGACCACGATCACATACCCGAGGATCAGCCCGGTGACGGCCTGGCCGTGCCCAGCCTTGGAGCCGTTCTTGGTCTCCTTCCAGGCGAAGTGACCGCAGACGATGGCGATCAGGCAGGGCAGCCCGAAGGCGCACCAGCCACCGAAGAAGCCGATCAGCCCGAACACCAGGGACGCGGTGGCCATGCCGGAGGTGGGGACCACCTGAGGCTGCGTGGTCATGACGCCTCCCGGTAGATGTCGGACAAGGTGGTGGCGTTGGCCAAGATGTCGGCCAAGTGGACAGCCGTCACGGCATTCCGGCTGCGCTGGTAGTAGCCCATGAGGTACTGGAACTCCCGCTCCAGGGCCTCGTTGAGGAACTCGACGGTGATCACAGCTGCCCCAAGTGCTTCAGCCAGACGGGGCAGTCAGGGTCGTGGTAGACCCGCCAGCGGTGAACGCCTTTCCCATAGTGATTGGCGTCGAGGATGGTGTAGGCATCGCATTTCCTGCAGCCGCCATCGAGCTTGCCGCCGTCGAACCGGGCCATCTCGTCAGCTTCACCCATGTCACTCTCCGTAACGTGTTGGTTGCCATTTGCTGCCGTTAAAACTGCAGGTCAGAAGGGGTGTGTAGGGTTGTGTAGGGTTCTCCGAAACTCTCCATACGCGCGCACATGGGAAGGTTCGGGAAACCCTGCACAACCCTGCACTCCCGCAGGTCAGGGGCCTTCTTCGATCTCGACGGTCAGCACCAGGTTTCGGTAGACGAACCCAGCGTTCGTGCGCACCTTCTCGTAGCCGCGAGTGGCCATTGAGTCGGCGAAGGCCACCTCACTGCCCGGCTCCTCGCCGCTGGCCTGGCACCAGGCCGACCAGGCAGCGAAGAGGTCTCGGGCCTTAACTCGTCCGGCCTGCGTGGCATACGTCCTCTCGGAGAGGAAGCGGGCGAGTGTGTCGCTGCTCTGCTGGTACGCCCGAGTGCGAGCCCGCACCGCGTCAGGAGGGTTGAGCCCCTCCTTCTGGTAGGCGAGCCAGCCCCGATACGTCCAAGTGAGGACGGCGGATGCAGCCGCCTTCAGCCTGGTCGGCAACTCGCCATCACGTTCATCCTCGGGAATGACCACGTCGAACGGGACGACCAGGATGCGCCGCCACACAGCCGGATCATCACCGGAGACCTTGGGCAGGAAGTTGGTCAGCATGATCAGTGTGTGCGATGGGTCGAACGTGATCGGGTTCTTGTGCATGTAGTTCGCTTCGATCTGATCGCCGCCGACAAGGCGCTTCATCGTCGCCTCGGCGAACCGCCTCCCCCTCTCCGTCTCGGAGCAGAAGGCCAGGCGAGCACCCCGCAGGCGCATCTTGAAGGCCCCATGCCGCTCGTGTTTCGACTCCATGAGCATCGCGGGGTCGATCTCGATGGCATAGTCCCCGAAGGCGGCCAGGACCGCGTCGCGCAATGTGCCCTTACCGTTGGCTCCCGTCCCGGTGAAGATCGGCATGACGTGTTCGGTGACCTTGCCGAGCATCGCGTACCCGAAGAGACGCTGCACGAAGGCGCGGACCTCCTCGTCGGGCAGAATGCGCTTGAGGAACACCTCCCACTCCTCGCTGAAGGCGTCTTCTGTTGAGCCGCCCGCCACCTTCGTGATCAGGTCGTCCCGCCTGTTGCGGTAAACCTCCCCCGTACGCAGGTCCATCGTGCCGGAGGGCATGTTGAACAGATACGGATCCGCATCAAGGGACTTCGGCGAGGTAGAGATGGGGGCCAACGCCGAGGCGAACTTGAGCATGCCCTCGGCCCCAGATGCGGACTCCACTCGGTGGACGTCGGCCCGAAGGTCGTTGGCTTCTTGCCCGGCGAGGCCGTCCGCTTCGCGAACCGCCTGCTTGATCGTGACGACGCACGCCTCCAGGTCCACCCGCTGGTCGTCAGGGAGCCAGCGGGTCCCATCCCACTTATGCCAGCCGATTCCGTGGACGTGTCGGAGCCCACGAGCATGCTCCCGGATGAAGCGATGCGCCATGCGGAGTTGTCCACGGTGCTGCTCGACGCCAAGAACCACCGGCTCATTGGCGGCAGGCGATGAGGGGGCTATCGGAATGACCTCCGCGACGGGCCGATCCTCGGGCTCGCACTGGCAGTAGAACGGAATCTCGTCACACAGGGGACACTTCTCTTCGGCCCCGCCGAAGAGGCCGCTGAACGGATCGGCGCTCATGCGGCACCCTGCTCTCCGGCACCCGCAGCGCCTCCGTACTCCCGGCCTCCGTGCCTGGCCAGGCTAGCTTTGTAGATTTCGCCACCCGGCTCACGGCGGAGACGCTTCAGCTCAACCTGAGCCGGCGACTTCTCCTTCCCCAACGCCTTAACACGGGCGGCCACCTGGCTCCACTCTGCGGCCATCTCAACGTGAGCCCGCCTGTAGCCGACCTCCTCGCCGGACGCGAAGCCAAGCCGGTAGGCCGTCTCGAACAACTCCCGCTCGCGTGCTGACTGGGCAGCGAGGTCCTCGACCAGCTTCCTGGCCTCGGCGATCAGGCTCTCGTTCATGCCGCCTCCCGGAAGATGACGGCGAGCCGGTCCCGCTGCCATGGCTTGAGGGGCGGGGCGGCGTCTACCAGGGCGACGATGTGGTCCTCGACATCGAGGGCCTCGAAGACCAGGCGGAGCTGGGGCGCGGCGTCCACAACGCCGCCTTGTGTGTCAGCGTTCTCTGGGGAGGCCCCGCCCCCGAGAAGGGGCGGGGTGGTCTGCCGGGACATCAGCGGCTCTCACCAGCGGCGTCCTGGCGCTGCCGGTCTTGCTGAAAGCGCTGCTGGAGGCAGTCGATCAGGTCGGTGAGCTTCTTGCGAGCAGGAGATCCTTCGCTCTCCTGGAGATACAGGAGGGCTCGCAGGGCCACTTCCACGCTCTCCTCGTAGGAGCAGGCATCGTCAACGCGGGCGACGAGAAGATCAGCAGGCGTCCAACCTTCTTCGAGAAGTTCGCTTTCTTGAAGAGAGTGCGACGTCGTCAGGTTGTGGAGTCCTTCGTCGAGGATCTTCTGATGAAACTTAAGAACAAGGTCAAGTGGCGCGCACACGCTCCGGTACAACTTCTCAATGTCCGGGCGAAGCTGAGGATGGGACTCCTGCAGCCGCTTAAGAGCGGCCCGCACCACTTCGTGGGCATCCCTCATGGACATGTTCGGAACCCGGCTAGCCAGGAGGCTGACCGGCGGACAACCATCCTCTTCGAGAAGAAGAGCCTCCTCACGACCGCCCGGAGTCACCAGACTGTCGAGGCCCGCACGGATGATGTCCCGGCAGAACTCTGAGACCGCACTTTCGAGTTCCGTGTCTGTGAAGAGATCTCCCACATTCACGCCCAGGCGGCCCGCCATGACGGTGACAATCTCAAGGGAAGGATTCCGGCGTCCCTCCATGTACCCGTAGACCGCGCCGGGATGACGGGAGATGGCTTCAGCGAACTCGCTGACAGAGAAACCGCGTGACTTGATGTACTGGCGGAGCTTGTCGCCAGAGAATTCCTGCACTGTGACTCCTCGAACAGGGCACGCACCGCCACAGCCGACTCTCATCTGATTCCAATGAGAACTATTTGCGACGGCGTACCCTGGAGGGAGGTCTCCGACTGTGCCCGCCTTTTATAACGAGCTCTACTTCGGTGACCGCATCAGCGTCAGTGCACGCAGTACGAACAGCCTCTACTCCGGTGGCTATTCGGTGAGGTCTTGCGCGCCGGTTGTTTCCGACGTGTACGAGAATAAGACACCGAATGCGCAAATGCAACCCCAATCAAGGCTACGGCCCACCAAAACCCTTGACTGAGATGACTCACAAGTCGAATTGTCGCTGCTCGACGATAGGATTTGGGTGAGGAAAATCCTCTGAGATTCCTCGACGGCACCCTGTGTTCCCACCCGACAGTCCATAGGGTGCCACGAACGGGAGATGAGTTACCAGCTACAGTGGGAGTGCGGAGAACTCCTACGCCAAGCCGGTCCCGTTCTCCTGCTCCCAACAAGAAACCCCCGCGCCTACCTGCACAGGCCGGGGGTTTCTTGTGTTCGGATCTCCTAGGAAGCCAGGTCCACAACAAGGGATTCGATGTACGCCACAGCGTCCGACTCCCGAATGCGCGTACGGGGCTTCTTGCACCCAGGCGGCGCGATGTTCAGGTAGGGCAGAGCGCCACTGGCAATGTGTCTGCGCACGGTCCATTCCGACACACCCCACAGCTCACCGACCTGCTTGGGGGTAAGAAGTCTGGTGCTTTCCCCGCGATTCATGACGCAATTCTAGCTGCATTGCCATGCCAGATACTGCCCCAATCCCCTGAGAAGCTGCTCGCAGTTGATCTGTTCTGGCACGTACGCTTGAGGCGTGGATGATCTCTCATTCAACATCAACATCGAGTTACCTCATCAAGGAGGTAGTAGTACAGGAAGGCGGTGATCATGTATCTCCGTAAACTCAAATCCGGCAAGTGGCAGTGCACCGTGAGGAAGCCGGACGGCAAGAAGGTGACCTTCTCTGACCGGCTCAAGAGCGTCGCCAGAGACTGGGGCACCAAGCAGGAGGCCAAGTTCAAGAGCGGGGATCGTCGTGACCCAAGGGCCGGGGAGATCAAGCTCGGCGCTTGGCGCCAACGTGTGCGGGATGCCTCAGGGCTGGAGAGACCCACTCTGGCCAAGCAGGACTCACTGTGGCGCACCCACTGCGAGGAGGTGTGGGCCACCTGGCCCATGAACGCTGTGACGCGCACCGAGGCCCAGGGGTGGGTCAACCGGCTCAAGGGCACCCAACGAACCCGCCACAAAGGCCGTACGGTCATCACGGCCGAGGACGTTCCCCTGTTGAAGGCGAGCACCATCCATGAAGCGGTGTTCGTCATGAGCAGCCTCTACGTCGCGGCCATGACGGAGGATCCACCTCTCGTGATGACGAACCCGTTCGCCAAGCTCGACTTGCCGAAGATCGAGCCTCGGGCGGTGGAGTTCTATGAGCGGGACGAGGCTGATCTCCTCTACACGACCGTCTTGGAACTGCACGGCCTCAAGTGGCGGACCCTGATCGAGTTGGGCATGGACGTTGGTCTGCGACCCGGTGAGGCGTACGGCCTGCATGCCAACCAGATCGACTGGATCCGTGGCCTGATCACCATCACGCATGTGATGACCCGGTACGGGCTGAGGGAGTACCCAAAGTCGAAGAAGTCCCACCGGACTGTCCCGGTGCCCCCACACACGCTGGAGGCCATGCGGGAACTGATGGAGGGACGAACCGCATGGGGTGTCTGCACCTGCCCGAAGGTGCTTCCAGACGGCTCCCGAGTACCCGGTGGAGGTTCTTGTCCTGGTCTGATGTTCCCGGCTCCCCAGGGCGGGCCCATCGACGATGGGAACTTCCGGGACCGCATCTGGAATGTCGCGGTGGAGGCAGCCCATACCTGCGGTCGGCTATCCCCCGGACAGGCCGACGATGCTCTGTGGACGGTCGGAGAATGCGGCCCCAAGGTCTGCGACGACCCGAGTCACAAACTCCGTCGCTTCCCGCCGAAGATCATGCGGCACACGGCGGCCAGTTGGCTCGTGCAGGACGGCGTACCCCTGTATGACGTCCAGCACCTGTTGGGTCACGAGTCTTTCGCGACCACGCAACGTTACGCCCATCTGGCTCCCGAGGCCCACAGCAAGGTCATCGAGAGTTGGAAGCGGCGAGCGCCTGCGCCAAGATCTCCTAACTCTGGCGCACGTACGGCGCACGACATGCAGGAGGCCCGCCTCTCATGATGAGCTGCGAGCCTCTGACCTGCGACCTTCGTGGTGGGCGATACTGGGATCGAACCAGTGACCTCTTCGGTGTGAACGAAGCGCTCTCCCGCTGAGCTAATCGCCCGCCCTCGGCGGCTTCCTTGCGGTGCCGACGTGGAAAACCATACCGCACTCCGGCAGTGACGGCGAACCGGTTGGCCGCCAAGACGATCATGACCGCACCTGAGGGACACACAGGGGTGGCGTCTCAGAGGGATTCGGGTGAAACGCGGCGGTTGCCCATCGGCACGGCGGGCGGGTGGCATACCATCGTCGTGTCCCGGATCCCTCCGGCCATGATCTTTTCGCGAGAAACGTTCATGGGCGGCGCGTCCGGGGCAGGCTCCACAGCACGCAAAACCCTTGTAAATACGACCCGATTGATGCCGTTTAGCCTGGTAGATGCCTAAATGTCCAGCTGTGATGTGCGTTACAGAAGGCCCTAGGAGCGGAATCTTTCCTACAGGTTTCTTCGTTCCGCGTCATAGCTCAGGACGAAGTCCGTCAGAGCAGTGAAAGCCCCGTAGAGGGGACCTACGACGAAAAGGTTTGGCTGACGATGAACAGCACCACCGTCTCCGCCGAGCTTGGCCTTCGGCTTGTGGTCCCCGACCGTACTACCGTCCCCCTGCTCGCCGGACTGAGTTACACAGCCGACGATCCGTACGCCATCCGCATGGCCTTCCACGTAGGGAACGACGAGCCGGTCGAGTGGATCTTTGCCCGCGAGCTTCTGACCGTGGGCATCGTGAGGCGTGTCGGCGACGGCGACGTGCAGGTGTGGCCCGCGCGCGCCGACGGCGAGCGCACCCTGCACATCAGTCTCACATCGCCGTTCGGTCAGGCGCTCTTCGAAGTGCCGCTGGCCCCGCTGACCGAGTTCCTCCATCGGACCTACGAGAAGGTGCCCGCCGGGCGGGAGACCGACTTCATGGATCTCGACGCCGAGCTGACCAATATGCTCTGGCCGTCCTAGCAGGCGCAGGGCAGGGACAGGGAAGTCGTCCGGCGATCCCCGAGGGGGCCGGACTCTGTTGTGCGATGGGGAGGTTCCGCCCGTGGGCGGGATCTCCCCGTCGTGTTCAGGCCGCGAGCTGCTGCTCCAGGCCCCCGGCTCTCTCCCTCGCGTCCAGAAGCCCCGGGTTCCCCCGTCGAATCTAGGCCGGGAGCGACTTCAGGACCTCGCGCATGCGGGCGATCTCGATGCTCTGCCCCGAGTACACGTCCTTGGCCAGCAGCCGCATGCGCTGGTCGCGTCCCCCCGCCAACTGCTCCCCCGCCATCTTCACCGCCCCCTCGTGGTGCCTGGTCATGAGCTGCAGGAACAGGCGGTCGAAGGCGGCGCCTCTGGACGCGCGCAGCCTGTTCAGCTCCTCCTGCGTCGCCATCCCGTAGGTCGCGCCCTGCTCGTGCTGGTGTCCCGCCGGGACCGAGCGGCCCAGCTCGGCGAGCCAGGCGGTCATGGCCTTGATCTCGGGCGTCTGCGCCGCCGCGATCTGGCGGGCGAACGCGCGGATCGACGCCGTGCTCGTACGCGCCTCCACCATGGACGTCATCTCCAGCGCCTGCCGGTGGTGCGGGATCATGCCCTCCGCGAAGCGCACGTCCGAGGCCACTGTGGGAGAAGGCGTGGCCCCGACCCGCTCCCCCGGGGTCGCCGTGCGGCCCGGCGCGCCCGGGCTGCCCGGCACGATGACCGGCGCCTCCGTACCCACCGGCGAGGGGCCCGCCGGCTCGGCGGGCTGTTGCGAGCAGGCGGCAAGGGCAAATGTCGACATAACTGTGATGAAGACCGTACGCGGCCCATAACCTGCTGACATAGCTTCCATAGTGAGCTACTAGACAAAGGGGATGCGCGTTGATCTCTGCCAAGTTGCGCGGAGTGTTGCTGTGTACGGTGTTGTTCTTGGCCTCCGCGTGCGCCGCGGGACCCAGTGCCACCGAGGAGCCGACACCCGCGACCGCTCCGCAGGAGACCAGCGCTGCGGCCGGCACGCCCGCCACCTCGCCCTCCGGCGACGTGATGACGAGCGACAACGTGAAGCACATCGCCAACCTGCCGTTGACGGCTCCGTTCAACGGCGAGGGCGACCTAGGTACCGATCTTGCGTTCCAGGGCGACTACGCCTACGTGGGGAACTTCGGCGGGTTCTCGATCTACGACATCGGCGACCCGACCAAGCCCCAGCTCGTCAGCCAGGTGTCCTGCCCGGCGCAACAGAACGATGTGACCATCTACGAGGACCTGCTGATCCTCTCGATCGACGAACCGCAGGGCGGCCCCGAGTGCGGCTCGGACGACGGCGAGCGCAACTGGGAAGGACTGCGGATCTTCGACGTCAAGAACAAGAAGAGCCCGAAGTACGTGGGCGCGGTGCAGGCCGACTGCGGCTCGCACACGCACACGATGGTGCCCGCCGGGGAGACGCTGTACGTGTACGTCTCCTCGCCCGGCCCCGAGCCCGACTCGCAGACCTGCCCCGCGCCGCACGAACTCATCTCGATCGTGGAGGTGCCGGTCAAGTCGCCTGAGTCCGCCAAGGTCGTGGCGAAGCCGGACATTTTTCCCGAGCGGCAGCACTCCGAGCTCGCCTCCGGCTGCCACGACATCACCGCCTACCCGGAGAAGAAGCTGGCCGCGGCCGCCTGCTTCGGCGACGGCGTGCTGCTCGACATCTCCGACCCGGTCAAGCCGAAGGTCCTCCAGCAGCTCACCGACCTGGAGAACTTCCAGATCTGGCACTCGGCCACCTTCAACAACGACGGCACGAAGGTCGTCTTCAGCGACGAGCTGGGCGGCGGCGGCCAGGCCACCTGCGACCGCAACACCCCGGCCACCAAGGGCGCCAACGCCATCTACGACCTGGTCGACGGCAAGCTGGAGAAGCGGGGCTACTACAAGATCCCCCGGGAGCAGCAGGAGAACGAGAACTGCGTCGCCCACAACGGCTCCCTGATCCCGGTGGACGGCAAGGACGTCATGGTCCAGTCCTGGTACCAGGGCGGCGTGTCGATCTGGGACTTCACCGACTCGGCGAACCCCAAGGAGATCGGCTACTTCGAGCGCGGGCCCCACGAGGGCGGCGGCATCGCGGGCACCTGGTCGGCCTACTACTACAACGGCTACATCTACTCCAGCGACATGACTGAGGGCCTGGACGTCCTGGAGATCACCGACCCGCTGACGGACCCGGCCAAGCAGGTCAAGATGGACGACTTCAACGTCCAGACCCAGAAGTCCTACTAAGGCTGGGAGCCGGGTGACCTGACCTGAAGAAGGCGGAGGGGGCGGCCCGAAGGCGGCTGAGCTGGAAGGCGGATGGGGCGGCCCCAAGTCGGCTGAGCTTGGAGGCAGATGGGCGGTCCGTAGGCGGCCTGGCTGGAAGGCGAATGGCTGGCCGAGGTCGGCTGAGCTGGAAGGCCATGTCTGCTGGGCTGGCCGGACGCGTTGAGCTTGGGCGATGCGGCAGGCGGCGACCGGGCCGGCCCCCGTCACCGGTCCGGTCGGTCGGTCGCTGAGGCGCTAGGTCGTCACCACCTCGCCGGGCAACGTACGCGCGTAACGGCGAGGTGGCGGTGAGGCGGAGGAGCGTCTCCCTGGAGGGCCGTCAGCACACGACGGCGGGCGGGGCCCACTTGGCTTGCCGTAAAAAATGCCGTAAACGCAAGAGATCACAGCGGCGGCCAGGACTGGGGTACGCGGCATCCCCCCGCACCCCTCCCGGAAACCAGTAAAGGCTGGGCGGCGCGCAATTCCGGTCGTCTCCGGAGGCGACTTCGGCACCGTCCGGGTAGCGCAGCCGAATGTGCAGCGACGTGCTCTCTCGACGTCGTAGGCGTGGATCAGTGGCAGCGGGACTGCGAGTGCGGGAGTGCGTGCCAGCACGCGCTCCACGGTGACGATCGCCATCCCACTCATAACGCAACTCACCCCGGAGCCGAACGCGGAAAATGGTCTCCCCCGGCCGGCGCGGCCAGGGGAGCCGTCAAGCGACGTGGTCAGGGGTTGAGGTCGGCGGCCGAGCGTTCGGCGAAGATGCGCATGACCTTGGTGGTGATGGGGCCGGGGGCGACGGGAAGCTCGGTGTCGTCGACCAGCTTGATGGGCTGCACGTCGCGCGTCGTGGAGGTGAGGAACGCCTCCTCGGCCTCGTAGAGCGCGGAGAGCGGCACGTCGGACTCCTCGCCGCCGCACCATTCGAGCACCAGCGCGCGGGTGACGCCGGCCAGGCAGCCGGAGGCGAGGGTGGGGGTGAGCAGGCGGCCGTCGCGGACGACGAAGATGTTGGAGCCGGTGCCCTCGCACAGGTTGCCGGCGAGGTTGCCGAAGATGGCCTCGCCGCCGCCGCGCTTCTTGGCGTGCAGCAGGGCCTTGGCGTTGTCGCCGTACGAGGTGCTCTTGACCCCCGACAGGGCGCCGCGCTCGTTGCGCGGCCAGGGGACGACGGCCACGTTCGCGGTGGCGGGGAACGGCTTCTGCTCGTCCACGATGACGACGGCGGTGGTGCCCTGGTCGCCGCGGTCGGAGCCGAGGGGGCCGGGGCCGCTGGTGTAGGTGACGCGGATGCGGCCCAGCGCCCAGGCGGGCGCGACCTCCAGGAGCTTGGTGATGCCGTCGGCGATGGCGTCGACGTCGGGGTCGGGCAGGTCCATGCGCTGGGCTGAGAGGGTGAGCCGATCGAGGTGCCGGGTGAGCGCGAACGACCTGCCGTCCACGATCTTGATGGTCTCGAAGACGCCGTCGCCGACCATCAGCCCGTGGTCGAACACCGACACGGTGGCTTGAGCGGGGTCGATCAGCTCCCCGTTGACCCAGACAGGGATGTTCATTCAGTTGCCTCCTGTGGATGCGTGGATGCCAGTGCGATGAGCCTGGCTGCTTTGAGCTCGGTCTCGAGCCACTCGCGCCGGGGGTCGCTGCCCCAGGTGATGCCCGCTCCCGTGCCGAACCGGATCTCGCTGCCTGAGATCCAGAATGTTCTGATGCCTACGGCCAGCGCCGCCTTGCCCCGGTCGGCGTCGACCCAGCCCACGGCCCCACAGTACGGGCCGCGGGGGGCTGGTTCGAGCTCATTGATGATGCGCAGAGCCGACGATTTGGGAGCGCCTGTGACGGATCCGGGCGGGAAAGTCGCCGCGAAGAGCTCCGGCCAGCCCGTCCCCGGCGCGAGCCTGGCCCGCACGGTGGAGACGAGGTGGACGAGCCCGGGGTGCTCCTCGACCGCGCACAGCGACGGCACCTCGACCGAGCCGACGGCCGCGACCCTGCCGAGGTCGTTGCGGACGAGGTCGACGATCATGACGTTCTCGGCGTAGTCCTTGTCCAGCAGGTCGCCGGCGGTGGCGCCGGTGCCCTTGATGGGCCTGGACTCGACGACGTCCCCGTCACGCGAGAGGTACAGCTCGGGCGAGGCCGACACCACGCTCAGGCCTGGCACGTCGATGACCGCGGCGTACGGGGCGGGGTTGCCGGCCGCGAGCCGGGCCGCCAGCGCGAGCGGATCGGCGTCGCGGGGCACGGGGGCGCTCAGGACGCGGCAGAGGTTGGCCTGGTAGACCTCGCCCTGCTCGATGTAGTCGCGGATGATCCGCACGCCGCGCTCGTAGGCGGCCTGGTCGAGCGAGCTGCGCCACTGGCCGGGGCGGGGCCCGTGCCAGGGGGCGGCGGGTACGGGCAGGGGTGACCTGCGCACCCGGTCGAACCGGGCGCACGTGACCTTGCCCTCGTAGTCGACCACGACGGCCCACCAGCCCTGGCCGTCGAGCGCGGCGAGGTCCGAGGTCACATCCCGCAGCCCACTGGCGGAAAGGCCGCCTAAGTGGGCGAATCCGTCGTACACACTTCCCATTCTCCCAGCATCTCGACCAGCTCCAGCGCGGCGGGCAGTGGCGACTCGGGGAGGGCCGCGTAGACCCGGCGTGCGGGGGTCGTACCGCCTCTGAGTGGTTTGAGCACCAGATCCGCCGGTACGGCCCGCGCCGCGAGCTCCGGCACCAGCGTCACGCCGAGCCCTGCGGCGACGAATCCGAACTTGCCCGACCATTCCGCCACCCGGGGCCCGCCGCGCGGCCGGAACCCGGCCGCCGCGCACGCCGTGACCAGCAGCGTCGGCTGGCCGCGCGGGGCGGCCTCGATCCAGCTCTCCTCGGCCAGGTCGCGCAGGTCCACGTCGGGCTCGCCGGCCAGCCGGTGCCCGGCGGGCAGCGCGACCAGCAGGCGGTCCTCACGCAGCGGGACGGTGCGCGCCCCCTCGCCGGGCAGCCCCGCCGGGTAGTCGCTGATCACGGCCACGTCGAGCGCCCCGGCGTGCAGCAGCTCCATCAGCCGGGCGCTGAGCCCCTCGGTGAGCCGCAGCTCGACGCCGGGCCGCCGCTCCAGGAACCGCTTGAGCGTGCCGGGCAGCAGGTCGATGTTGGCCGTGGCGAACGAGCCCACCCGCAGGATCCCGCCCTGCCCCCGGTGGATGGCGGCCAGTTCGTCGCCGGCGCGGTCGAGCCGGTCGAGGACGGCGACGGCGTGCCGGTGCAGGGCCGTTCCCGCCGGGGTCAGGCGTACGCCGCGGGCCAGCCGCTCGAACAGGGGCCCGCCGGCGGCGCGTTCGAGCGCGGCGACGCGGCGGGAGACCGCCGACTGGGTGTATCCGAGCAGCTCGGCGGCGGCCGTGAACGAGCCGCTCCTGGCGACCTCGTCGAAGAGCCGCAGCGCGCCGGTGTCGAGCACGCGCGACGCGCCGGTGTCGGGGACGCTCGACGCGCCGGTGTCGGGGACGCTCGACGCGCCGCTGCCGGGAAGCCGCGGCGTCCCGGCGTCAAAACCGGTGTCGGGAAGCTGCGGCGTCCCCGGGTCAAAGCCGGTGGTGGGAAGCTGCGGGGTCCCGGAATCGGAGGCATTCGTATCAGGCATGGCTGCCATGCAATCTAGTCGGTGGTGGAATACCTCGCCAAGGTGTTCCATGTCCCCCGTGATTACTTTTCTCGGACAGGGGCGCATGGGCGCCCCCATGGCCCGGCGACTCGTGGAGGCCGGGCACCAGGTGACGACGTGGCGGCGCGCGGACGGGGTGCCCGTGGCGGCGGCGGTGGACGGCGCCGACCTGGTCATCACTATGCTCAGCGACCCGGCGGCGGTGCGCGAGGTGCTGACGGCGGCGCTGCCGGGGTTGCGGCCGGGGGCGACGGTGGTGGAGATGTCCACGATCGGGCCGGAGGCGGTGCGGGAGCTGCGCGCGCTGCTGCCGGCGGAGGTGGGGCTGGTGGACGCGCCGGTGCTGGGCAGCGTGGGGCCCGCCGCCGACGGCACGCTGACCGTGCTGGCCGGTGGTGACGTGCGGCGCTGGCGGGAGATCTTGTCGGTGTTCGGGACGGTGCGTGAGTGCGGGCCGCTCGGGTCGGGCGCCGCGATGAAGATCGCCGTCATGAGCGCGCTGGTGCCCGCGCAGGTGCTGCTGGCCGAGACGTTCGCGTACGGCGAGGCGCACGGCGTGGACCGGGACGCGTTGATCGACGTGCTGTCGGGCACCCCGCTGGGCACGCTGGCCGAGCGGCTGCGCGTGCCGTCCGCCGAGACCCGCTACTCGCTCGCGCACGCCACCAAGGACCTGGGGCTGGGGGCGTGGCCGGGCGCGACGATGGCCACGGCCGCGCGGGCCAGGATGCAGCAGGCGCGGGCGGCCGGGCTGGGCGAACGCGACCTGACCGCCATCGCCGAGCACGTGGGCGGGGGCGGCACCGAGCGGCAGGCCGAGCGCGAGCGCGAGCGCGGAGGCGGGGGCGGGGGCGGGGGCGGCGCCGGGCGGCGGGCCGTGCCGCTCAACCTGCCGACCATCCCCGCCACCAACGGCATGTACTCGCACGCCGTCCGCGTCGGCGACATGCTCTACGTCTCCGGCCAGGCCGCCTTCGACGAGCAGGGCAACGTCGTCGGCGAGGGCTCGATGGAGGAGCAGGCCGAGCACGTCTTCCAGGTCATCTCACGCATCCTGGCCGATCAGGGGGCGACGTTCGACGACATCGCGTTCATCAGGACGTACCTGACGGACATGGACGACCGGGTCGCGTACGGACAGGTGCGCAGGAAGTACATCACCGGCACGGCCCCGGCCAGCACGACGGTCGAGGTGTCGAAGCTGTTCATGCCGGGGCTGCTGCTGGAGGTGGACCTGATCGTGGCCCTGCCCGAAAGCTAATCCTGGAAGCTAGTCCAGGGGGCCGGTGACCGTCTCGGCCGCCGCGACCACGCCGCCGTCGGCCACCAGGCGCACGGCGGAGTCGATCTCCGGCGCCAGGAACCGGTCGGGGCCCGGCGCGGGCACGGTCTCGCGCAGCGCCCTGACCACGGCCGCCGTCGCGGGCGCGGGCTCCAGCGGGGCCCGCAGGTCGAGCGCGCGGGCGGCGGTGAGCACCTCGACGGCCAGCACCCTGGTCAGCCCGTCGACGGACCTGCGCAGCTTGCGGGCCGCCGACCAGCCCATGGAGACGTGGTCCTCCTGCATGGCCGAGCTGGGGATGGAGTCGACGCTGGCGGGCACGGCCAGGCGCTTCAGCTCCGACACGACGGCCGCCTGGGTGTACTGGGCGATCATGTGGCCGGAGTCGACGCCGGGGTCGTCGGCCAGGAACGCGGGCAGGCCGTGGTTGCGGGCCACGTCCAGGAAGCGGTCGGTGCGGCGCTCCGACATGGAGGCCAGGTCGGCGGCCACGACGGCGAGGAAGTCCAGCACGTACGCCAGGGGCGCGCCGTGGAAGTTGCCGTTCGACTCCACGCGGCCGTCGGTCAGCACGGCCGGGTTGTCGATGGCGCTGGCCAGCTCCCGCCCTGCCACGGTGGCGGCGTGCGCGATCGTGTCGCGGACCGCGCCGGCCACCTGGGGTGCGCAGCGCAGCGAGTACGCGTCCTGGACGCGGGTGCAGGCCGCCGGGTCGCGGTGGCTGGCCATGATGCCCGAGTCGCGCAGCACCTTGGTCATGTTGGCGGCCGACAGCGCCTGCCCCGGGTGCGGACGCAGCGCCTGCAGCTCGGGCGCGAACACGCGGTCGGTGCCCAGCAGCGCCTCCACGCTCATCGCGGCGCTCACGTCGGCGGTCCTGACGAGCCTGCTGAGGTCGTCGATGGCGAGGATCAGCATGCCGAGCATGCCGTCCGTGCCGTTGATCAGCGCCAGGCCCTCCTTGGCGGCCAGCTCGACGGGGTCGATCCTGGCCTGCTTGAGCGCCTCGGCCGCCGGTTGGACGGTGCCCGAGGCGTCCCGTACGACGCCCTCGCCCATGAGGGTGAGCGCCACGTGCGCCAGCGGCGCGAGGTCGCCGGAGCAGCCGAGGCTGCCGTACTCGTGCACGATCGGCGTGATGCCCGCGCTGATCAGCGCGGCGAGGGTCTTGGCCGTGGTGGGCCTGACGCCGGTGTGGCCGGTGGCCAGCGTGCTCAGCCGCAGCAGCATGAGCGCCCGCACCACCTCGGTCTCCACCTCGGGCCCGCTGCCGGCCGCGTGCGAGCGCACCAGCGAGCGCTGGAGCTGGGCGCGCAGCGCCGGGTCGATGTGGCGGGTGGCCAGCGCGCCGAACCCGGTCGAGATGCCGTACGCCGGCACCGGGCTCTCGGCCAGCTCGTTCACCCGCTGGCGGGCCGCCGAGACGGCGGCGATGGCATCGTCGCTGAGTTGTACGGGGGCTCCGTGGCGGGCCACCCTGATGACGTCGTCGAAGGTGAGGGGCTCCGGACCGACGGTCACGACCTCGTTGTCGCGCATGGTGCGTCTCTCTCGTTCAGGTAACCGGCGTAACCGATGTTAGCCCCTTACCGGAGAACAGTTCCGACAGGCCCTGCCTGCCCTCGTCGGTGAGGACCACCGCCCTCGGCACGTTGCCCCGCCGGTACCATCCCCGTTCGAACAGCACCTCCGTGATCGCCGCGCCCAGCGCGCCGCCGAGGTGCGCGCGGCGCTCGGTCCAGTCGAGGCACTCGGGCGCGAAGCGCCGTCTCGACCGGCGGGCGCCCGCCACGTCCACGCCCAGCCGCGACAGCAGCCGCTCCCCCGCCTCCGTCACGTCGTGCCCGTCGTAGCAGCCGCTCTCCTTGAGCCGGTCGAGCAGCCCGACCCCGGCCCTGCCTGCCAGGTGGTCGTAGCAGGTGCGGGCCTCCTCAAGCTGTCTGGCCTGGCGCGACTGGCGCAGCGAGCGCACCGGCGGGCGGGCGCTGATCCGCGCCAGCACCTCCAGCACCTCGGCGATCTCGTGCCCGGCCAGGCGGTAGTAGCGGTGGCGGCCCTGGCGCACGACGTCCACGAGCCGGCCGTCGAGCAGCTTGGCCAGGTGGGCGCTCGCGGTGGCGGCGCTCACCCCGGCCAGCCTGGCCAGCTCGCCCGCCGCCAGCGCCCGCCCGCCGAGCAGCGCCGTCAGGATCGCGGCCCGCGTGGGGTCGGCGATCAGCGCGGCGACGGGAGCGATGTCCGCGTCCCTGGCGATGTGTTCCATGCCTGCGACGCTAGTACGAGGACCTTTCGACGCGCGTCGAAGGGTCAGCGTTTGCCCAGGGCCTTTCTGATCAGCTCGCGCGCCCGGTCCATGACCACCAGCGGCGGGCCCATCAGCAGGTTCTTGGCGGCGGACTCCGTGCCGGGATGCGGGCGGGTCGGCGCGAGCGACTCGGCCGCGCGCACCGCCGCCGCCATCGCCCGCCGCTCCACGACGGACGTCCGCGCGCGCAGGCGGACGAACTCGTAACGCTCCTCGCTGCGGGCGTGCGTGAAGACGGCGGTACGCAGCGCCGCGAGGCCGTCCCAGAACTGCGGATGGTCCACGCCGCTCTTGTGCAGGTCGAGCAGGAGGCGCTTGGCCCTGTTCTCCTCGGTCAGCCGGTCGGCCACCACGCCCTGGCCGTTGTCGAGCTTGCGGCGCGCGTACGGGTGGACGATCTCCTCCTCGGCCGTCTCGTGCACGGACAACATGCGCGTCAGCCGGTCGAAGGCGTCACCCACCTTGTCCGGAGGCGCCTGCTCCACTTCGTCGAACAGATCCCTGATCTGACCGTGCTGGGCCATCAGGAGCTCGATGACATCTTGTTCAGCCACGTCAGCGCCCGTACCCCGGCCCGCACCCGGCACGCGCCGCCTTACCGAAAGCGGACCGAACGCGGAGGTTGCCCGGATAGGCGCCGGGTACGCGCAGCGGCATGGCCTTCGACCCACTCCAGCAGCGGGGCATCCCGCTCGACGAGCAGCTCCGTGACTGGCGGGAGCTGAACGTCACGCCGATCGACCCGGACCACGCCGACCCGTACACGCGGTGCCGGATCATCACGATGAACGGGATCGAGACCGAGGCGATCCTGTTCAGCCACCAGCTCGCCCGGCACTGCCCGGACCTGGAGCTCAAGCAGCAGCTCGCCCGCGTCCGCTTTGTCGAGGCGCAGCAGCAGAAGGCGGTCAACTGGCTGCTGCCGGGGACGTCGTCGGTGCTGGAGACGACGATCGCCTACGAGCAGGTGGCGGTGGACCTGACGGCGTGGGTCGCGCGGATGGAGCCGGACTCGTACCTCAAACAGGCCTACCAGTTCGGCGTGCTGGAGGACTTCGACCACCTGTACCGGTACGCCAACCTGTACGAGATGATCGAGCACCGCAAGGCCGAGAAGATCGTCGACGGGCTGACCGAGGTGATGCCGGGCCGCCCCACGTACCTGCACCACCGCGACCCGCTCGACAACGTGCGCCAGCCGTACGACCGGAGCGTCACCGAGCCGCTGTCCCGGCTGCACGCCCTGACCGTCATGGCGGCCGAGCAGCAGACGATGAACTTCTACATGAACGTCGGCCCCGCCTGCATGGAGCCGATCGCGCGGCAGCTCTACCAGGAGATCGCGATGGTGGAGGAGGAGCACGTCACCCACTACGAGTCGCTGGTGGACCCCGGTGAGAGCTGGTGGGAGATGCTGCTCAACCACGAGTACAACGAGTGCTACCTGTACTACTCGTTCATGGAGACCGAGTCCGATCCCAAGGTGAAGAACATCTGGGAGCTGCACCTGAACATGGAGCTGGAGCATCTGCGGCTGGCGGCCGACCTGTTCAGGCGGTTCGACGGGCGCGAGCCGGACCAGGTGCTGGCTCCCGCGCTGCCGCCGCCCGTGACGTTCGAGCCGAACAAGGCCTACATCCGGGAGCTGCTCGCCACCCAGATCGACTGCACGACGCTGGGCACGGGGTACGTGAAAGAGGCGCACGAGCGGTTCACCCGGATGCAGGAGGCCGTGATGAACGGGGAGAAGCCGGCGTCCGAGCGGGTCATCGACGACAACCGGGCGATCTCGGGGCGCGAGTACCGGCTGGAGACGGAGGGGCCGCATCCGGCGGGCCTCCAGCTCAGCAGCTGACCGGCAGGTCGGCGGGCCTCCGGCGCAGGCGCTGCCGGCCGGTCGGCGGGCCGTCGGCTCAGGCGCGGACGGGCCGGTCGGTGGACCTCCGGCTCGGGCGCCGACCGTCGCCGGGTTAGAGTTCGGCCCCATGACAACAGTCGCGCTCGTCACCGGCGCCTCGCGCGGCCTCGGGGCCGCCATCGCCCGCAGGCTGGCCGCCGACGGCCTGGCCGTGGCCGTCAACTACCACTCCGACCACGCCGGAGCCGAGCAGGTCGTGGAGTCCGTCCGCGCGGCGGGCGGCGTCGCCGAGGCGTTCGCCGCCGACGTCACGGACGAGACCGCCGTCGAGCGCCTGGCCGCCGCCGTCACCGACCGGCTCGGCCCGGTCGGGGTGCTGGTGGCCAACGCGACGGGCCCGCAGCCGACCATCGCGGTCGAGGACCTCACCTGGCAGTCGCACCTCGACCAGCTCACCTTCTTCGTCAAGAGCCCGACGCTGCTCGTGCAGGCGGTCCTGCCGGGCATGCGGGAGCGGGGCGGCGGCCGGGTCATCCAGATCGGCTCCGACATCGTGGACCGCAAACTGCCAGAAAGCTCCGCCTACACCGCCGCCAAGGCCGCCCAGCACGCGCTCACCCAGGTGTGGGCCAAGGAGCTGGGCGCGCACGGCATCACGGTGAACGTGGTCGCGCCCGGCTGGATCCCGGTGGAACGGCACGAGGGCCTGGACGAGAGCGCCTACCGGGAGGAGGTGCCGCTGCGGCGGATGGGCATGCCGGAGGACGTCGCGGCGGCGGTGTCGTACCTCGCCTCGGAGGGCGGCGCTTTCGTCACCGGCCAGCGCCTCACCGTCAACGGCGGGCACACCTGACCTGGGCGGGCGTATTCCAGTTTGGGGACTCGGCCAGGATTCGCTAGAGTTCTCTCGTCGCCCCGGGGTTGAGCCTGCGGGGTTGATGCGGAAGTGGCTCAGTGGTAGAGCATCACCTTGCCAAGGTGAGGGTCGCGGGTTCGAATCCCGTCTTCCGCTCGGAGCTTCCGGCTCGGTGGTGTGGCCGAGAGGCAAGGCAGCGGCCTGCAAAGCCGTCCACACGGGTTCAAATCCCGTCGCCACCTCGCGAGGACGATTAGCTCAGCGGGAGAGCGCTTCCCTGACACGGAAGAGGTCACTGGTTCAATCCCAGTATCGTCCACCAGCACTCCGGCCCCAGCGCCCGGCCTACACCGGGAACTGAGGCTTCTTGCTGTTCGGGGCAAGGGGATGCGCGCGTGCTCGCCTGGCGCGGTCGCGGGGAGTCACTCCAGCAGGCGGTTCGTGCTGAGGCTGCCCGGCGAGGAGGCCGTCATCCTCACCAGGCGGCCAGTTCCAGGTCACCGGGCGCGCGCAAGCGGGTCGTGGCGGGCAGATGACAGGGCGTGGCGAAGACGACCCAAACTTTGATGAACCAGGCGGCCCCGGCGGCGGCGGCGCGAACAACGACGACGCGGACTTTCCTGCTCGCCTCCGCGGGCTCCGCGCTGGGCCTGGCCGCCCTGTGCGCGCTCCCCGCCGTCGGCGGTTTCCTGCTCGACCGGGCCGTGGCGGCGACGCTGGTCTTCCCCGGGCTGGGGCACGGGCAGGCGGCCGGCACGGCGGTGACGCTCGGCGCGTTCTGCGTGATGCTGACCGGCGGGGGGTACCTCGCCTACCGGTGGTCCGGGTTCGGTGAGTCGCGGGTCGGGCTGCTCGTGTGCTGGGGGCTGGCCGGCGGGCCCGCCGGGGTGCTGGCGGTGCTGTTGTGGGCGCGGGGGCACCGGCTGCCGTTCGGCCCGTACGTCACGGACGCCGCCTCCTGGGGGATGGCGATCGCGCTGCCCGCCGCCGGGCTGGCGCTGGCCGGGACGCGGATGCTGCCCGCCGCCGGGCGGGAGCGGACCAGGACGTTCAGGCCCCGCGCGTGGGTGCTGCCGTGCCTGGTGGCCGGGTGGTCGCTGGTGTGGAGCGTGCTGCTGCGCGAACGGCTGCCGCTGCTGGGCTGGCTGCCGCTGTCGTTCAGCTACTTCGAGCAGGTCGCGGTGGTGCTGGCGACGATCGCGGCGGCGTCGCTGGAAGGGGCGCTACGGCGGCGGCTGCCGGTGGAGGGGCGGCCAGGGCGGGCGTTCGTGCTGGCGTGGATCGCACTGTCCGTCGCGCCCGTCGTGTACGCGGCCGTCGTCGCCATCGACCTGGGCATGCGGGAGCTGCTGCTGGCGGCGCCGCTGGGCACGGCGTGGATGGCCGAGTACGCGACCGACATGACGGCGGTGCTGGTGGCCGCGCCCGCGCAGACCGCGCTGCCGCCGCTCCTGCTGGCCCTGGCCGCGACCGGGGTGCAGCGGGTGCTGCGCGCCGAACCGGCCCCCGTGCCCGCCGATCCGGTGCGGACCGACCGGCGGTGGGGCCTGGTGGTGGCGGGGGCGGCCGTCGCGCTGACGTACTTCTGCCTGGCCGTGACCTCGCGGTTCACGCTGCTGACGCGGCGCACGTTCGACGCGGACACGCCCGTGACCGTGCGGGCGCTGGCGCTGCTCTCCCCGCCCGACCCCGGGCTGGGCCGGGTCGCGGTGGTGTGGTTATGGGCGATCCCGGCGGTGTTCGCGGTGGCGGCGGCGGTGCTGGTGTACGTCGCCGTACGCGGGCAGCTCGTCCGGGTCTTCCCCGTGTCGGCGTACCCCGTGCTGGTGGCGGCGGTCGCGCTGGCCGCGGCGCTGGCGTGGAACCTGGGCGGGCTGGCCGGGCTGGTGCTGACCGGGGGGCGGCCCGCCGGGATCTCACCCGCGGCGGAGGCGGCCGAGTTCGCGGTGTTCGCGGCGCCGGTGTTCGCGGCGGTGTTGTTCATCGTGCACTCGCAGGTGGGGGTGGCGCGGTTCGCGCGGGTCGTGGAGCTGGAGGGTGAGCAGAAGTGGGAGAAGCTCGCCGAGCGGTACCGGGCTTGGCGGGAGCAGGTGCGCGGGCACGTGCCGGGGAGGCGGGAGCGCGGGCTGATCGCGGCCAGGGCGGCTGGGGGTGCGCTGGTGCTGGCCGTGGTCGCCGGGGCGGTTCAGGGGTTCGGGGGGCCGGTGGATTCCGGGTCGTGGCGTGGGAGTGGGGTGTTTCTCGCGTTTCCCGTGTTGTCGGCGGGGGTTCCGGTGGCGGACAACCTGACCGGGCTGGCCTATCTCGTTCTGCTCGCGGTGCTGGTTTATGTGGGGCTGGCCAGGATGAACGTGGCGGAGCGGCGGTGGGCGGTGTGGCTGACGGTGTGGGGGATGTCGGTGCTCGCCGGGGTGGTGGCGGGGCTGGGCACGCCTGCGGGGCTGCAACTCGGCCTGCTGGCGGGACCGTTCGCGGTGGCGGGGGTGGCGGTCACGGCACGGCGGAAGCCACAGCCGACGGGTGAGACGGCCACCACGACGCGCCGTAAGACGCAACCAGCGGGCGAGGCGGCCCCCTCCACACGGCGCAAGGCGCAACCAGCGGGCGAGGCGGCCCCTACCCCACGCCGGAAGGCGCAGGCGGTGGAGGGGAAGGCGGAACCGGAGGGTGAGACGGCGGTCGCGGTGCCGCGGAAGGTGCTGCTGGGAGGAGGGCTGGCGCTGGCCGTGCTGGCGGCGGCGCCGCTCGTCCTCGTGACCGGCGAACGACACCCCCTGACGATCTCCACCGCGACCTGGCAGGAACGCCTCCCCGGCCTCACCATCGACGTCTCCTACCCCCGCACCACCGACGCCCACGACGCCAACCGGGTCAGCGCCGCGCTGGCGGCCCCCGTCCGGGCGTACGTGACGGAGGTGCTGCGCAGGCACCGCATCCACCCCACCACCCCCACGACCACGCTGACCGGCGGATACGCGCTCGTCCGCAACGACGCCGACCTGATCTCCGTCCGCTACGCGCTGACGGGCGAGCTCGGCCGCGCCGTCACCTACGACCGCCGCGCGGGCAGAACCCTCACCGTCCGGGACGTCTTCACCCCGCAAGCGTTCACCCCGGCGGGACGGCGGCGGCTGGCGGAGGTGCTGCGCCCGCTGACCCCCAAGGGCCACGACCCGCGGACAGTGAGCGTGGACAGCGACCGCCTGCTGGTCAACCTGGCCCCCGGCGCGGTGGAGCTGACGTTCGGCCGCGACTACTTCTGCGTCCCCTGCGCCCCCTTCACGGTGCGGGTGCCGGGCGATCGGCTGGCCGGCCTGGTCATCCGGCGTCCTTAGCGCGACGATCAACACATGGACCATCAGGAGATCGCCGACCGATTAGAGATCGCCGGCCTGCTCGCGCGCTACACCTACGCCATCGACTCGGGCCAGTGGGACCTGCTCGACGAGGTGTTCTGCCAGGACGCGGTGATCGACTACAGCTCGTCGGGCGGCATCAGGGGCACCAGGGACGAGGTCAAGGCGTGGCTGGCCGAGGTGCTGGTGCACTGGCCCGCCCGGCTGCACCTGATCGGCGCGGCGCGCGTCGACCTGGCCGGCGGCGAGGCGCGGGTGAGCGCGCCGTTCACCGACACGCTGGCTCCGACGCGGGAGATGGTGGCCGCGGGGACCGAGGGTTTCCTGCACGGCGGCGGCTACTACCATCACCACCTGCGCCGCACCGCGGACGGCTGGCGCAGCACCGAGCTGGTGGAGGAGCAGACCTGGCGCACGGTGTGCTGAAGTCCGGACATCTCCGTCCCGTAATTCGGTTCCGAAACTTTCCGGTTTGAGGTCCAATTGAACCGGACGACGGCAGGGAGCCGTCTCCATGGTTGTTCACCCGATAGTTCATCGGCCGGGGAAGCGGAGCGGTGGGAGGCCCGCCACCCAAGGGTGCGCCAGGTATTCAGGCTGCCACGGGGGTAAGGCCAGTGATCGAAACGCTGGAGTGGACTCTCCTCGACGGAGAGCACGCGCTGCTGGTCAAGGGGGACATGCGGCGGGCGCGTGAACGGTTCGACTACGCCTACGCGGAGGCGGCGCAGCGCGGCGAGGCCGCGGCGCTGGCCAGGGCGGCGCTCGGGCTGGGCGGGATGTGGGTGCACGAGCACCGCACGGCCGCGGCCGTGGCGACGGTGCGGCTGCGCCAGCGCGAGGCGCTGTCGCGGCTCGACGCGGACTCGCCGCTGGCGCTGCGGCTGCGGATCCGGCTGGCGGCGGAGGACGACTACCGCGCCGGCGGCATGGACGCGATCATGGCGCTGGTGTCGGAGGCGCGGGCGGCCGACGACCCGGTGGCGCTGGCAGAGGCGCTGAGCCTGGCGCACCACTGCATGCTCGGCCCCGGCGACGGGGCGCGGCGGATGGAGCTGGCCAGGGAGCTGATCGGAGTGGCCTCCCGTACGGGACGCCGGTCCGACCTGCTGATCGGCCTGCTGTGGCGCACCGTGGACCTGCTCCTGGACGCCGACCCGCACGCCGAGCGGGCCCTGGGCGAGCTGCGCATCGCGCTGGACGGCGAGGGGCAGCAGGCCATCGAGTTCGTGGTCGGCGCGATCGAGGTGATGCTGAGCACCCGGGCCGGCCGGTTCGAACAGGCCGAGGAGCGCGCCGCCACCTGCTACGAGCGGGGCATGGCGGCCGGCGACCACGACGCGCCCGGCTGGTACGTCCGCCAGCTCGCCGCCATCCGCTGGTACCAGGGCCGGATCGGCGAGCTGGTCCCGCTGCTGACCGACCTGCTGAACTCGCCCATGCTGCCCGCCGTGGACGACTCGCCGTACGCGGGCCTGGCGGTCGCGGCGGCGGCGGCCGGGGACCGGCGGCTGGCCGAGAGCATGCTGGCCAGGCTGCGCCGCAGCGTGCTGGCCGACCGGCCGCGCACGAGCACCTGGCTGATGTCGATGTACGCGATCGTGGAGGCGGCCGACCTGCTGGGCGACGCCGACCTGGCGGCCAGGGCGGGGGCGCTGCTGGCCCCGTACGCGGGACTGCCCGTCATGACGAGCCCCGGCATCGCCTGCTTCGGCTCGGCCAGGCACAGCCTGGGCGTGGCCGCGATCACCGCGGGCGACCTGGACCTGGCGATCACGCACCTGCGCAGGGCCGTGCACGAGAACCTGGCGCTGGGTCACTGGCCGGCGGTCGCGCTGTCACGCTCGCGGCTGGGGCAGGCGCTGGCGATGCGCGACGGGCCCAGGGACGAGGGGGCGCGCCGGCAGAGCGCGCTGGCCGCGCAGGAGGCCGACGCGCTCGGCATGCACGTGCCCCGGTACGTGGCCGAGCGGGTGACCTGCCGGGCGGTGGGCGCGCAGTGGCGGGTCGAGCTGGGCGCGCGGACCGCGCTGGTGGACCACTGCGTGGGCATGGTGCACCTGGCGGCGCTGCTGGCCAGCCCCGGCAAGGAGATCCCGGCCGCCGACCTGGCCGCCGGGTCGCCCGACGTGGTGCCCGGACAGGCGTCGGCGCAGCGGGTGCTGGACGGGCCGGCCGGGCGCGCGTACCGGAGCAGGCTGGCGCAGCTCGACGCCGAGATCGCCGAGCTGGAGGCCAACCATCAGGCTCAGCAGGCGCAGCAGCGGCGGGCCGAGCGCGACTGGCTGGTGGCCGAGCTGGCCTCCGCGACCGGGCTCGGCGGCCGGCCGCGCACGTTCGCGGGCAGCGAGGAGCGGGCCCGCACGGCGGTCGGCAAGGCGATCAGGCGGGCCGTGGATCGCGTCGCGATAGCCGATCCCGTCATCGGGGAGGAGCTGCGGGCGACCGTGCGGACGGGTCTGCGCTGCTCCTACGATCCCGGCTGACCTGCGCGGACTGTCACGGCTACAGACATATCGCGTTTGCGGCCAGCCTCCTTCAGGGCAGCGCCACTGAGGGCAGTGTCCCCCTGCCCCTGCCGGTCGGAAAGGCGTGTGCGGCACATGGCATTCGCATGGGCTCTTCTCGGTCATGACATAGCCGTCGATCTCGGGACGGCGAACACCCTCGTCTACGTCCGCAGGAAGGGCATCGTGCTGAACGAGCCCTCCGTCATCGCGATCAACCTGCACAAGAACACCGTCGTCGCCGTCGGCAAGGCGGCCAAGCGCATGATGGGCCGCACTCCCCCGCACATCGCCACCATCAGGCCGCTCAAGGACGGCGTGATCGCCGACCTGGACGCGGCGGAGCGCATGTTACGGCTGTTCATCCAGAAGGCGCACCCGAGCCGGTTCCTCGCCAAGCCGCGCATCGTCGTGGCCGTCCCCAGCGGCACCACCTCGATCGAGCAGCGGGCCGTCAAGGAGGCCGCGTACGAGGCGGGCGCCCGGCGGGTGCACATCATCGAGGAGCCGATGGCCGCCGCGATCGGCGCGGGCGTCAAGGTCGGCGAGGCCACCGGCAACATGGTGGTCGACATCGGCGGCGGCACCACCGAGGTCGCCATCGTGTCGATGAGCGGCGTCGTGGTGGCCAAGTCCCTGCGGGTCGGCGGCGACGAGCTGGACGAGGCGATCATCACCCACATCAAGAAGGAGCACGCGCTGCTGCTCGGCGAGCGCACCGCCGAACGCCTCAAGATCGACCTCGGCCTGGTGCGGCCCGCCCGGGTCCTCGAGGCCGACTCCGTCGGACGGCACCGCGTCGGCCTCGCCCCGCCCGTCCTCGACGAGCCGGACGACCCCGTGGACGACGAGCCCGCCGAGCAGCCCGCCCCGGCTCCGCGCGGCTGGAACCCGTTCCGCTCCAAGCCCAAGGCCGACAGCGCGACGCCGTCCGCCGCGCCGCGCACGCTCGACCCGAAGACCTCCGCCCCCGTACGCGGGCGCGACCTCGTCAGCGGCCTGCCCAAGACCGCCACCATCACCGCCGACCAGATCAGCGAGGCCATCGAGGACCAGGTGCAGGCCATCATCGACGCCGTCCAGACGACGCTCGACCAGTGCCCGGCCGAGCTGGCGGGCGACCTGCTCGACAACGGCATCGTGCTGACCGGCGGCGGCGCCCTGTTAGGGGGCCTGCCCGAGCGGATGGGCCAGGCCACCGGCATGCCCATCCGCCTCGTCGACAAGCCGCTGTACTCGGTGGCGCTCGGCGCGGGCCGCTGCGTGGAGCGCTTCCAGGCCATGCGGGACGTGCTGCTGCCCGATTGGTCACGCCGGTGAAGCGGGCGCTCGTCCTGCTCGTGCTGGGCTCCGCCGTCCTGCTCGTCGCCGTCGACAGGACGCTGACCCCGCTGACCCCCGTACGGGCGGCGGGGGCGAGCGTGTACGGCGCGGTGGAGAGCGCGTTCGCCACGGCGACCAGGGCGTTCGGCGGCCAGGACCGGCTGCGGGAGCTGGAGCGGGAGAACGCGGCGCTGCGGGCCCGGCTGCTGTCGTCCGGCACCCGGTCCGTGGCGCGGGCCGGCGTGCCGGACGGGCATCGGGGTGTGGCGGCGCACGTCGTCGGGTTCGGGCGGGGGCAGAGCGTCACCATCGACGCCGGGGTCTCTTCCGGGGTCGCGCGGGACGTGACCGTGCTGAGCACCGACGGCCTGGTGGGCAAGGTCACCTGGGCGGGGCCCGCCACGGCGTCGGTGTCGCTGATCACCGACGCGGCCTCGTCGATCGGGGCGCGGATGTCCGGGTCCGGGGAGCTGGGTGTCGTGACCGGGGTGCCTGGTGAGGGGCTGCGGTTGAGCCTGTTCGATCCGAACGCGCCGATCGAGGTGGGGGACGAGGTGGTGACGCTGGGGTCCGCCGGTGGGCGGCCGTACGTGGCCGGGGTGCCCATCGGGACGGTCGCCGTCGTGGAGGGCGAGGCGGGGGCGGCCACGCGGACGGCGCTGGTCCGGCCCGCCGCCCGGCTGTCGGCGCTCGGGCTGGTGGCGGTGATCGTGCCGCCGCCCGGGAAGTGAGCGCCGTGACCGGGCCGCGGGCTGTTGAGGTGCGGGCCAGGTGCGGGCCGCGGGCTGCTGAGGTGCGGGTTGCGGGTGCTGGAGCCGCGGAGGTGAGGGCGTTGGGGCTGGTGTTGCTCGCGCTCGTGGCGCCCCTGGTGCAGGTGGTGCTGGTCAACCGGTCGCCGTGGGGCGGGCCCGACCTGGTGGTGCTGGCCGTGGTGTGGCCGGCGCTGGCCAGGGGGCCGGTCTGGGGGTGCGTGGCGGGGCTGGTCGCGGGGCTGGCCGCCGACGTGACGCCGCCCGCCGACGGCACCTTGGGGCGCACGGCGCTGGTGCTGTCGGTGACCGGGCTGCTGGTCGGGCGGTTGCGGGCGAGCGGGCGGCCGTACGAGGGCGGCTCCGTGGGCAGGCCGTTGCTCGCCGGCGGGCTCGGGGCGGCGCTGGGCACGGTGCTGCAGGTGGCGGCGGCGGTGGCGCTCGGGGACGAGCCGTGGCGCACGGCGCTGGCCGGGCCGCCCGCCGCGCCCGCGTCCTGGGCGGCGCTCACGCTCGCCTGGACGGTGGCGCTCGGGGCCGCCGGGGGTGTCGTGGTGGCGCGCCGACGCCCGTCCGAGGACGCGCTGTCCCACCTGGCGCCGCGCCGTGTCTAGGCGCGCGCAGGTCGGCGCCGTATCCACGGGCACGCGGGCCGGGGTGGTGAGGCGCCGTGTCTAGGGCCAGGCTGGTGGTGCTGCGGCTGGTCGCCACCGCCATGCTGGTCACGCTGCTCGGCCGGTTGTGGTTCCTCCAGGTCGTCAACGGCGACGCGTACGTGCGGGCCGCCGCGGACGTACGGATCAGGAGCGTGGCGCTGCCCCCCACCCGCGGCCCGATCCTCGACGTGAACGGCCGCCCCCTGGTCACCAACAACACCCGCCCCGTCGTCACGGTGGACGCCGTCGCCCTGGCCCACCAGCCGGACGGCGGCCGGGCGGTGCTGACCCGGCTGGGCGAGGCGCTCGGGCAGCCGTACCGGCAGATCGCGGAGAAGGTGCGGCTGTGCGAGGAGGCCGTGCCGAAGCCGTGCTGGCAGGGCTCGCCGTACGAGCCGATCCCCGTCGCGCGGGACGTGAGCGTGCCGGTGGCGCTGCAGATCAGCGAGCGGCAGCAGGACTTCCCCGGCGTCCGCACGGAGCTGCGCCCGATCCGCGTCTACCCGCACGGCGCGGCGGCGGCGCACACCCTCGGGTACGTGCAGGGCGTCCAGGGCCGCGACGGCCTCGAAGCGACCTACGACCGCGACCTGGCCGGGCGGCCAGGCCGCAGGGACGTGGCCGTGGACAACACGGGCAAGGTCACCAGGACGATCCGCGAGGACCCGCCCGTGCCCGGCGACACGCTGGTGACCAGCCTCGACTCCCGCATCCAGGCCGTCTCGGAGCAGGCGCTCGCGCGGGCGCTGGCGGGCAGCGGCGGCTCGTCGGGCGCGGCCGTGGTGCTGGAGTCGGCGACGGGGCGGGTGGTGGCGCTGGCCGGGCGGCCCGCGTACGACCCGGCGGTGTGGACGGACGGCGTGACGGCGCGCGAGTACCGGGCGCTGCCGCTGCTGTCGCAGGCCGTGCAGGGCGAGTGGGCGCCCGGTTCGACGTGGAAGGTCGCCTCGGCGGCGGCAGCGGCGTCGGCCGGGTACGGGCTCGGCGCGACCTACGACTGCCCGCCCGGCTACACGGTGGGCGACCGGGTGTTCCGCAACTTCGGCAGCGCCGACCTGGGCCTGATGACGATGCACGGGGCGCTCGTCCAGTCGTGTGACACGATCTTCTACCGGCTGGCCGACCAGCTCTGGCAGCGCGGCTCCGACGCCCTGGAGCGGACCGCCCGCGGGTTCGGCTTCGGCCGGCCCACGGGGGTGGACCTGCCGGGCGAGGCGGCGGGCGCGGTGCCGGACGCGGCGGCGAAGAAGGCGTACTGGCGGGCCACCCGGGCGGAGAGCTGCCGCCGGGCGAGCAAGGGTTATCCGGAGCTGGCCGACCGGGCGCGGGCGGCGTACCTGACGGCGATCGCGCGGGAGAACTGCCGGGGCGGCGGCGTGTGGCGGGGCGGCGACGCGGCGAACCTCTCCATCGGGCAGGGCGGCGTGCTGGTGACCCCGCTGCAACTGGCGCGCGCGTACGCGGCCGTGGCCAACGGCGGCACCCTGCACAACCCGCGCGTCGGCCTGAAGGTGGTGCGGCCCGACGGGACGGCGGTGCGCACGATCACGCCGCCGGCGGCGGGACGGCTGCCCGCGACGGCGGCGACGCTGCGCTTCATCCGCCAGGCGCTCACCCAGGTGCCGAGGACGGGGACGGCCGAGGGCGCCTTCAAGGGGTTCCCGTTCGCCAAGATCGCGGTGGCGGGGAAGACGGGGACGGCGGAGTCGTTCGGGCGGCGCGACACCTCCTGGTTCGCCTCGTTCGCCCCCGATCCCGCCTACACGGTGGTCGTGGTGCTGTCGGAGGGCGGCAGGGGCGCCGAGGGGGCGGCTCCGGCGGCCCGCGCCATCTGGGAGGGCATTCTCGGGCTGAGGGAGCGGCGATGATCGCGGTTGCCGGGCGCAGGAACCTGGTGTGGGCGCCGTCGCTGGGCCCGCCCGACCGGCTGCTGACGCTGCTGGCGCTGGCCCTGTCGGCGATGGGGCTGCTGCTGGTGTGGTCGGCCACAAGGCTGGCGGGCGGCCACGCGCAGTTGGTGCGGCAGGCGGGCGCCGTCGGGGTGGGCCTGGTGCTCATGTGGCTGGTGTCGCGGGTGGACCTGCGGGTGTTGCGGGCGTACGTGCCGCTGGCGTACGTGCTGGCGCTGCTGTCGCTGGCCGGGGTGCTCAGCCCGCTGGGCGTGCGGGTGAACGGGGCGCACTCGTGGATCGTGCTGGCGCCCGGGGTGCAGTTCCAGCCGTCGGAGTTCGCCAAGATCGCGCTGGCGCTGGCGTTCGCGGTGCCGCTGGGCGAGCTGCGCGACGGGCAGCGGCGGGCCGGGTTCGGCGGGGTGCTGCTCGCGCTGGCGCTGGCCGCCGTTCCGATCGGGCTCATCGCGCTGCAGCCGGACGTGGGCACGATGCTGGTGTTCGCGGCCATGGTGGCGGGGGCGCTGCTGGTGTCCGGGGCGCCCAAGCGGTGGCTGCTGGTGCTCGCCGGCGGCGCGGCCGGGGCAGGGGCGGCGGCGTGGCAGCTCGGGCTGGTCCGGCCGTACCAGCTCGAACGGCTACTCGTGCTGGTACGGCCGGGAGCCGATCCGGGCGGCATCGGCTACAACGCCGCCCAGGCCCGCATCGCGATCGGCTCCGGCGGCCTGTCCGGCAAGGGCCTGTTCAACGGCGAGCAGACCGCCGGTCACTTCGTGCCCGAGCAGCACACCGACTTCATCTTCACGGTCGCGGGCGAGGAGCTGGGCTTCGCGGGGGCCGCGCTCATCGTGCTGGCCGTGTTCGCGCTGCTGTGGCGCGGGCTGTCGATCGCCCGGCACGCCGCCTCGCGTTACGGGGCGGTGCTGGCGGGCGGGCTGGTGTCGTGGTTGGGGTTCCAGACGTTCATGAACGTGGGCATGACCCTGGGCCTCATGCCGATCGTGGGGGTGCCGCTGCCGTTCGTCTCGTACGGCGGCTCCGCCACGGTCGCCGGGCTCGTGGCCATCGGGCTGCTACAGGCGGTTCACCGGAGCAAGCCCATGCAGGCGTAGCAGGTTCTCGCCGAGGATCTTGCGCTTGGCCTGGTCGGTGAGCTGCGGGTAGCCGTACCCGTCGCACAGGTCCTGCGGGATGGTGAAGTCCCTGAACGCGCGCAGCGCCCACTGCGGATGGAAGATCGGCGCCTCCGAACCATAGATGATCTTGTCTTCGCCGCACCAGAAGAGCAGCTTGCCGATGATCTCGGCGAACATCCTGGGCGCCCTGACGATGAAGTTGATCGTCGCCGCCAGGTCGGCGTACAGGTTGGGGTAGCGGATGAGCTGCCAGCAGGTCTCGTCCAGGAACGGCAGGCCGACGTGGAAGATGACGAAGTTGATGTCGGGGAAGTTCGCGGCGGCGCCGTCCATGTCCCACGTCTGCGTGTGCTCGATCGGCTGCGGGCCCAGCGGGACGCCCTTGTGCACGCCGATCAGGTTGACGCCCAGGTCCCGCGCCTTCTCGAAGATCGGGAAGGCCACCCTGGGGTCGTCCATGCGCCACGGGTACGGGGAGCCGTAGTCGTAGCGGACGTTGTAGAGCTTGAACGCCCGCGCGTTGAACTCCCCCACCTGCCTCTCCATCAGGTCGAGCGCCCTGCGGCCCTCCAGCGGGTTGACCGTGCCCCAGAACACCGTCCGGTCCGGGTCCCTGGCGGCCAGCTCCGCGCACTCCTGCCACGGCGACAGGCCGTCGTGGTAGAGGTCCGTGAGCGGCAGCGGCATCGCCACCAGCATGTCCGTGTCCGACTCCTCGAACACCATGCGGCGGATGTCGTCGATCGTCCACTGCCGCAGGAACTCCTCAGGCGGCAGCCTCGTCTCGCCCTCCGGGGTGAGCGTCGTGTGGAAGGCGTACAGGTGGTTGGAGAACATCTGACCCGCCGGCCCGAACGCGTTCTTGGGCTCGAAGTTGAACACGTGGGCCACGCTGTCGAACACGAAGAAGTCGTCGATCACCGTAGTTCCCTCCCGATGTAGGCCGCTTTGTCGGGCACCTCGGCGGGCGCGGGCAGGAAGCGCAGCATCCGGGCGGCCCTCGGGGAGAGCCGGTCCGTCGTCCACACCTCGTCCCACACCACCTCGACCTCCGCCTCGTCGATGCCGGGCTGCTCCTGGATGCGGTCCCGTACCTCGGTCAGCACCCTGGCGGCGAACGGGCACCAGCCCGAGGTCAGCAGCAGCTCGACACGGGCCCGGCCGTCGTCCACCTGGACCGACCGGATCAGGCCCATCTCCACGACGGAGATGCCTTTCTCCCTGCAGCACGGGTCGTAGACCCCGGACAGCGCCTCACTGGCCCACTGCGGTATCTCCGGCATGACCTCATCGTCGGACGGGTGTGCCTGTTGGGGTAGGCGTCCTGTTTTCAAATGGCGAAGATGCTTGATGGATGAACGGCGAACAACCCAGCGATCTGATCCGCAGCGTCTCGCGCGCGCTCCGCGTCCTCGAAGAGGTCTCGCGAGCCGACCGGCCGCTGTCGGTCAAGGTCATCGCGCGCCGCTGCGGCCTGAACCTCTCCACCTCCTACCACCTGGTCCGCACCCTGTGCTACGAGGGCTACCTGCACCGCCGCCCCGACGGCGACTACATGCTCGGCTCGCAGGTGGCCGAGCGGTTCCACGAGATGCTGGACGCCTTCGAACGGCCGCCCCGCGCCGCCGCCGTGCTGCGCCACCTGGCCGCCGCCACCGGCCACACCGCCTACCTGGCGCAGCTCGCCGAGGGACGGCTCGTCGTGGTGGACGTGGCGGAAGGGCCGCGTTCCCCGTACCTGGAAGATCTGCAGGCGGGGCTGGAGACGGCGCCGCACGCCACCGCGCTGGGCAAGGCGCTGCTGCTCTCCCTCCCGTCCCGCACCAGGCGCGGCGTCCTGACCGGGTACGGCCTGCGCCGCTTCACCCCCTCGACCCCCGTCAGCGTCGAGGACGTCGAGAAGGAGCTGTCGGGCTTACGGCCGGGGCAGATCGTGGAGGAGCACGGGCAGTTCAGGGAGCAGGTGGCGTGCGCGGGCGCCATCGTGCCCGGCACCGACTGGGCCATCGGCATCTCCACCCGCGGCCTGTCCATCCCGCAGATCGCCCGCCTCCGCCTCGCGCAGGCCGTCCGGGACCTGGGATAACACGTTGCCGGCCCGACCCTTGATCGTCCACTCTGGTACGCCATGGACGTCCCCCACCGGCAGATCCGCGCCCTCTGGACCGAGCGGTCGATCACCGTCTACCAGGCCTACGACGCCGCCGTCGCCGCGCCCGCCGTCGCCGCGCAGCGCTTCGTGCCGCCCTTCAAGCGGGAGCGCATGACGTGGATCAAGCCGTCGTTCCTGTGGATGATGTACCGGTGCGGCTACGCCACCAAGCCCGGCCAGGAGCGGGTGCTGGCGATCGAGCTGAGCCACGAGGGCTTCGCCTGGGCGCTGGCCCACTCCTGCCTCAGCCACGACGACCGGCGGCCCGGATGGGCGCAGCGGGTCCGCCGCAGCCCGGTGCGCATCCAGTGGGATCCTGAACGAGGCCTCCGGCACGAGGCGCTGCCGTACCGGTCGATCCAGGTGGGGCTCACCGGGGAGGCGGTGCGGCGTTACGTGGAGGAGTGGACGCTGGGGATCAGCGACATCACCGAGCGGGTACATGAGGTGCGTGCGGCCGTGCGCGGCGGGGCGGACGCCGGCGCGCTGCTGCCGGTGGAACGGCCGTACCCGCTGGCCGGTGAGCTGGCGGAGACGATCGGAGCGAGCTGAGGATGAGGGTTCTGCTGTTCGGGGCGACCGGCATGGTCGGGCGGGGGGTGCTGCGGGAGTGCCTGCTCGACGACCGGGTCACCGAGGTGCTCGCGGTCGGGCGGTCCTCGACGGGCGTCTCCCACGCGAAGCTGCGCGAACTGCCGCACGGTGATCTGCTCGATCTGGCGTCCGTCGAGGGTGAGCTGGGTGGGTATGACGCGTGTTTCTTCTGCCTGGGCGTGTCGGCGGTCGGGATGGCCGAGAAGGACTATCGGCGGATCACCTACGACTTCACGCTCTCGGTGGGTGAGACGCTGGCCCGGCTCAGCCCGCGCTCGACCTTCGTGTACGTGTCCGGCGCCGGGACCAACGCGCGGGGGCGGGCCATGTGGGCGCGGGTCAAGGGGGAGACCGAGAACGCGCTGCTGGCGTTGCCGCTGGAGGCGTACATGTTCCGGCCCGGGTTCATTCAGCCGATGCACGGTGTGCGGTCGCGTACGCGGCTCTACCAGGCGGCGTACGTGGTCACGCGGCCGCTGTTCCCCGTGTTGCGGCGGCTGGTGGGGGGTGGGGTGACGACCACCGAGCAGATCGGGAGGGCCATGATCGTTGTGGCTGAGCGGGGGGCGGGCAAGCGAGTGCTCGGGTCCGCCGACATCAACGCGCTCTGACCTCAGCGCGCCTTGGCGTCGTCGCGCTATGACGGCGGCGCGGGCTCTTCGGCTCGCCCGGGGAGAGTGGGATCGCCAGGAGGGATGCCAGGGCGGCCAGGGCCCAGACCGTCGCCCAGGAGGTGTGGGCGATGACCAGCGGGATGAGCAGCGGCGTGAGGAAGCCCGTCGCGAACAGGGTGGTGCCCAGGAGGCCCAGCGCGGTGCCCGCCCTGTCGGCGCCCGCCATCGCGGCGATCTCCGTGTAGGCGACGCCGTGCCAGGAGTTCGCCAGGATGCCGCCGATGGCCAGGGCCGTGACCGCGAGGGGGGTGGGGGCGTCGGTCAGGACGGCCGCGCCTGCCATGGCGACGCCTGCCAGGGCACCGATCGCTCTGATGTGGGTGCGGCGGGTGCCGGTGCGGTCGGTGCGGCGGCCCGTCCAGATGCGTGCGGCGCCGCCGCCGAGCTGGGCTATGACGATCGTGAGGCTGGCCAGGGTGGTGCCTTCGTGCTTGACGTCGTGCAGGAAGATCGCGGTGAAGGAGAGTACGGCGAATTGGGGGACGGTGAGGAGGGCGCCTGCCAGGGCCAGCCGCCAGACGTCCCAGCGGCGCAGGGGGGAGGCTGGGCGCCGGCCGGAATGCTGGGGCGTGGTGGGCGCGGGGGCGGTGAGCAGGGCGGGGGCGGGCACGCGGGTGGCGGGCGTCGTGGTGACGGGCTCGACGGCGGTGACGGTGGCGGGCGTGACGGTGGCGGGCGTGACGGTGGCGGGCGTGACGGTGGCGGGCGTGCGAAGGGCGGGCGTCGTGGCGAGCGTGCCGGTGGCCTGCGCGGTGGGTGGGGTGGGGTCGTGGAGCCAGCGCCAGGTGGCGGCTGCGGCGAGGAGGCAGAAGGCGGCCGGGACGGCGTAGGCGGCGCGGAAGCCGTAGGAGGCGGCGAGCCACGGGAGCAGCGCCACCCCGACCGCGCCGCCCACCGGGATGGCCGTCTGACGGATGCTCATCGCGAACCCCCGCTCCCCCTCCCCGAACCAGGTCATGACCGCCCGCCCCGACGCCCCGTTGACGCTGCCGCCCAGCGCGCCGGCGATGGCGAGGCAGAGGGCCAGCAGCGCCACGCCCGCTCCGTCCGACGGGGTGACGGCGGCGGCCATCACCGCCAGCAGCGCGCCCGTCGAGGTCAGGCCGGTGAGCAGCACGCGGCGGTCCCCGAACCGGTCGGTCAGCAGCCCCCACACGATGTCGGACGCCGCCACGCCGAGCCCCAGGCAGGCCAGGACGAGGCCGAGCGCCTCCGTGGACAGGTGGTAGCCGGACCGCATCACGACCCCGGTGACGGGGATGCCGGAGAACATCGCCGCGAAGGCGGCCTGCGCCCCGACGCCGACGGCCAGCACGACCCAGCGATGCCGGGGCCCGTGGCCGGGTTGATTGCGGGACCTGCGCAGGGTCGTCATATGTCCACCTTCGGAGTGAAATAACCGTATTCAGTGGTTACTCACCTTGGCAGGCCAGAAAGTAACTTGTCAACGCGGTTACTATGGACCCATGGACTTCACCTTCATCAGCGGCAACCTCGGCCTCGACCTGGCCGGCACCGTCGGCCGCCGGCGCGGCGCCCGCGTGGACCTGCTGGCCACGCCCGCCGACCTGGCCCGCTGGACGGTGGCGGCCGGGCTGCTCGACGACCGGCCGGACGCGAGCGACGACGACCTGGCCGGGGCGTGGGCGCTGCGCGAGGCGATCTACCGGCTGGCGTCCGCCGTACGTACCGGAAAGGCCATGGACGCCGCCGACCGCGACACGCTGAACGCCGCCGCGCGCCCCGAGCCCGCGAGCGTGCTGCTCGGCGAGCGGGGGGTGGAGCGCGGCGGCGATCTGCGGGCGGCGCTGTCCAGCACGGCGCGGGCGGCGGCCGAGTTGCTGGGCGGGCCGCAGGCCGGGCTGATCAGGGAGTGCGAGGCGGATCCGTGCACGCGGCTGTACATCGACGCCTCGCACCGGCGTACGCGCCGCTGGTGTGACATGCGCGGCTGCGGCAACCGGGCGAAGGCGGCGGCGTTCCGCGCCCGTCACCACGACGGGGCGCGCGCCTGAGCCGACGGGCCGCGCACCCGGGAGGAGATGATGGAATAACCGGGGGGCCGCGAACGCTACCGCAGCCGTCAAAGATTCAACAGTCAGGATTGGTGACTAAAGTGCAGTTCGGAATCTTCAGCGTGGGCGACGTCACCACCGACCCCACCAACGGCAGGACCCCGACCGAGCACGAGCGGATCAAGGCAATGGTGGCGATCGCGCTCAAGGCCGAGGAGGTCGGGCTCGACGTCTTCGCGACCGGCGAGCACCACAACCCGCCGTTCGTGCCCTCCTCCCCCACCACCATGCTCGGCTACATCGCGGCCAAGACCGAGCGCCTGCAGCTCTCCACCGCCACGACGTTGATCACGACGAACGACCCGGTGAAGATCGCCGAGGACTTCGCCATGCTGCAGCACCTGGCCGACGGCAGGGTGGACGTCATGCTGGGCCGCGGCAACACCGGCCCGGTGTACCCGTGGTTCGGGCAGGACATCCGCCAGGGCATCCCGCTGGCCATCGAGAACTACGCGCTGCTGCACAAGCTGTGGCGCGAGGACGTGGTCGACTGGGAGGGCCGCTTCCGCACGCCGCTGCAGGGCTTCACCAGCACGCCGCGCCCGCTGGACGGGGTTGCGCCGTTCGTCTGGCACGGCTCGATCCGCAGCCCCGAGATCGCCGAGCAGGCCGCCTACTACGGCGACGGCTTCTTCGCCAACAACATCTTCTGGCCGAAGGAGCACTTCATGCGGCTGATCAGCCTCTACCGTCAGCGGTACGCGCACTACGGCCACGGCACCCCCGAGCAGGCCGTCGTGGGTCTGGGCGGGCAGGTGTTCGTGCGCAAGAACTCCCAGGACGCGGTGCGCGAGTTCCGCCCCTACTTCGACGTCGCTCCCGTGTACGGGCACGGGCCGTCGCTGGAGGAGTTCATGGCGGAGACGCCGCTGACCGTGGGCAGCCCGCAGCAGGTCATCGACAGGACGCTGGAGTTCAGGGAGTTCTTCGGCGACTACCAGCGCCAGCTCTTCCTGATGGACCACGCGGGCCTGCCGCTGAAGACCGTGCTGGAGCAGCTCGACATCCTGGGCGAGGAGGTCGTGCCGGTGCTGCGCAAGGAGTTCGCGAAGGACCGCCCGGCGGGCGTCCCCGACGCGCCGACGCACGCGTCCCGGCTCGCCGCGGCGAAGGCCGGGAAGGGCGCGGAAGCGCCCGAGACCCCCGTCGGCGCCTGACCACCACCCCTGTACACCCCCGAAAGGAGCACCATGAAGCTCGTCGTCGTCACGGCGGGGCTGACGCAGCCCTCCTCCACCCGACTGCTCGCCGACCGCCTCGCCGAGGCGGTGGCGCAGCGGGCGGAGGTGGAGGTCCGCGTGGTCGAGCTGCGCGACCTGGCCGTGGACATCGCCGGCAACTTCGTCACCGGCTTCCCGAACACCCGCCTGCGCGAGGTGACGGAGGCGGTGACGGGGGCCGACGGCCTCATCGTGGTCACGCCCATCTTCAGCGGCTCGTACAGCGGCCTGTTCAAGTCGTTCTTCGACGTGCTGGACAACACGGCGCTGACCGGCAAGCCGGTGCTGATCGCGGCCACGGGCGGCACCCCGAGGCACTCGCTGGCGCTGGAGCACGCGCTGCGCCCGCTGTTCGCGTACCTGCGTGCCGTGGTCGTCCCGACGGCGGTGTACGCGGCGGCGGAGGACTGGGGCGGCGGCAGGGACACGTTCACCGACGGGCTCGGCGAGCGCGTCGCGCGCGCCGCGCAGGAGCTGGCCGACCTGCTGCTGCACCGGGCTCCGGAGAAGCGGGAGCAGGTGGAGGAGGTCGTGCCGTTCGAGCAACAGCTCGCGGCGCTGCGCCCGGTGGAGTAGTTTGCCCTGCGTGCTGATCTCCGCGGCTCTGGCCCTCTCCCTGACCGTCGCCTCGCCGGCTCTCGCCGACCCGCACAAGAAGGACATCGCCATGCGGCTGGTGTCCAGTGCGGAGAACTCCTCGCTCGACTGGAAGGCCCAGTACGGCTACATCGAGGACATCGAGGACGAGCGCGGCTACACGGCGGGCATCATCGGGTTCTGCTCCGGCACCGGCGACATGCTGGAGCTGGTCGAGCTGTACACGAAGCGCAAGCCGGGCAACGTCCTGGCGAAGTACCTGCCGGCGCTGCGCAAGGTGAACGGCACCGACTCGCACGAGGGCCTCGGTGCGGGTTTCGTCAGGGACTGGAAGGCCGCCGCCAAGGACGCCGCCTTCCAGCGGGCCCAGAACGACGAGCGTGACCGCGTCTACTTCAACCCCGCCGTGCGGCAGGCGGAGAAGGACGGGCTGCGGGCGCTCGGCCAGTTCGTCTACTACGACGCCATCGTCATGCACGGCCCCGGCGGCAGCAGGCTGAGCTTCGGCGGCATCAGGAAGAGCGCGATGGGCAAGGCCAGGACGCCTGCGCAGGGCGGCGACGAGGTGACGTACCTGAACGCGTTCCTCGACGCCCGCAAGGCGGCCATGAAGGCCGAGGAGGCGCACGAGGACACCACCCGCGTCGACACGATGCAGCGGGTGTTCGTGCGGAACCGCAACCTGGACCTGAACCCGCCGCTGACCTGGAAGGTCTACGGCGACAAGTTCACGATCAAGAAGTGAGGGGCGCGCCCCTGGTGGTCACGGGGCGCGCGGACGGGGTTCAGGGCTTGATGGCGACCACGTCGTAGGTCGTGTCGGGGGTCGGGGTGGTGGTGAAGCGGGCGTTGGGCAGGTAGAGGCGGCGGCCGTAGGCGGCCACGGTGGTGGGGACGTCGAACCTGTCGTCGGTCAGCCGCGCGATGATCTTGCCGGAGGCGCCGTCGCGGGCCAGGCCGATCGCGGCGACCGTGTTGAGCCGGTTCTGGACCGCGTACAGAGTGCGGCCGGCCAGGAGCAGCCCGTCCCCGTTGGTCAGCAGCTCGCCGCCCAGGTCCACCTCGGTGGTGACGCCGGTGGACGGGTCGGCCTCGAAGAGCTTGCCGGTGTTGGACTGGACGATCAGCAGCGACCGGCCGTCCGGGCTCGGGGCGATGCCGTTGGCGTTGTTGCCCGTCGTGTACTGGATGGCGCCGCTGAGCGGGATGCTGACGGCCTCCGCGGGCAGCGCGCCGCCCCGTCCGAGGTCCAGCTTGTACAGCACGGGGTTGGCCGAGTCGGTGTAGTACGCGGCGCCGCGGAAGAGGATCACGTCGTTGACGAACGACGTGCCGGTGGCGAGCTGGTACGACTTGATGACGGCGCCGGTGCGCAGGTCGATCACCCGCGCGTTGCCCGCGTTGCCGCCCGCCACGAACAGCTGGCCGCGCCCGTCGGTCTTGAGCCCGAGCGACTGCGTGCCCGGCCCCTTGCTGATCACGCCTCCCTTCCCGGTACGCAGGTCGGCCCGGTAGATGTCACCGGTCGCGCGTGAGCCGAAGTAGGCGTAGTGGCCCCCGATCGCGATGCCCTCCGGCTGGAACCCGTTGGGCAGCGGGAACGTGTCGGGCTTCGTCGCGGCCTGCGCCGGCACACCGCCGAGCAGGACGACGATCAAGGCACTGCCGAGTGCGGTCTTCAGGATCGCGGATCTCATGCGGCCCACGATGCCCGGGTGGCCGTCCGGGGCAAAGACTTGCGGACGGCTTCACAGGGACCTTTCAGCAACGGTCGGGAAGCCGGGCGTTCCTGATCACGGATCGGGAAAACGCGTTGTGGCCGCTCGGCGGCCGTCACTACCTTGTCGCGAATGCGGAGGCCCCTTTTATCCCTGATGTCCGTCGCACTGGTCGCTTCGGCGTGCAGCGCCCCTCCACCCGCGCCACCGCCGAAGGCCGCGGTCAAGCCCAGCCCCGTCGAGGAGCGGCGGCCGGCCGTCGATCTGAGCGCGTACGAGGAGGGCAGGTCGCGGCCCGTCGCCGACCCCGTCTACCCGGCCTACGGCAACCCGGCGATCGACGTGCTCCACTACGACCTGGCGCTGGCCTGGAAGCCGGGCGCCCGCACGCTGAGCGGCACGGCGAAGCTGACCGTGCGGGCGGCGAAGCCGATCGAGCAGGTCAGGCTGGACTTCGGGCGCGCGCTCAAGGTGGACGAGGTAACGGTGGACGGCGCGCGGGCCAGGGCGACCCGCAAGTACGACGACCTGACCGTCCCGCTGGCCCGGCCGCTGAAGGCCGGCGAGGGCACGGTCGTGACCGTGCGCTACCACGGCCGGCCGAAGCCGGTGGACTCCAAGCAGCGCCGCAAGGACATCTCCATGCTCGGCTTCCACATCGAGGGCGGCGGCCGGGCGTGGGCGCTGCAGGAGCCGTTCGGGTCGTTCACCTGGTTCCCGGTCAACGACCATCCGTCGGACGAGGCGCTGTACGACGTGGCGATCACCGTGCCGAAGGGCTGGTCGGGGGTGGCGCACGGGACGTACCAGGGCAAGACCACAGAGGGCGGGAGCAGCACGTTCAGGTGGCGGTCGACCGATCCGGTGGCGAGCTACCTGACGGTGTTCGCGGCCGACAAGTTCAGGATGTTCAAGGACAAGGGGCCGCGCGGGATCCCGATCACGTACTGGATCCGCCCGAAGGACGTGGCCAAGCAGTTGCCGGTGGCGCGGCGGATGCCGCAGATCATGCGGTGGCTGGAGAAGAAGCTCGGCCCCTACCCGTTCCCCACCGCCGGGCTGGTCGCCACCAGCGACTCCGGCATGGAGACCCAGCAGATGATCGCGCTCGGCCCCCGCTACATGGAGCCGTCGGTGGTGGCGCACGAGCTGGCGCACCACTGGTTCGGCGACACGGTCACGCCGCGCACCTGGCGTGACATGTGGCTGAACGAGGGCTTCGCCATGTACTTCGAGATGCAGTGGTACGCCGACCACGAGGGCGGCACCATCGACGAGTTCATCTCCAACATCCGCGCCTACGACGCCGAGCTGCGCCAGGAGAACGGCCCGCCGGGGAACTACCGGCGCGACGCGTTCGGCCAGAGCAACGTCTACTACAGCCCGGCGATCATGCTGCACGAGATCAGGAAGCGGCTCGGCGACCGCAGGTTCTGGGCGATGACCAGGGCCTGGCCCCAGGAACACCGCAACACCACCCAGGACAGGGCCGCGTTCGTGAAGTGGATCAACAAGCACACCGGCGAGAACTTCACGAAACTCATCAACACCTGGCTGGACTCGAAGACCACGCCACGCTGACCGATCCCGGAGAGTAGGTTGGGACAGAGCCAAACAAACGGGGTTAATCATGTCAAACGGTGCCCGTCACGCTCTGGGAGTGGTCGCCGGACTGCTCCTCCCGCCCCTCGCCGCCGCTGGCCTTTGGTACGGCGTCGGCCAGCTCACGCTGCAGGCGCAGCAGGCGTTCCAGATCTCCTGGATCGCGGTCGGCGTGCTCGCCGCGACCGGCGTCGTGCTGGCCTTCCTGGCCGCCTCCCGCCTGTCGCCCATCGCCTCACTGGTCGGCGGCCTGGCCTTCCTCTCGGTCGGCGTCCTGCCGTTCGTGGAGATGTACACCCGGATCCGGCTGCTGCCCGTGGACCTGCTGCCCGGCGAGCTGCGCAACGGCTTCACCACCCTGACCTACACCGGGCTGCAGGTCATGATCGGCCTGATGCTGCTGGTGGCCTCGTTCTTCCCGTCGCGCTGGCGGGGCTCCGCGCGGGAGCCGGCCGAGCCCGTCGAGTACGAGTCGACCTGGGGTACGGCGTCGCCGCAGTCGCCGTACCTGCCGCCGCGCAGCGGCTCCGAGGACGCCACACGCCCGATGTACCGCGAGTGAGCCGCGCGCGGCCTGGCAGAATGCCGCCATGCGCGACTTGAAGATCGTCGACTTCCTCGACCAGCTCGCCGACCGGGTGCCCGCGCCCGGGGGCGGCGCCACGGCGGCCCTGCACGCGGCGCAGGCCGCCGCGCTGCTCGGCATGGTGGCCCGCTACACCACCGGGGAGAAGTACACCGACCACGCCGAGACCGTCGTCGCCGTGATCGCCGAGACGGACACCCTGCGGGCGCGGTCGCTGAGGCTGGCCGAGGAGGACGCGGCGGCGTTCACCGCCGTCACCGACGCCTACCGGCTGCCCAAGGGCGAGGAGCGCAGCGCCGCCATCGCCAGGGCGCTGGCGGGCGCGGCCGAGCCGCCCGCCAGGGTGATCGAGGCGGCCGCGCGCGTGGTCGAGCTCTGCGAGCTGCTGCTGCCGATCGGCAACCGCAACGTCGTCACCGACGTCGCCGCCGCGGCCGACGCCGCCCGCGCCGCCCTCACCACGGCCAGGGTGAACGTCGAGATCAACCTGCGCGGCATCAAGGACGAGCGAGTACGCGAGGAGCTGAACATCCGCGTCTCCGGCGTGGACGCGGCCGTCGCCAAGGCAGACTGGGTGACCGCCGAGGTACGCGAGGAGATCTCTTGAAGACGCTGACCGGCAGAGACCTGGCCGCCGCGATCAGGGCCCAGACACAGGCCGAGGCCGCGGCAGGCCCGCAGCCGAGGCTGGCCGTGGTCGTGGCCACCGCCGACGAGGCGAGCCTGTGGTACGTCCGCTCGATCGCCAAGGCGGCGGCCGGCGTCGGCATCGCCTGCGACGTGGTCGACCTGGGCCAGGACGCCACCCCCGGCCAGATCGGCGAGACGCTGGCCAGGCTGTCCGCCGACCCGCAGGTGCACGGCCTCATGCTGCAGACCCCGCTGCCCGCCGGCGCGTCTGCGCAGGAGCTGGCCGGGGCCATCGACCCGCGCAAGGACGTCGACGGCGCCAACCCGCTCTCCCTCGGCCGGCTGGCGGCCGGGCTGCCCGCGTTCCCGCCCGCCACGGCGGCGGCCGTGATGGCGCTGCTCGACCACTACGAGGTGGAGCTGGCGGGGCGGCGGGCCGTGGTCGTCGGCCGCTCCACCGTGGTGGGCAAGCCGCTGGCGCACCTGCTGCTCGACCGGCACGCCACCGTCACCGTCTGCCACTCGCGCACCCGCGACCTGGCGGCCGTCACCTCGCAGGCCGAGGTGCTGGTCGCCGCGGTGGGGCGGGCCGGGCTGATCGGGGCGGCGCACGTGGCGATGGGCGCGGTGGTGATCGACGTGGGCACCAACCCGACCGACGACGGCGGGCTGACCGGAGACGTCGACTTCGGGGCGGTCTCGGGGGTGGCGGGCGCGCTCACGCCGGTGCCGGGCGGCGTCGGGCCCGTCACCACGGCCCTGCTGCTCCGCCACACCGCCAGGGCGGCCAACCTGCCGTGACCCACCTCATGAGAAAGACCGTCCTGGTCGTCCAGAACAGTAAGACCGGTGGTCTGAGCCGGATGGCGGGCTGGCTGGAGGAGGCCGGGCTCACCCTCGACGTCGTCCACGCGCACGATGGCGAGCCGCTGCCCGCCTCCCTGAGCCACGACGCCATGATCATGCTCGGCGGCGGCTATCTGCCCGGCGACGACGACCGGGCCCCGTGGCTGCGTGACGCGCGGCGGCTGATGGAGCAGGCGCTGGCCGGGGAGGTGCCGCTGTTCGGCATCTGCCTGGGCGGCCAGATGCTGGCGCAGGTGGCCGGCGGCGAGGTGCGCGGTGAGGTGGGCGAGCCGGAGAACGGCAGCCTGCCCGTCACGATCAGGCCGGAGGCCGCCGCCGACCCGCTCTTCCACGGCCTGCCGCCGGTGGTGCCCGCGATCGAGCACCACAAGGACGCCGTCACCCGCCTGCCCTCGGCTGCCGTGCACCTGGCCGAGACGGCGAGCTGCCCGTACCAGGCGTTCCGGGTGGGCGAGCGGGCGTGGGGCGTGCAGTTCCATCCCGAGGTGCTGCCCGCGCGCATCCGGGAGTGGCGGGCGGAGGGGTTCGACCCTGACGAGGTGTACGCGCGGGCGGTGGCGGACGAGCCGGTCTCCACGCCGATCTGGCGCGCGGTGACCGGCCGGTTCGCCGCCCTCGTCACCGCGCGGGCGACCGCCGTCGTGTGAGGACGTCAGGGGGCGGGCGACCGCCGTGGCGTGAGGACGTCACGGCGCGGGCGACCGCCGCCCGCGTGAGGGGTCAGGCGTTCCGTACGGCTGCCGCGCCCTGGAGGCCGAGCAGCTCGATCGAGCGTTCCCGCATCTCGACCTTCCTGATCTTCCCGGTGACCGTGAGCGGGAACTCCTCCACGACGCGCACGTACCGGGGGATCTTGAAGTGCGCCAGCCGCCCGGCGCAGAACTCCCTGACCCGCTCGGCCGTCAGCGCCTCCGTGCCAGGACGCATGATCACCCAAGCCATGATCTCCTCGCCGTACCTCTCGTCGGGCACCCCGATGACCTGCACGTCGGCGATGTCGGGATGGCCGTACAGGAACTCCTCGATCTCGCGCGGGTAGACGTTCTCCCCACCCCGGATGATCATGTCCTTGATCCGGCCGACCACGTTCACGTACCCGTCGTCGTCCATGGTAGCCAGGTCCCCGGTACGCATCCACCGCGCCGCGTCGATGGCCTCGGCCGTCTTGCCCGGCTCGTCCCAGTAGCCGAGCATGACCGAGTAGCCCCGGGTGCACAGCTCCCCCGGCTGTCCGCGCGGCACGGTGAGCCGCGTCTCCGGGTCCACGATCTTCACCTCGACGTGCGGCATCACCCTGCCGACCGTCTCCGTCCTGCGGGCCAGGTCGTCGTCGGCCCTGGTCATCGTGGACACGGGCGAGGTCTCCGTCATGCCGTAGCAGATGGCGACCTCGCGCATGTTCATCTCGCCGACCACCCGCTTCATCACCTCCACCGGGCACGGCGAGCCCGCCATGATGCCCGTGCGCAGCGACGACAGGTCGAACTTGGCGGCCAGCGCCAGCCCGGCGATGAACATCGTCGGCACCCCGTACAGGGACGTGCACCGCTCCTCCTGGACGGCGCGCAGCGTGGCCTCCGGGTCGAAGCCCGGCGACGGGATGACGATGCACGAGCCGTGCGAGGTGGCGGCCAGGTTGCCCATGACCATGCCGAAGCAGTGGTAGAACGGCACCGGCAGGCACACCCGGTCGGCCTCCGTGTAGTGGATCAGCTCGCCGACGAAGAAGCCGTTGTTGAGAATGTTGTGGTGCGACAGCGTCGCGCCCTTCGGGAAGCCGGTCGTGCCCGAGGTGTACTGGATGTTGATGGGGTCGTCGAAGGCCAGCTCCGCCGTACGGGCCGTCAGCGCCGCCGGGTCCGCCTTGACCGCTCTGAGCACGTCCCAGCTCGGGTCGTCCAGGTAGACGACGTCGGCGAAGCCGATCTCCTCGATCATGCCCCGGTAGTCGCTGCCCTTGTGCGCCAGGGCGCTGATCAGCAGCCGCATGCCCGACTGCTCGACCACGTACCGCAGCTCGTGGGTGCGGTAGGCCGGGTTGACGTTGACCAGGATCGCGCCGATCTTGGCGGTGGCGTACTGGACGATCACCCACTCGGCCCTGTTGGGCGCCCAGATGCCCACTCTGTCGCCCTTGGCCACGCCCCTGGCCAGCAGGGCTCTGGCCAGGTCGTCGACGTCGGCGTTGAGCTGCGTGTAGGTCCACCTGCGGCCGGAGGAGACGTCCACGACGGCTTCCCTGTCGCCGAACCGGGCCACGGTGCGTTCGAGGTTCTCGCCGATGGTCTCGCCGAGCAGCGGGGTGTCGGCGGTGGTGCTGGAGTACGACAGCATGACCACAGTGTCAGTCCGCCTCCGGCGTGCGCACCAGACCCCGGCCGCGACGCGCCGCGAACGCGAGGGCCGCCAGCGCCGCGCCCGCCGCCGCCACCACGATCCCCCGCTGACGTGCCACCCGCCGCTCCACCTGCGAGTACGGGGTCGTCGAGAACGACACCAGCTCGTAACGCGAGACATAACCGGGCAGCGCCCGCTCCAGCGCGTGCTCCAGCCGCTTGCCCGCCAGGAACAGCCGCGAGCCGACCTTGTCGCGCATCTCCACGAAGTTGTCCAGCGCCAGCCTGGCGATCACGTCGGTGTCGGACTTGCGCCGCTCGAACAACTCCAGCGCCCTCGGGAAGTCGTCGCCCGCCTCGTCCAGGCAGCGGTCCAGCTCCACGCAGTCCTCGAAGCCGCAGTTGGCGCCCTGCCCGTAGAACGGCACGATCGCGTGCGCGGCGTCGCCGATCAGCCCCACCGCCACGTCCCCGATCCTGGCGTGCCACGGCGCGCAGCGCATCGTGACCAGGTGGCCGATCGGGTTGCCCTGGAAGTCGGGGATCAGGTCCGGCATCAGCCCGAACGCGTCCCGGTAGTGCTCCGCGAAGTACGCCCTGATCCGCTGCGGCGTGTCGAGGGAGTCGAGGGTGCTGTGCGGCCAGAACAGGGTGCAGGTGAACGAGCGGTCCGGGTTCGGCAGGGCGATCATCATGGAACGGCCGCGCGGCCAGATGTGCAGCGCGCCGGGATCCAGGACGTACGCGCCGTTCCGCGCCGGGATCGACAACTCCTTGTAGCCGTAGTCCAGATACTCCTGGCTGAAACTCACCCCGGGAAGCTGCTGCAACCTGGCCCGGACCGCGCTGTACGCCCCGTCCGCGCCGATCACCACCCCCGCCTCCGCCTCCTCCCCCGACTCGAACCGCAGCCGTCCCGTCCGCTCGTCCAGCCCCGTCAACCGGCACCCGAACCGCACCTCCACCCCCGGCTGCGCGGTCGCCGCCTCCAGCAGCTCCCTATTAAGGGCGGCGCGGCCGATCGAGTTGATCGCCTGCGACCGGTCGGCGCTGTACGGCTGGAAACTGAGGGCGCCGCCGGGCGCGTGCATCATCCGGCCCGCCATCGGCAGCGCCGCGTGCAACGCCTTGCCGTCCAGGCCGAGACGGCGCAGGGCGTCGATGCCGCGCTGCGAGATCGCCAGATTGATCGACCTGCCCCGGTCGGGGCCCCGTTCGCGGGGGTCGGGGCGGCGTTCGTACAGGGTGACGTGGTGGCCGCGGCGGGCCAGGTAGCAGGCGAGCAGGCAGCCGACCAGCCCGGCGCCGACGATCGTGACCTCCATCTCTCCTTCGTACGGCGGGGTTCGGGGGTTGTCTAGGTGAGGGCGGCGGTGAGGGCCGCGGCTGTGGCCTGCCAGATGGGGGTGGCGGGGGTGATGACGTCCTGGTGGTCGCCTGGGAGGTCCAGGTACGTGACGTGGTCGCCTGCTTCGTGGGCGGCTTCGGCGTAGCGGCGGGAGATGTCCACCAGGTTGATGTCGTCGGATCTGCCTTGGACGACTATTTGGGGGATGCCGAGGGGGAGGCGGAGGAGGGGGTCGGAGGCGCGCAGTTCGGCTTGCGGCGAGGTGTCGTCCGGGGCGGCGGCCTCGCCTTGAGCCCCGCTCACGGCAGCTTCGCCTTGAGGCCCACGCAGGGCGGCGGCGACGGCGCCGTGGCTGAGCCAGCGGCGGTCGGCCTCGGCGAGGTCCAGCACGCCTGCCAGCGACACTGCCACGGCCGCGCGCGCCCCGTCCGCCACCGCGCGCAGGGCTAGCTGCGCGCCCGCCGAATGCCCTGCGACGGCGATCCTGTCCAGGTCGAGCAGCACGTGCCGCGCCGCCGCCGGATCGGCCGCCTTGCCGGGGCCAGGCACCGCAGCCGTACCCGTCAAGACGTCGGGCCCTGTGACCTCGCCCGCCAGCGCGGGACCGGGCACCGTAGCCGGGCCCAGGCCGTGGAGGGCGGCCAGCCCGGCGGCGACGTCCTGCTTGGTCGCCGCCCATCCATGCCGATCCGGCCGTCGATACTCCAGATTCCAGACCGCGAACCCCCGCCCCACCAGATCCTCACAGAGCCCCTCCATGAGATCGGCCGCCCACTCCGACCGCCAGTACCCCCCGTGCACCAGCACCACGACCGGCACCTTCACCCCCGTCTCCGGCAGGTACAAATCCCCCCACTGCTCAGCCGCAGGCCCGTAGGCGACCCGCCGCACCCCCGGATACCGAGCCCGATGAACGGCATGCCGAATCCCCCAGGCCAGCCCCCCGATCCCCCGCCCATGAATGTGCAGAGCACCCTCCACCCGATCAAGGTCAACGGGCACCACCACCCCGGTCCCCGGCGGCTGCCTGATCAGGGTCTGAGCTTCCGCACTCGGCGCGGGCGCGACCACGACCACAGGCTCCTCACGCATCAGGGCCCGCTGCTGGGCGGCGTCGCGGGCGTGCTCAACCCTCCCCCGCACCCCCAGCGCGGCGAACTCACGCCGGGCGACCTCACCGAGCAGCCCCGCGTCCGCCGTGACCCCGGGACCGACGATCACCACGACATCACACATGGGGATACCTTAGGCCGGGTGCATGTGAAGCAGCTTCACCCGTGGCCCTCCGGCGTCGCCGAGGCGGAGTCCATCCAGGACCGGCTCCGCGGGGAGGTCGAGCTCACCGGGCCGGACACGTTCGCGCTGGTGGCGGGGCTCGACGTGCACTACCGCGGCGACGACGCGCTCACGGCAGCGGTGGTCGTCCTCGACGCCGGCACGCTGGAGCCGGTGGAGGAAGTGGTGGCGCACGGGGAGACGGCCTTCCCGTACGTGCCTGGCCTGTTCGCCTTCCGCGAGCTGCCCGCGCTGGTGGCGGCGCTCGAACAGCTCACGGTGACGCCCGACCTGCTGGTCTGCGACGGGCACGGGCTGGCGCACCCGCGCGGCTTCGGCCTGGCCTGCCACCTGGGGGTGCTGACGGGGCTGCCGTCGCTGGGGGTGGGCAAGACGCCGTTCGTCGGCACGCACGAGCCGCCCGGGCCGGGACGCGGGGCCTGGGCGCCGATCATCCACGAAGGCGCGGCGGTGGGGCGCGCGTTGCGTACGCAGCGGGGGGTCAAGCCGGTGTACGTCTCACAAGGGCACCGCATCTCCCTGGACGTCGCCTCGTCCCAGGTGCTGCACCTCACCCCGCACTACCGCCTCCCGGAGCCGATCCGCCACGCCGACCACCTGGCCCGCCACCCCCACTGACCCCACCACCCGCCCGCCCCGACGCCTGACCACGCCGCCCGCCCGGCCCGACGCCTTGGCGCGCCACCTGCCCGGGCCGAGGCCTCATGGCGTTGCCCGCCTGCCCTGACGCCCAGTGTGAGCGCCTCGCGTTCAGGCGGGCTGGTGGGTGCCTGAGGAGGGGAGGGGCGGGAGGACGGCTTGGGCGTCGGCGCCGCTGAACCAGAGCCCGATCATGAACGCCGCCGTGGCCTCCAGCAGTGCCGCCCGTTCCGCACCTCCACCGTCCACCGGGGTGCAGCCCAGGTCGGTGACCAGCGTGCGGGCGGCGGTCAGCGCTCCGGGGTCGTCGCCGCACAGGGGCACCGCCAGCGGCCTGCCGTCGAAGACGGGCGGCGTCATCCGCCACACGTCCACGTGGCACAGGTTGAACGCCTTCACCACGTGACCACCGCTGACCTCGCCGATCAGCCGGGCCAGGGAGTGCGTGATGTCGTACTCCTTGGGGTTCGCGGCGTTGGTCACGTCGATGAGCGCCTTGCCGCGCAGCGCCAGCCCGGCGGCGTGAAGCGTGTCGAGCAGTCCGGCCTCCCGGACCGCCACCACCACGACCTCCCCGAACTCGGCCACCTCCGCGAAGCTCCCGGCCAGCACCCGCCCCCGCTCGCCCGCTCTCGACACCTCGGCCACCACACCCGCCCCGGCCACACCGGCCACGACGCCCGTGCCGGCACTGGCCGAGACAGCCGCACCGGCCGAGGGGGCCGACGCGGCGGCGGTGCTCATCCGGGCGGCCTGGGCCGTGCTCCGGGACAGGTCCCGGCCGCTCACCATCACCTCGTGCCCCGCACGGGCCCACTGCGTGCCCAGCGCGTCCGCCATGCCGCCCGCGCCCAAGATCCCGATCCGCATGTCCATCCTCCATCCGAAGAGGGGCTTTACTAGAACACGTGGACTCTAGAAGTCCCGACACACACCATCCGGTGCCTAACGGAGGCTCGCGTTGTTCCTCGCCGACTGCCAGGCCAGACTCGCCTTCGACCTGATGGCCAACACCTGGAACGCGGTGGTCCTGTGGTCGCTGCGGCACGGCCCGCGCCGTCCCGGGAGGTTGCGGGAGGAGATCGGCGGCATCAGTACGAAGGTGATGACGGAGACGCTGCGCCGCCTGGAGTTCAACGGGCTGGTGGCGCGCCGCGTCTACGCGGAGGCTCCGCCCAGGGTCGAGTACGAGCTGACCGACCTGGGCCGCTCGTTGCTGGGCCCGATCGAGGCGTTCGGGGAGTGGGCGTTCGACCATGCCGACGAGGTCATGGCCGCGCAGGACCGCTACGAGCCTGCGCCGTGATTGTCAAGCACACCCAACACTTTACGTAAACCGAGTGTTACCGAACCACTACCCTGGGTAGCAAGTCGAGGGTTGTTCTTTACCGTTACCCAGGAGGTTCCATGCTCCTCTCTCCCCGCGGTGTCCTCGGCGCCGCCGTCATGGCGGGCGGTCTGGCCCTGCTCGCCGCTCCCGCGGCTCATGCTGTCGTCGATCCCGTCCATGCGGTCACCTGCCTGGCCGAGGCCCCGTCCGGGGCCGTCGACCCGGCCGCCGCGCTCGATCCGATGTCGCTGCTCGCCGTGCCCGAGCTGCCGGCGAGCAACTGTCTCGCGCCCTGATCCGGGGCACCGGACCAACCCCTCGACACCGGTACGGGCGGCGTGACCCTGCACGCCGCCCGGTCCCCGTTCCCGACGAGCGACAGCTTTCAGAAGTGCAGCAGCTTCCCGAAGAGCAGCAGCAAGGAGTTCCGTTGAAGGTCCGAGTCCTGGCAGCCGTCGCCACCTTGGCGCTGGCCGGCGGCGCGCCGCCGATACTCCTCGACAACCTCGGCGGGGGCGCTCCGCCCCTTGTCACCGTGGAGACCATGGTCCAGCACGTCAACGTCCTGACGTCGTAGTGCGACTCGCGCAGCTGTCCGTGGCCGACTCGCCGGCCGGGCCACGGACGATGCTGGGGCGCGTCGGCTACGTCATGTTCCTCAGCCGCTGGATCCAGGTGCCGCTGTATCTGGGGCTGATCGTCGCCCAGGTCGTCTACGTGTGGCGGTTCATGGCCGAGCTGCTTCACCTGATGCACCTGGGCTTCAGCGGCCATCCGCCGGAGACCACCGTCATGCTGATCGTCCTCGGTCTCGTGGACGTGGTGATGATCTCCAATTTGCTCATCATGGTGATAATCGGCGGCTACGAGACGTTCGTCTCGCGGTTGCGCATCGAGGGCCACCCCGATCAGCCGCAGTGGCTCTCCCACGTCAACGCGAACGTGCTGAAGGTCAAGCTGGCCATGGCGATCATCGGCATCTCCTCCATCCACCTGCTCCAGATCTTCATCAACGCCGCCCGGCCCACCATCACCGACAGGGAGCTGATATGGAAAACCCTGATCCACCTGACCTTCGTCATCTCGGCGCTGGCGCTGGCCGCGATCGACCGGATCATGGAGAACGGCCGCCCGCAGCACGGCACGGGCGGTGCGGAACGGCCCGGGCAGTTGCAGCAGCCGGAGCGGATGGCCGCCTGAACGGGCGGCAGGGCGGGTGGCGTTGCCGGGGATGGAGGAGCGGATGGGGGTGAGGAGCGCCGCCGTCGCGGGGCTCGGGGCGGTCACCCTGGTGCTGCTCTGCTGCACCGGCGCGTACGCGGCGGACGACGACGGCGGCGCCAAGGCGGGCCCTGCGCCGCTGATCGGCGATGTGATCATTTTCAATGACGAGATCGTCGAGCCCGTGTCGCTGCCGTTGAGCACGTGCGGAGGGGTGGTTCCGCTGCTCAGCAAGTCGCCCGCCACCTGCAATGGCACCTCGCGCGTGTCGGACGACGACGCGTGAGGCCGTCCGTGCCCGCCCTCGCGGCAGGTGGGCGGGCACGAGCCTCGTAGGAGGGCGGGCACGGGCTCGCAGGACGGGCGGCCAGGGCGGGCACGGGCTCGCGGCTCAGGGTGCGGCCAGGAGGTTCTCCAGGACCACGGCCACCCCGTCCTCGTCGTTGGACAGGGTGCGGTGCCCGGCCGCCGACAGCACCATCGGGTGGGCGTTGGCCATCGCGTACCCGGCTCCCGCGTAGAGCAGCACGGCCAGGTCGTTGGGCATGTCGCCGAACGCCACCACGTCCCCCGCCCCGACGCCCCGCTCGGCGCAGAGCCGGTCGAGCGTGAGCGCCTTGGTCACCCCGGGAGCGCTGATCTCCAGGATGCCCTCCACTCCCGAGTACGTGACCTCGGCCAGGTCGCCGATCGCCGGGGCCACGGCCGCGTACATCTCGTCGGCCGTGTGCGCCGGCGACAGGGCGAGCAGCTTGATGATCGGCCGGTCGCCGTCGAAGACCGACTCCACCTCGATGTAGGAGGCCAGGTCGTACTCGACCCGCCGGGTGTAGGCGGCCTCGGCCAGCACGTTCCTGCCGGTCTCGACGCCGAGGCCGATGCCGGGCAGCGCCAGGGCGAGCGCCTCGGCGACCTTGCGGGCGGCCTGCGGCTCGATGGGGCTGCTGTGGGTGATCTCGTCGGTCGCGACGTCGTACACGACGGCGCCGTTGCTGCAGATGGCGGTGCCGGTGACGCCCGCCTGGCGGGCGATCTCGCGGATGCCGCGCGGTGCTCTGGCGGTGACGAAGACGATCTCCGCGCCGGCGGCGCGGGCCGCCTGGAGTGCCTGCCTGGTACGTGTGCTGACGTCGCCCGCCGAGTTGAGGAGGGTGCCGTCGAGGTCGGTGGCCACGATCCGGGGGAAGGTTGTGGTGCTCACGGAAGTGATTATCGCGAGCCGCCCTGGTGAGGCCGCCGGGGAGGTCGGTTGTAGGGTACGCGGGTGCCCTCCGAGCCTCGCCCCGACGACCGCGCCGCCTCCGCCTCCGAGCCCCGTCCCGACGACCGTGTCGCCTCGGTCTTTCGTTTCGCCACCGAGCTGGTGGCGTGGGTGGCCACGCCGTGGGCGCTGGCCTCGTCCTCGGTGCCGCTGGCCGTGTTGTCCGTGATCGTGCTGATCGGGCTGCCGACGCTCTTCTCCACGCCGGGCGACAAGCGGCATGTGATCGTCGCCGTGCCGGGGTTCGTGACGATCCTGCTGGTGGCGTTGCAGGTGGTGGCGGCCGTGGCGGCGGCGTGGGTGGCCTGGCACGCGTTCGCCGCCGCGCTGGTGTCCGTGCTGGCCGTGGTGACGGTGGTGATGGAGCTGCCGCGCTGGCGGTGGCTGCTGTCACACTGAAGCACGAACGGCGGTGGGGGCCGATCAGATGCGCATTTCCGGGGGAAGCAGCCGGGCCGCGTCCGTGAGCTCCAGGCCGAGGAGCTGCCCGGCGTCGCCGTAGTCGAGGACGATGTCCTCCGCCACGACCTGCCGCCGCGCCTCCCCCGGCACGATCTCGTGCTTCATCGCGATGTAGGCCAGGTTCTGCGCCCGGTCCACGCTCACGTACACGGTGCGCGCCCGCTGCCGCGCCGGCTCCTCGTCCCAGACCAGCAGGCCCTCCCTGGCCTCGTGCGAGCCGGCCACCGCCGCCCTGACCGTGATCATCGCCAGCTCGACCGCCTCCAGCGAGTCGAGCCCGGAGACCTTCCGCTCGTGCTCCCACCCGTCGAGCCCGTCGATCCGGTACGGGCACGACCACTCGCCCGTCGGTTCCTCGTAGGGCACGCCGACCGTGACCACGACGTCGCGTGGTGGATCGGTGCGCAGCGCCAGCACGCGGTGGGCGATCTCGTACATGTCTGCTCACCTACCCCAAGGCTCACTTGTGGAAAGACTCGGTGAGGCACCGGTTAGGCAACGGCGGTTCGCGTACCATATCGTCGCCGGAGGACCATTCGCCCACGGGAGCGTGAGATGAACGAGTCGTTCGGAAGCCGCCTGCGAGCCAGGCTCGACGCATGCGGGCCGCTCTGCGTGGGCATCGACCCCAGCCCCGCCCTGCTGCACACGTGGGGGCTGGACGACTCGCCCGCGGCGCTGGAGCGGTTCTGCCGCACGGTCGTCGAGGCGGTGGCCGACGTGGCCGCCGTGGTCAAGCCGCAGTCGGCCTTCTTCGAGCGCTGGGGCAGCCGCGGCGTCGCCGTGCTGGAACGCACCATCGCCGACCTGCGTGAGGCGGGCACGCTGGTGCTGCTGGACGTCAAGCGAGGCGACATCGACAGCACGATGGCCGCCTACGCGGAGGCGTACCTGGACAAGGGCAGCCCGCTGGCGGCCGACGCGGTGACGCTCAGCCCGTATCTGGGGTTCGGGTCGCTGGAGGGGGCGATCACCTCGGCGATGGCCAACGACGCGGGCGTGTTCGTGCTGGCCCGCACGTCGAACCCCGAGGCGGCCGGGCTGCAGCGGCTGGTGGCCGATCAGGTGCTGGCCGGGGCCGCCGCGGCGAACGCGGGGCATGCGCCGTTCGGGCCTGTCGGGGTGGTCATGGGGGCGACGCTGCCCGCGCTGGAGCACCCACTGGACGATCTCAACGGGCCCATCCTGGCGCCCGGTCTCGGCGCGCAGGGGGCCACTCCCGCCGACGTGGCGCGGCTGTTCGGGCCGGTGCGGCACGCGGTCGTGCCGTCGGTGTCGCGGGCCGTGCTGGCCGACCCGAAGCAGGTGCGCGTCCGTACGCTGCGGTATCGCGACGAGTGCGCCGCCCATCTCTCAGCGAGCCCCGCCGCCCGGAAATGAGCGAACATCCCAGCGCGGCGCCCGATCAGAAGTGCGTGCTGATCCCGTACGTGTCGCGCAGGCTCGCCATGTCCAGCAGGTCGCGCTCCCTCGGCTGGTAACCCTGGTGGAAGTGCACCTGCTGCTCCACTGACAGGCACGGCACCCGCACGCCCTCGATCTCCCCGGCGACGAACACACCGGCCGGGTAGGTGAAGGCGCCGCCCGAGTCGTCGAGCCGCTGGAGGGCGGACCCGTCGGGCTGGAAGCGCAGCGGGTGCAGGTCCAGCTCGCGCCCGCCGGGCCCGATCATGACGAAGCGGGCGGGCCGTCCAGGGACGACGCCTTCGGTGCGCTCGGCGTACCCCAGGGACTCCAGGGCGGCGATCACGGCCGGTTCCTGCTCCTCGCGGTGCAGCAGGTCGAGGTCGCCGTGCTCCCTGGTGACCCGGCCGACGAGCGCGTCGATGCCCCAGCCGCCGGCGATCCAGACCTGGCAGCCCGCCTTCCGGAGCGCCGCCAGCACGTCCAGCACCGCGCCCGCTTCGAACATGACGGTGATCTTACGTCAGATCATCCGGTGGACGGCGGCCAGGACCGCGTGCACGGAGGCGGTCAGCACCGAGGTGTCCTGGGCGGCGCCCCAGCAGGTGGCGCCGTTCACCCTGGCCTCGACGTAGGCGATGGCCCGGCTGCCCCGGCCCGGGTCGAGGGCGTGCTCGGCGTAGTGCAGGATGTCCACGTCGATGCCGTCGGCGGCGAGCGCGGCGGTCAGCGCCGACAGCGGGCCGTTGCCGGCGCCGCTCAGCCGCCGGCCGTCGCGCAGCGTCCCGGTGAACGTGTGCGCGCCGGGCCCCGTCTCCACCGTGTTCCACTCGGCGAGCGCGCCGATCTCGCCGGGTGCCAGGTAGGTGGCGTGGAAGAGCTGCCAGAGCTGCTCGGCGGTGATCTCCTCGCCGCTGCCGTCGGTGGCCCGCTGGACGACCGGCGCGAAGTCGATCTGCAGGCGCCTGGGCAGCTCCAGGCCGTAGCGGGTGTGCAGCAGGTACGCGATGCCGCCCTTGCCCGACTGGCTGTTGACGCGGATGACCGCCTGGTAGTCGCGGCCCACGTCGGCGGGGTCGATCAGCAGGTACGGCACCTCCCACGGCGCCTGCTCGGGCGGCACGCCCAGGTCGGCGGCCCGCTTGGCGTGGTGGGCCAGGCCCTTCTTGATGGCGTCCTGGTGGGTGCCGGAGAAGGCGGTGTAGACGAGGTCGCCCGCGTACGGGTGGCGCTCGGGCACCGGCAGGCGGTTGCAGTGCTCGACGACCCTGCGCACCTCGTCGATGTCGGACAGGTCGATCATCGGGTCGACGCCCTGGGCGTGCAGGTTCAGCGCGAGCGTCACCAGGTCGACGTTGCCGGTGCGCTCGCCGTTGCCGAACAGGCAGCCCTCCACCCGCTGCGCCCCCGCCAGCACGGCCAGTTCGGCGCAGGCGACGCCGGTGCCGCGGTCGTTGTGCGGGTGCACCGACAGGATGACGCCGTCCCTGCGGTCGAGGTGGCGGTGCATGTACTCGATCTGGTCGGCGTACACGTTGGGTGTGGCCACCTCGACCGTCGCGGGCAGGTTGTGGATCACGGGACGGTCCGGCGAGGCGTCCCACAGGGCCGTCAGGTCGTTGCAGATCTCCAGGACGTAGTCCGGCTCGGTGAGGTTGAACACCTCGGGCGAGAACTGGAAGCGGATGTCGCGGTCCCCGGCCAGCCGGGCGAGGTGCGCGGCGGCGTCCCTGATCATCGTGCGCAGCGCGGGCCTGTCCTGGCCGAGCACCACGTCGCGCCAGGTGGGGGCGGTGGCCGTGTAGAGGTGCACGACCACGCGGGACATGCCCTCGATCGAGGCGAAGGTGCGCTCGATCAGGTCGCGCCTGGCGGGGGTGAACACCACCACGGTCACGTCCCCGGGGACGACGCCCGGGGTGGCCAGGTGGCGGACGAAGTCGAAGTCGAGCTGACTGGAGGAGGGGTAGCCGACCTCGATCTCCTTGAAGCCCATGCCGGTGAGCAGGTCGAACATGCGGCGCTTGCGCTCGGGGTCCATCGGCTCGGCCAGTGCCTGGTTGCCGTCGCGCAGGTCGACGGGCACCCACAGCGGGGCCTCGGTGAGCCGCCGCGCGGGCCAGGCGCGCTCGGTCAGCGGCACCTGGACGCGCTCGTGGACGGGGCGGTAGCGGTGGTAGGGCATGGCGCTGGGGCTCTGCCGGTTCCAGTCGTACATGGGAAGTCCTCTTCGGTCGTGACGGGGAGGACCGGCGGGCACCCGAACCACCGCGGCGGGGTGCCGGTCCGGTCAGGCCCCGCCGCGGCGGCCGAGAAGCAGGCGACCGTACGACGTCATGACGGGTAGACTAACCACAACACAGGTCCTCAGACAAGCTGAGAGGTTTACCGCCATGCCGCTCGGGTCACTCCGCCCCAGTCCCCTGGTCGAGCAGGCCACCGAGCATCTGCGCGAGCAGATCACGCAGGGCGAGTGGCCGGTGGGCACCCGCCTGCCCGGGGAGAACACGCTGGCCAGGACGCTCGGCGTGGGGCGCTCGACGGTGCGGGAGGCGCTGCGGGCGCTGGCGGGGGCGGGGCTGGTGCAGGCGCGTCAGGGGTCCGGCGTGTTCGTGATCGCCACGGAGGTCGCCGAAGACTGGCCCGCCAGGCTGCGGCGGGCCGCCATCACCGACGTGTACGAGGTGCGCGTCATCGTCGAGACCCAGGCGGCGCGGCTGGCGGCGCAGCGGCGTACCGACGAGGACGTGGCGGCGCTGGAGTCGGCGCTGGCGGGGCGCGAGCGGGCGGCGGGCGGTGACGACGCGGCCTTCGTGGACGCCGACATCGCGCTGCACGCGGCGGTCGTGGCGGCGGCGCGCAACCCCGTGCTGTCGGACCTGTTCGCCGAGTTCGCGCCCGCGCTGCGGGAACGGCTGATCGATCTGGTGCAGTTGCTGGAGCTGCGCGCACACGACCCCAACACCGGGCACGACACGCACGCCGGGCTGGTGACGGCCATCCGGCGGGGCGACGGTGACGCGGCCGAGGGGATCCTGCGCACCGAGCTGGAGCAGACCCTCGCACTGCTCCACCGGGGCCGCCCCTAGCCTGTGGGGCCGACGTCCGGGCGGATCTCGTCGCCGTCCTCGCCGGGTTCCTCCTCCTCCGGCTCCGGCTCGTCCTGCTCGTCGGGCAGGTCGGCAGGCACGGGGCGGCGCGATCGCGGGGTGTCGCAGCCCGCCCGCTCGGCGACCACGTCGCTCTCCCCGCGCACCCCGCCCACGGCTTCCGGCAGTTCGTCGGATGTCTCGCTCATAGCCCTCACCTGCCCCGGCGGCATCCCCCGAACCCGGCTCAGCCCAGCGCGTCCTCGATCTCGCGGCGGGTCGGCATCGAGGTGCTGGCGCCCTCGCGCTGCACCGACAGCGCCGCCGCCATGGCGGCGAAGCCGAGCGCGTCGGCGACGCCCATCCGCTCGGTGTGCGCCACCGCCAGCGCCCCCACGAACGTGTCGCCGGCCGCCGTCGTGTCCACGGCGTCCACCTTCACGGCGGGCACCCGCAGCCGCTCCCCCGACCGCGACCCGTACAGCGCGCCGTCGGCGCCCAGCGTGATCACGGCCTCCTCGACCAGCTCCAGCAGGGCGTCCAGGGCGGCGTCCGGCCCCTCGACGCCGGTGATGGCCGCTGCCTCGTGCTCGTTCGGGACGAGCGTCGTGACCGCCTCCAGCAGCTCGGCGGGCAGCGGCTGCGCGGGCGCGGGGGTGAGGAAGACGGGCACCCCGGCCACCCGGCCGGCCTGCGCCGCCGCCACGACCGCGCCCATGGGCAACTCGAGCTGGAGCAGCAGCGCGCTGGACCCGGCGATCGCGGCCAGGTCCTCGCCGGAGGGGCCGGTGATGGTGCCGTTCGCGCCGGGCACGACGATGATCGAGTTCGCGCCGTCGTCGTCCACCACGATGTGCGCGATGCCGCTGGGGCCCGGCACCTGGCGCAGGCCGCGCACCTCGACCCCGGCCTCCGCCAGCGTGGCGCGCATCTCCGCGCCGAACCCGTCGTCGCCCACCGCCCCCAGGAACGCGACCTGGCCGCCCGCCCGCGCGGCGGCGATCGCCTGGTTGGCCCCCTTGCCGCCGGGTACGGTGCGGAACCGGTGCCCGGTTACCGTCTCACCCAGTTTCGGGGCTTTCGAGACGTACGCGACGAGGTCCATGTTGGCGCTGCCGAAAACCGAGATCATGCTGTCATCATCCCCTGAGTACGGGTGGCCAGCCGGGCAAGACCCACCCCGTCGAACCCTGTCAGGCTGCTGGCCAGGCTGTCACGCATCCGCCACCGCTCCGGCACGCCGCCGTTCAGCGCGCCCGCCACCGCTCCTGCCGTGGCGCCGGCCGAGTCGGTGTCCCAGCCACCGGCCACCGCCCCGGCGATCGTCGCGGTGAAGTCCCCCCCGCCGTGGATCAGCGTGGCCGCCACCAGGGCGGCGTTGTTGATCGTGTGCACCCAGTGCAGGTCGCCGTGCCGCTCGTGCAGGCGGTCGACGACCCGCTCGAAGTCGTCCTCCGCCTCGGCGTCCGCGACGGCCAGACGGACGGCCTCGTGCAGCCGCGACCCCGCCGGCACCACCGACAGTCCCGCCCGCACCACCTCCTCCGCCGAACCGGCCGCCAGCGAGGCGGCGCACATCGCCGCCGCGAACATCGCCCCGTAGATCCCGTTGGCGGTGTGCGTGAGCCTGGCGTCGCGCCAGGCCAGCTCCGCCGCCGCCGCCGGGTCGCCCGGGTTCACCCAGCCGTACACGTCCGCCCTGATCAGCGCGCCGATCCACTCCCTGAACGGGTTGCGGTAGGTGGCCGTGGCGGGCGGCTCGACGCCGTCCAGCAGGTTCCGGTACGCGACGCGCTCCGCGGTGAACGTGCGGCCCGCGGGCAGCTCGTCCAGCCACAGCCTGGCCACGTCCTCGGTGGTGAAACCGCGGCCGTGGCGCTCCAGGAGGGACAGGGCGAGCAGCGGGTAGTTGAGGTCGTCGTCCTCGGGGATGCCGTCGATGTTCTCGGCCAGCGAGTTGACGGCGCTGCGCCGGTTCCACGGCCAGCGGCGGGCCACCTCGTCCGGCAGGCCCTCGGCGGTGAACCAGCCGCGGATCGGCCAGTTGCCGGTGGCCTCGGCGATCTGCCTGATGCCCTGCCTCGGGATCTTCTCCACCGGCTTGCCCAGCACGCACCCGGCGGCCCGCCCCAGCCACGCCCCGAGCACCCGCGCCGGATCCACCACGACCCCGGGGCCCGACGCACGGCCGGTGCCGCCATCGGGCCCGGACGCGCGCACGGCACCGCCATCCGCCCCGGACTCACGCCGAGCGCCGCCATCCGCCCCGGACTCGCGCCAAGCGCCGCCATCAGGCCCGGCCCCCTGTGGGGTGGTGCTGCCGGGCGCGGCCTGACGTGCGGCGCCGCTGTCGTGGAGCCCGGCGGGCGTGGTGGTGCCCGGCCAGTCCGGGCAAGCGGCGATGATGCCCGCGAGGTCGGACGGCTCGGGCAGCGGCGACGGGATCGCGGCCAGCTCGTCCAGCAGCTCCTCCGCCAGCCCCCGCAGCCGCGCCGCCTCCGGCTCCGAGGCGCCCGCGCGCGGCGGCGCGTCGTGCCCGCCGGCCGCGTGCCAGCGGGCCGCGATCTTCCGCGCGTCGCGCCCGTCCTCGGCCGCCTGGCGCAGCTCGTGCCCGACGAGGTCCTCCGGCTGGACCCAGGTGAGCCTGATCATGCGCGTTCGAGGTCGGCGAACGCGGCCTCGTGGGCGCGGCGCCGTACCAGGTCGTCGGCGTGCACGCGGCGCGCCACCTCCGCGACGGCCAGCCCGGGAGTGACCAGATCCGTACGGCTGGCCGTCCCCACCTGCTCCACCCACTCCTGCGGCACCGAGGCGAGGCCGCCGAGCGCGCCCGCGATGGCCCCGCCCATGGAGGCGATCGAGTCGGCGTCGCGCCCGTAGTTCACCCCGCCCAGCACGGTGTCGCGCACGTCGCCCTTGGCGATCACCAGGAACCCGAGCGCCAGCGGCAGCTCCTCGATGCTGTGCACCCGGCTCGGCCTGCGCGCGCCCAGCCCCTGGTCGCGGTAGGTGTCGGCGACGGTGTCGAACGGCCGCACCGCGGCACGCAGCGCCTCGAACGAGCCGTCCCAGTGCCCGAGCCCGGCTGCGGTCTCGCAGACGGCCTCGATGGCGGCCCTCGTGCCGTCCTTGGCCAGCCGCAGGCAGGCCGCCACCACGGAGTCGGCGGTGGCGCCCGGCCGCATGGCCTCGGCCACGGCGGCGGCCATCACGCCGGCGGCCTCCCGGCCGTAGCTGGACTGGTGGGCGCCGGTCAGCTCGATGGCCTCGGCGTAGGCGGCGTCGGGGTCGGCGGCGTTGACGATGCCGACGGGCGCCACGTACATGGCGGCGCCGCAGTTCACGATGTTGCCTACGCCGGCCTCGCGCGGGTCGGCGTGCCCGTAGTGCAGCCGGGCCACGATCCACTTCTCCGCCAGGAAGACGCGCTGCAGCGGCAGCGCCTCGGCCTCCAGCTCGGGGATCCAGCGCCGCTCGCCCATCAGCTCGGGCACCAGGTGCTCGGCCATCGCGTACGCGTCCAGGTGGCCGCCGGTCTTCTCGTACACGCGGATCAGGGCGTGCGTCATCAGGGTGTCGTCGGTGATGTGGCCGTCGCCCTTGTGGTACGGGGCGATGGGACGGGCGTTGCGCCAGTCCTCGTTGAACGGCGGCACGACGCCCTCGACGCGGCCCCCGTACCGCTCGACGATCTGCTCGGGAGTCCAGCCCTCGGTGGCGCCGCCCAGCGCGTCACCGACCGCCGCCCCCGCCACGCAGCCAGTGGCTCTGTCCTCAAGCGGCGTCATGCGATTCCCTCCAGTAGTTCGATCAGATCAACGCCCGCCAGGTCAGGCAGGCAGCAGCCGGCCAGCGTGCGGGCCGAGGCGGTCCACCCCTCCGGGATCGCCTCGTAGCCGCCGCACGCCCCGGCCAGCGCTCCGGTGAGCGCGGGCGCCGAGTCGGCCAGCGGGGCCAGGCAGGCCGCCGCCGGGACGGCCCTGGCCAGGTCGCCGCCCGCCGCCGCGGCCAGCGCCAGCGCCACCGGGACGGTCTGCGCGGCGCCCACGCCGTAGCTGTAGACGTGGTCGAGCAGCGCGGCGTCCAGCGCGGGGATCGCGCCGAACGGGTCGCCCGCCTTCTCCGCGACCCGCACGGCCAGGCGGGCGTTGTGGCCGATGGCTGTGTCCCCGGGCAGCACGGCGAGCGCCGCCTCCACCGCTTCGCGCGGATCGCCCGACGCCACCGCCGCCTCGATCGCGGCGGCCACGGCGAGGGCTCCCAGCACCCCGTCCCCCGCGTTCGTCACCTGGGCGTCCGGCGTCGGGTCCCTCCCCAGGACCCCGTACGCGACGGCCCTGACGGCGGCGGCGTCGTCGAAGTGGTGCGGGTTGTCGTGGCCCGAGGCGGGCGGCTGCACGCCCTTGGCCAGGTTGTCGAGCGCGGTCGCCACGGAGATGCGCGCCCTGACGTCCTTCAGCTCCATGAACGCGGCGGCGCGCGGCCGATCGACGGTCAGCAGTGTCCACGCCAGCCACTCGGCGTCGTCGGACGGGCCCACCCTGAGCGGCGCCGTGGGCTGGTTCAGCGCGAACGGCACCGGGAGCGTGGTGACGCGGTGTTCCTCGGCGAAGGCGTCCAGCTCGCGGTGGAGCCGTCGGCTCCACGGCGCGTGCAGGGCCGCGCGGTGCCTGGCCGCCGGCCAGCCTGCGGCGTCGCCGACCGCGAGGCCGATGAACGCGCCCCTGATCCTGTCCCCCGACATGGTCTCCCTACAGTCCTTCCGCCAGTTCGCCGGCCATCTTGTCGACCAGGTCGTCGGCCAGTTCGTCGGCGGCGTCGAACACGTGCAGGCCGGCCACGACGGGCAGGCACTTGCCGGTCACGGGCTTGATCCTGGTGGCCCAGCGCTCGGGCACGCCGTACTGGCCGCGCCCGGCTCCCGCCAGCGCCCCGGCGATGGCGCCGATCGTGTCGGCGTCCCTGCCCAGGCTCACGGCGAACGTCACCGACGCCTCCACGTCGCCGTCGCCTGCCAGGTAGGCGGCCATGGCCAGCGCCACGGCCTCGGGGGCGACGTCCGTCCAGGGGTAGTGCCTGACCACCACGGCCTCGTGCAGCGCCTCGACGAGCGCCATGTCCTCGCCGGGCGCGCCACCCTCAGACGGCGCGCCGCCCACGGAGGCCGCGCCGGGCGCGTGAGCTGTGCCCAGCGCGTGAGCTGTGCCCGGCGCGTGAGCTGTGCCCAGCGCGTGAGCCGCGCCGCTCGGGTGGGTGCGGTCGAGGACGGCGCGGGCGCGGAGCACGTTCCTGGCCGTCCACGAGTCCGCCGGGATCACCGACAGCGCGGCCGACACGACCTCGCGCGGCTCGGCGCCGGTCATCGCGGCGGCCACCGCCCCCGCGACCGCGCGCCCGCCCAGGATGCCCTCACCGGACCCGCTGACCAGCCCGTCCTGCTCCACCAGCCGGGCCGCCTCCGCCGGGTCGCCGGGACAGAAGATCCCGTACGGCGCGGCACGCATGGCCAGGCCGTCCGACCAGCCATGGGAGTGCACCAGCCCGGACATCGGCGGTTCGAGGCCGCGGCGCAGCGCCTCGACGGTGCCCAGCTCCGAGAAGCCGGCCCCGCGCATCGGCCCGTCCACCCGGGGGATGATCTGCGACCGGTAGGCCGCGGCCACGTCCGCCGGGGTCAGCGCGTGGCCGTGCAGGGTGAGCAGGGAGGCCGCGAAGATCGCGTATTCCGTGTCGTCGGTGCCGCCGCCCTCGATCTCGGTGAGCCGCCCCCACCGCCGGCGGATCTCCGCCGGCGTGAGGTTCTCCGCCGGGGCCCCGAGGGCGTCGCCGGCCGCCAGGCCGAGCAGGCACCCCCGGGCCCTGTCGCGCAGTACGTCGCGCATGAGCACCGTCACTGCTGGTAACGCTCCAACACCTTGTTCCCGTCCTCGACCAGCTTCGTGGCCACCTGGTCGATGGTGATCTTATTGGCGAAGTACTCCTGCAGTGCGGGAGTGGCGACCTTGCTCTTCCACTCGTCGAACCCGTTCACCTTCAGGAACGGCGCCACCACCAGGTTCTTCGCGGACGCGGTGGCCACGTCCCAGCCGTTCTCCTCGGTGGTTATCGCCGGGTCGGCGGCGGCCGTCGTGGAGGTGGGCAGCAGCCAGTCGCCCTTGGCGAGCTTGGCCTGGTTGGCGCCGTTCAGGAAGAACGAGATGAACTTCAGCGCCTCGTCCGGGTGCTCGCTCTCCTGCGCGATCGACAGCGTCTGCGAGACGGCGCCCTGCTGGGCGCTGGTGCCCTTGGGCGCGGGCAGCGTGACCCACTCGAACCCGTCAGGGGCCTGCTCGATCACCTGCTGGCGCAGGTAGACGCCGGCGGGCAGCATCGCGAACTTGTTCTTGAAGAACGCCGGCAGCGGGTCGGCGGTGCCCTGGCCGAGCGCGTCAGGGTCGGCGGACTTGTCCTTGTAGAGCTGGTCGTGGATGCGCTGCAGAACCTCGCGCTCCTCCGGGCCGACCTTGACGGTGGTCTTGCCGTCGGCGCCGGTCTGGAAGAAGGTGCCGCCGAAGTTGAGCGCCAGGTTGAGGGTCTTGTTGACGGGCGACTTCATCGCCCAGGCCACGCCGTACCCCTGGCCGGTGGCCTCGGAGTCGCCGGACGGGACGACGCGCTGGGTGGTCATCTTCTTGGCCGCGGCGGAGAACTCGTCCCACGTCCACGGGTCGTCCGCGGTGGGGACGCGCACGCCGGACGCGTCCAGCAGCTTCTTGTTGGCGATGATGACCTGCGACTCCTGGAGGAACGGCACGCCGTACACGCCCTGCCCGCCCTTGCCGTCACTGAAGGTGACGGTGTCCCAGGCGGCCTGCGGGATGTCGCCCTTCAGCTCGGCGGGCAGCTTGTCCTTCAGGTCCAGCAGGTAGCCGTCGGAGGCGAAACCGGACAGCGCGGGCGAGTCGTTGTGGATGACGTCAGGCGCGGTGCCGCCGGCGAACTGGGTGACGAGCTGGTCGTTGACGTTGTCCCAGCTCCCCTGGACGTAGGTGACCTGGATGTTCGGGTTGGCCTTGTTCCACTCGTCCACGAGTTGCTTGTTGGCGGCGACCGACTCCTTCTGCCACGCCAGGCTGAGGAAATTGATCTTGACCGGCTCGTTGGGGGACGACGACTCGCCGCCGCCGCCTCCCCCGCCGCACGCGGCTGCGAGCGTGAGAACCGCCGCAGCCGCCAGAGCGGACGTGATGCGCATATGAGCCTCCTAGCCCTTTACGGCGCCGGCCATCAGGCCGGACTTCAGTCGCCGCTGAATGATTGCGAAGAAGATCAGGCTCGGGATCGTCGCCATGAGCGACGCCGCGGCCAGCGGGCCGAGCCTGGCCACCCCCTCCGGGCCGGTGAACCTCACCAGCGTCAGCGGGAGCGTCATGACGTCGGGGTTCTGCAGGATCACCAGCGCGAACATGAACTCGTTCCACGACGAGATGAACGAGAACAGCAGCGTGGCCACCACGCCCGGCGCGAGCAGCGGGGCCACCACGCTCACGATCGAGCGCAGCCGGCTCGCGCCGTCCACGGCCGCCGCCTCCTCCAGCTCGCGCGGCACCGCGCGCACGTACCCCTGCAACATCCACAGCGCGAACGGCAGCGTGAACGTCACATGCACGACGACCAGCCCCGGCAGCGTGTTGATCAGGTCGAGGTCGCGCAGGATCATGAAGAGCGGGATGATGATCAGGATGAACGGGAACACCTGGCTGACCAGCACCCACCCGATCGCGATCCGGTTGACCAGGCCCCGGTGGCGGGCCATCGCGTAGGCGGCGGGCAGCGAGATCAGCACCGTGATCACGCTCGCGAACAGCGCCACCACCAGGCTGCGCAGCCCCGCGCCGATCAGGTCCTGCTCGCCGAACGCGTCGCCGAAGTTGGTCAGCGTCGGCTCGCGCGGAATCCACGTCGGCTCGGTCAGCGCCATCTCCTGCGGCGTCTTCAGCGCCGTGGACAGCAGCCACAGCAGCGGGAACGCCAGGAAGACGACGTACGCCGCCAGCGCGACGTACTGCGAAACGCGTCTCACTTGGCCTCCCTCATCTGCCGCCACAGGTACAGCCCGAGCACCGCCAGCACGACGATCGCCATCGCGAGGCCGAGCATCGAGGCGTAACCCGCCATGCGGTACCGGAACGCCTCCTCGTAGGCGAACAGCATCGGCAGCCGCGTACGCCCGCCGGGGCCGCCCTGGGTGAGCACGTACACCAGGCCGAACTGGTTGATGTTCCACACGAAGTCGAGCGAGGTGATCGCCACGATCACCGGCCGGAGCTGCGGCAGCGTGATGTTCCAGAAGCGCCGCCAGGTGCCGGCGCCGTCCATCTCGCCCGCCTCGTACAGCTCCTTGGGGATGCTCTGCAGGCCCGCCAGCAGCACGACCGTCGTCTGCGGCATGCCCGCCCAGATGCCCACCACGATGATCGCGGGCAGCGCCAGCGAGAAGTCGGCCAGCCAGTTGACGTGCGTGCCGAGCAGGTCGTTCAGCATGCCCGCGTCGGGGTGGTAGACGAGCTTCCACATCAGGCCGATCACCACCGGCGGCATCGCCCACGGCACCACCGACAACACCCTGGCCACGCCGCTGAAGCGCAGCTTCTCGTTCAGCAGCAGCGCCAGGCCGAGCCCGGCCAGGAACTGCAGCACCGTCACCGATATCGCCCAGATCGCGCCGATCTGGAACGACGACCAGAACTCGTCGTCGGTCAGCAGGCGGGAGAAGTTCTCCAGGCCCACGAACTCGGTCTGGTGGACGCGGGTGTTGCGGGCGTCGGTGAAGGCCAGGCCGATGCCGTACAGGAGGGGGCCGACGCTGAACAGCAGCACCGGCACCAGGGCCGGGAGCATCAGCAGCCACATCTCGCGGGTCTGGCGCGAGATCCCGCGGCGCCTGGCCCGCGGGCCGCTCGGCGGCGCCGGTCTCGTCACGGTCGCCGTCACTGCCCGCCCTCCTTCCTGCCGTGGCCGGCCCTGCCTTGGTCAGCGCTGCCCTGGTCGGCGCTGTCCTGGTCGGTCTTGCCCTGGCCGGTCTTGCCCTGGCCGGTCTTGCCCTGGCCGGCGCTGCCCTGGTCGGCGCTGCCCTGGTCGGCGCCCGCGGTGGAGGCCCGTACAGCCAGGCGGGGCGGCACGGTGACCACCCTCGGCTCGCCGTCGTCTCCTTGCAGCCGCTCCAGCAGCAGCTCGGCGGCGGCCTTGCCACGCTCGGCCGACCCGAGTGACACGCTGGTCAGCGACGGCCACGAGGCGGCGGCGAGGTCGGTGTCGTCCATGCCGACCACCGCGACGTCCTCCGGCACCCGCTTGCCCGCCGCCCGCAGCACGTCCAGGGCGCCGAGCGCGATCAGGTCGTTGGCGCACATCAGCGCGTCCACGTCGGGGACCCGGGCGAGCAGCGCGGCCACAGCCGCCGCGCCCTCCTGGCGGTAGAAGTCGCCGATCTGCACCAGGCTCTCGTCGTACGGCAGGCCGAGGTCCCGCAGCGCCTCCCGGTAGGCGGCGCCCCGGGCGGCGCCGGGCACGGTGTCGAGCGGGCCGTTGATCATCGCGATGCGGCGGCGGCCGAGCGCGTAGAGGTGGTCGACCGCCAGCCGCACACCGGTGCGCGAATCGGCGCGTACGTTGTCCACCCGCGTGCCCTCGGGCACCGAGCCGATGATCACGACGGGCGCCCTGGCGGTGGCCAGCATCTGCAGATGCGCCTCGGTCACGCGCAGCGGGCTCATGATCAGCCCGTCCACGTACCGCTCACCCAGGCTGTGCAGCACGTCGATCTCGTCGGCCACGACGGCGTCGGTCGAGTGCAGCACCAGCCGGTAGCCGGCGGCCTTCAGCACGGGCTGGATCTGGCGCAGCATGGCCAGGTAGGCGGGGTTGCCGACGTCCGCCATGGCGAAGGCGACCTGGTGGGTGCGGCGCGACTTGAGCGACCTGGCCACGGCGTTGCGCACGTAACCCAGCTCGTCGGCGGCGGCCATCACCTTGCGCACGGTCTCCTGCCTGGTCGGCAGGCCGTTCAGCACCCGCGAGACGGAGGCAATCGAGACGCCCGCGCGCTCGGCGATCGTGTTGATCGTGGGTCCGTCGGCCAAGGCTGTCCTTCCGAATCTGGAGTAAACGTTTACGGGCGCTCGGCTGTAAACGTTTACGGGATTGGGGACATGAAACATGCACGTAACTTGCGGGTCAAGTCACGATCGCATAACACCAGGTCAACCCCCTTATACGCAAATTTCGGACCCACCCCCCAAACGTTACGGAGCCCGCCCCGCGCACGGCCCGCCACGGCGCCGGGCGTGAGGCGCAGGACGCACCACGCACGCACGGCCAAGGCGACGGCGCACCGCGCACGCCTGACGCGCCACTCGGCGCACTGTGCACGCATGGTGCAGGGGCGCACGTGGGCGCAGGGCGCAGGGGCGCACGTGGACGCCAGACGCAGGGCGTACGTGGGCGCAGGACGCAGGGGCGCACGTGGGCGCAGGACGCAGGGGCGCACGTGGGCGCAGGACGCAGGGGCGCACGTGGGCGCAGGACGCAGGGCGGCGCTTCTGGCGCACCGCGGGGGGCGCGGTGAGGCGGGGGGCCGGGCGCGCGGGGTGGGCGCGCCCGGCCCGCGTTCAGTCGCGGGCGGGCTGGGGCTCGCCTTCCGGGACGGCGGCCGGGGCCGGGGCGGGCGAGAGCCGCAGCAAGGAGCGGATGGCGGGCGAGCCCGCGAGGGTCACCACGGCGGCCAGCACGGCCGGGATGAAGAGCGCGATGGGCAGGGAGGCGTGCTCGGCCACGAACCCCAGCACGGCGGGCCCGAGCAGCAGCCCGCTGTACCCGAACGCGGTCACCATGGCCAGCGCCCGCCCGACCCGCCCACCGGCGGCCCCCACGGCGCTGAAGAGCACGGGCACGACGGTGGCCAGGCCCACCCCGGCCAGCGCCCAGCCGGTCCAGGCGCACACGACGCGCAGCGACTCCCCCACGACGGGCGACAGCAGCACCAGGACGTAGCCGAGGGTGGCGAGCACGCCGGCGAGCCGGATGGTGAGGACGGAGCCGAGCCGCCCCCTGATGGGGTCGCCGAGCAGCCGGATGGTGGTCATCGCGACGGAGAAGATCGTGTAGGCCAGCGGCGCCATGGCCGGGTCGGTGTCCAGCACCCACCGCGCGTGCAGGGCGGCCCAGTCGATGGCGGCGCCCTCGCTGAGGTGTCCGGCGAACGCCGCCAGCCCGAGCAGCGCGATGAGCCCCCAGCGCAGCGAGGAGCCGTCGGAGGGCGCGTTCCCGTCAGCGGAGGAGGTGGTCTCGTGGGCGGGCGGGCGGGGCAGCAGCAGGTACGCCGCCGGCAGGTACAGGAACGGCACCACGACGGCCGCCGCGATCAGCAGCCACTGCGCGTCGAGGCCGCCTTGCAGGGCCAGCGAGGTGAGGCCGCCGCCGGCCGCCCCGCCGAGGCTCCACACGCCGTGGAAGGCCGAGATGATCGGCCGCTCGTAGACGCGCTCCACCTCGACGGAGTGGGCGTTCATGGCGACCTCGGTGACCCCCAGCCCGATCCCGAACAGCACCGCCAGCGCCGCCAGCGACCAGTACGACGGCGCCAGCGCGGGCCCGAGCAGCACCGCGCCGGAGAAGGGCCCGGCGAACCAGCAGACCCGGCGGCTGGACCACCGGTCCACCAGCGGCCCGGCCACCAGCATCGACACCAGCGCGCCGCCGGAGATGAGCAGCAGGACGCTGCCCAGCCTGGCGGGGCCGAGGTCGAGGCGGTCGTTCAGTGACGGCAGGCCGGCGGCCCACAGCCCCATGACGAAACCGGCCAGGAAGAAGAATCCGAAAACACCGACACGAGCCTTCTTTGCGGCAATGGGGGTTTTGTTCACGGCTAGAGCATAAACTGAAGAACGTGAATGGAGCCACAACCAGTGGGCAGCTTCGCGCGCACAACCGGGTCAGGCTGCTGCGCGCCGTGCACGACTGCGGGGCGACCCGCACCAGGTCGCAGCTCACCCGCGACCTCGGCCTGGCCAGGGGCACCGCGTCCGTGCTCGTCGCCGGGCTGGCCGAGGACGCGCTGCTGCACGAGGAGCCTGCCCCGGGGCACGCGCGCGGGCGGCCGACGCAGGTGCCTGGATCGCATCCGGAGGGGCCTGTCGCGCTGGCGGTGGACGTGCGGGAGGACGCCTGGGAGCTGGCGGCGTGCGAGCTGGGCGGGCGCGTCACGGTGCTGGCCGTGGTGCCGCACGACGGGACGCCGGAGGGCACGCTGGGGCCGCTGGGCGAGGCCCTCGCCGAGCACGCGCACCGGCTGGGGAGCCGGGTGATCGGCGCCGGGGTGGCGCTGGCGGGGCCGATCCGCCACGGCGGCCTGGTGGACATCGCCCACCTGGGCTGGCGCTCGGTGAACGTCCCCGCCCTCCTGCGCACAACCGACCTCGGAGCCCCGCTGTTCGTCGGCAACGACACGGCGCTGGCGGCGCTGGCCGAGGCGCGCAGGGGCAGGCTGCGGGGCGTGCGCGTGGGCGTACACCTGCATGTGGACTTCGACCTCGGCGGCGTGCTGGTGGTGGACGGCCACGCGGTCCCCGGCGCGAGCGGCAGCGGCGCCGAGTTCGGCCACATGCGCATCGGCGGGAGCGAGCGCCTGTGCCCGTGCGGCGCGATCGGCTGCTGGGGCACCGACGTCGGCGCGAACGCGCTGCTGCGCCACGTCGGCCTGGCGTACGGCGGCGGCAGGGGCAGGGAGCAGGCGGAGCGGGTGCTGGCGACGAGCCAGGAGGCGGTCGCGGCGAACGCGAGGGCCCTGGGAAGCGGCATAGCGGCCCTGGTGAACGCGCACGACCCGGAGGTGGTCGTGCTGTCCGGGCACGGCCCTGAGTTGCTCCAGCGGGCCGGTGAGGCGCTTCTGGCGGCCTGCGAGCCGGGGCTGATGGCGATCCGCCGTGACGCCCCGCCCAGGATCGAGGGGTCGGCGCTGGGCTGGCGAGGCTCGCTGCTGGGCGCGATGGAGTCGGTCTTCGACGCCTTCCTCACGATGGAGGGCCTAGAACTCTGGCGTAAAAGCCACCCTGACCAGGCTTGCGACACGCCCGACCGGCAAAGTGTGACGCATTCCACCCTGAATGGGGAAAACGCGCCATAACGCCCCCCGGTCCGAGATCAGGCGAGGTCACATAGGTGATCTTGCGGGCCCCCGCCGGCGGGCGGTACGGATGGAAGGGTCCAAGGCGCCGCGGCATCACGATCCGGGGGAAGATCGCGTGAATCTCGAACTCGCGCTCCGCATGACGGAAGCGGCTCTGAAGCAGGCGTTCCGGGAGGGCGCGGCGGTCTCCATCGCGATCGTGGACGAGGGCGGGAATCTGGTGTCTTTCCAGCGTATGGAGGGTGCGGAGATCTCGGGGCCGTCCCTCGCGCAGGGCAAGGCGTACACGTCGGTCGCCCTGCGCAGACCCACCTCCGAGCTGGCCGCGCCGGCCGTTCATGGAGGGGAGCTGGCGGGCCTGGCCGGGGCGGGTTTCGTCTGCATCGGAGGTGGCGTTCCGCTGTGGTCCGGCTACGGTGAGGGAGAACGCGTGGTCGGCGGCGTCGGGGTCAGCGGAGGCACGATCGCGCAGGACGTGGCGTGCGCGGAAGCGGCCGCTTCGGTGTGGAGTGCACGCTGAGCGGGCGCTTTCCGCAACACGAACCGCTGGTATCCGCCATGATTAGCCACTGCACCACGGGTAACAGGACCCGAACGTTAACTCCCCGAGGAGAGAACAGAGATGGCACTTCCCACTCTCACCCCCGAGCAGCGTCAAGCCGCTCTGGCCAAGGCCGCCGAGGCCCGTGCCGCCCGCACGGCCCTGCTGGCCAAGGTCAAGGCGGGCGAGCTGACGTTCGCTCAGCTGCTGGAGCGCGATGACGACATCGCCAAGAAGATCAAGGTGTCCCAGGCCCTCCGCGCCGTCAAGGGCGTCGGTCCGGCCAAGGCCACCGCGCTGATGGAGGAGGCCGGCGTAGACGAGAAGCGCCGTCTCGGCGGCCTGGGCGCCCAGCAGCGCAAGAAGCTGGTCGACGCGCTCGGCTAACCCCCGGGCGGCCAGGTCCGCGCGGAACGCCGCGCGGACCGGCCAGCGACCCCTCACTGGCCAGGAGGGACCGCCGAGCGGAGCCGCCCCGCTCGACGGCGGGCCAGGCCGAGGGGTCCTCGAACCCCCAGGCGGTCAGGAAACGCAGGTAGGTCAGGAACGCAGGTAGGTCAGCACGGCGAGCACCCGGCGATGCTGGTCGCTGTCCTCCGCGTAGAGGCCGAGCTTGTTGAAGATGCTCCTGATGTGCTTCTCGACGGCTCCGTCACTGATCACGAGTTGCCGCCCGATGGCCGGATTGGACTTCCCTTCGGCCATCAACCCCAGCACCTCGCGCTCGCGCGGCGTGAGCTGTGCGAGCGGATCGTCCTTGCGTCTGCGCACCATCAACTGGGACACCACCTGCGGGTCGAACACGGTGCCGCCGGCGGCCACCCGCCGCAGCCCCTCCATGAACTCGTCCACGTCGACGACCCGGTCCTTCAGCAGGTACCCCACCGCGCCCCTGGCGTCGGCGAGCAGGTCGTCGGCGTAGGAGACCTCGACGTACTGGGAGAGGATGAGCACGGGCGCCCCCGGCACCCGGTTCCTGGCCTGCACGGCCGCCTTGAGCCCCTCGTCGGTGAAGGACGGCGGCATGCGCACGTCCACCACCGACACGTCGGGCTTGTGCTCGGCGATCGCCTCCACGAGGGCGTCGCCGTCGCCGACGGTCGCCACCACCTCGCAGCCGAACTCCTCGAGCAACCTGACCAGGCCTTCCCTGATCAGAACCGCGTCATCGGCCACGACTACCCGCACGGCACCTCCGCCACGATGAGTGTGGGCCCGCCGTCGGGCGACTGCACGCTCAGCTCCCCGTCAACCGCGCGGAGCCGGTCGGCCAGCCCGGCGAGCCCGTGTCCCTTGGCGACGTGTGCGCCGCCGACACCATCATCCCCGATCGTGAGCATCAGGATGTTCCCGACGCGGATGAGCTGAATCGTGCAGATGGTGGCGCGGCTGTGTTTGGCCACGTTGGTGAGGGTCTCGGCGCAGACGAAGTAGATGGCGTTCTCGACGGCGGCCTGGTAGCGCTCGACGGTCTGCACGTCCAGGTCCACGGGAACGGTGCAGCGGCCCGCCAGGGCGGCCAGGGCGGGCGCGAGGCCGCGGTCGGACAGGATGGGCGGGGCGATGCCGCGCGAGAGTGCGCGCAGCTCGTCGAGCGTCTCGCGGGTGGCGGTGATCGCGGACTTGATGGTGGCCTGCGCCGCCTCCGGGTCCCTGGCCATCTGCCGCTGCGCCCTGGACAGCTCCATGGCCAGCGAGACCAGCCGCTGCTGCGGCCCGTCGTGGATGTCGCGCTCCAGCTTGCGCAGCGCGTTGGCCTCGGCGGAGACGGCGGCGGCGCGGCCCTCGGCGAGGTCGTCGATGCGCTCCTGCAGCTCGGCCACACCGGTCAGCAGCGCCCTGCCGAGCCCGGCGCGCACCAGCGCGGCGCCACGGACGACGAACGGCATGATCAGCGCGAAGACCAGGCCGAGCATGACGTAGAAGGCCGAGTTGACCAGGTAGCCGTCGCCCAGGCCGAGCAGCTCGGGCAGCTCCGTGTTGCCGGGGATGTTGGAGGTGATGATCCCGTACAGCGGGTAGGTCAGGCCCGCGAGCGGGATCGCCCAGAACACGACGGTGAGCACGAACGCGAGGATCGCGAACGGCAGGTTGATGATGCCGTGCAGCAGGTCGAGCCAGGACTGCCCGCTCGTCAGCGGGTTCACCAGCCGGCGGAAGCGCCCCGCGCCCTGCGGCACGGGCTTGTAACGCGGCCGTACGGGCGGGCGCCCCAGCACGTCGGCCAGCCAGCCGCGCTCCGCGTCGGCGAATCCCCGCGCGATCATGAGCGTGCCCGCCAGCAGCGGCACGCCGATCCACACGACCGCGGTGCCCAGCCCGGCGGCGAAGCCCGCGATCATGAGGGCGAAGCCGATCAGCGTCGTGGGGAAGCCGACCAGCGTGTATCGGGTGTCAAGGAGGACACGCCTCATCAGGGAGCGCATGGCCCCCACGGTAGAACGCGGTGGCGGCCGGCACGAGCAGGTGCGCCGGTGTGCGGGGGTAGGGCTGGCCCTACCCCTGGGGGTGACGGGACCTCGACCCCGAATGGGTGGCTCGCGGCAATGTGCGATCCGGCCTGCGGCGCAAGCCTTGGGGGTGTTCGCTCCCCCTGAGATCGAGGCTCCCCATGACCGTCCTGCTGGACCGCCCTGCCGCCGCCGCGCCGGCCGCCCGACCGGCGGCCGCGCGTGACCCGTTCATCGACCTGCTGCGCGTGGTGGGCATGGCGCTCATCGTGTTCCAGCACTGGACGATCCCGGTGCTGGACTACGAGGACGGCCTGCTGACGACGGGCAACGCGCTGTCCACGCCGGGCGTGTGGGTGGTGACGTGGCTCAGCCAGGTGATGCCGCTGGTGTTCTTCGCGGGCGGCGCGGCCAACGCGATCAGCTTCGCCCGTTCGGCGGCGCCCGCGCCGTCGTGGCTGGCGGTGCGGCTGCGGCGGCTGGCCTGGCCGCTGCTGCCGCTGGCCGCGGTGTGGATCCCGCTGCCGCACGTGCTGCTGTCGCTGGGGGTGCCCGCGCAGCCGCTTGAGGTGGGGGCCAAGCTGACGGGCCAGTTGCTGTGGTTCCTGGCCGTGTACCTGATCGCCGTGACGGCCACTCCGTACGCGCTGCGCCTGCACGAGCGGTACGGCTGGCGCGTCCCGGCGGCGCTGACGGCCGGGGCGGTGCTGACGGACGTGGCCAGGTTCTCGACCGGCCTGGACGCCTTGGGCTACCTGAACGTGGTCTTCGTCTGGATGGCCGTGCACCAGCTCGGCTTCTTCTACGCCGAGGGCAGGCTGCGTGCGGCCTGGGCGCTGGCGCTCGGCGGGTTCGGCGCGGCGGCGCTGCTGGTGGCGTACGGCCCGTACCCGGGCAGCATGATCGGCCTGCCGGGCGCCGAGGTGTCCAACATGGCCCCGCCCACGCTGGCCATGCTGGCGGTCGGCCTGGGGCAGATCGGCCTGGCCGTGGCGCTGCGCCCGGTGCTGGTGCGGCTGCCCCTGCGCCGGCTGCTGGGCTGGGCGGGGCCGCGGATCATGACCATGTACCTGTGGCACATGCCGGCCCTGTTCGCGGTGACCGGGGTGGTCGTGGTGCTGCTGGGCGTGGACACGCCGCGGCCGGGCAGCGTCCTGTGGTTCGCGGGCTGGCCGGTCTGGTTCGGGCTGCTGTGCCTGGTCATGTGGCCGCTGCTGAAGGGGTTCGCCCGGTTCGAGACGCCGCCGTCGCTGCCGTACGGGGTGGCGGGCTGGGGCGGCATGCTCCTGGCGACCGGCCTGGTCGGCGGCGGGGTGCTGACGCTGACGGCCGGCGGGTTCGCGCCCGGGGGCGGGCCGTTCCTGGCGGTGCTGGCGCTGCTGGGCGGCCTGCTGATGACGGCGCCGCGCGCCCGCGTCTGACCGCGTGAACACCTGGAAACACCGCCGTCATCCTCTCGTGAGCAGAATGGCCGCATGACGAAAGTGCGCGCCCTGGCCGAAACCGACCTCCCTGTCATCGCCGGCATCTACGCCCACTACGTGACCACCACGGTGGCCACGTTCGACGAGACGCCGCTCACGCCGGACGACTGGCGCGTCAAGGCGGGCGGCATCACGGAGGCGGGGCTGCCGTTCCTGGTGGCGGAGGTGGACGGCGAGGTCGCCGGGTACGCCTACGTCGCCCAGTACCGGCCCAAGCCCGCCTACCGGCACACGCTGGAGGACACGATCTACCTGGCGCCGGGCCGGACGGGCAAGGGGCTGGGGCGGCTGCTGCTCGGCTCGCTGATCGACAGGGCCCGGGAGACGGAGGCGCGGCAGCTCGTCGCGGTGATCGCCGACTCCGGTGACCCGTCCTCGGCCCGGCTGCACGAGAGGTTCGGCTTCGCGCACGCGGGACGGCTGAGGTCGGTCGGCTTCAAGCACGGACGCTGGATCGACACCGCGCTGATGCAGCTCGACCTGCGCTGAACAAGGTCACCTTGACCGAGTTGGCCGCCCCGGGTTCGACCATCCGGCAAACTTCGGCAGGATAGGAGTGTGAGCCTACTCGTTGACCGCCTGCCCGAAGAGATCGACGCCGATCCCGACGCCATCTTCGACGCGTTCGTCGCCTGGAACGCCGAGCGGGGGCTCACCCTCTATCCCGCCCAGGAGGAGGCCCTCATCGAGGTGGTCTCCGGCAACAACCTGATCCTGGCCACGCCGACCGGGTCGGGCAAGTCGCTGGTGGCGGCGGGCGCGCACTTCGCGGCGCTGACCCGCGACGTGCGCACCTTCTACACGGCTCCGATCAAGGCGCTGGTGTCGGAGAAGTTCTTCGACCTGTGCGCCGTGTTCGGCACGGAGAACGTCGGCATGATGACGGGCGACGCCAGCGTCAACCCCGGCGCGCCGATCATCTGCTGCACGGCCGAGATCCTGGCGAACGTGGCGCTGCGCGACGGCGCGGCGGCCGACATCGGCCAGGTCGTGATGGACGAGTTCCACTTCTACGCCGAGCCCGACCGCGGCTGGGCGTGGCAGGTGCCGCTGCTGGAGCTGCCGAAGGTGCAGTTCATCCTCATGTCGGCGACGCTCGGCGACGTGTCGATGTTCAAGAACGACCTGACCAGGCGCACCGGCCGGGAGACGGCGGTGGTCAAGCACGCCGAGCGGCCGGTGCCGCTGGTGTACTCGTACCGGATGACGCCGCTGCACGAGACGCTGGAGGAGATGCTCTCCACCGGCCAGGCGCCGGTCTACGTCGTGCACTTCACGCAGGCGGCGGCGATGGAGCGGGCGCAGGCGCTGATGTCGATCAACATGGCGACCAAGGCCGAGAAGGAGGCCATCGCCACCATGATCGGCGGGTTCCGGTTCACCACGCGGTTCGGGCGGGCGCTGTCGCGGCTGGTGCGCCACGGCATCGGCGTGCACCACGCCGGCATGCTGCCGAAGTACCGCCGCCTGGTGGAGCGGCTGGCCCAGGCGGGCCTGCTGAAGGTCATCTGCGGCACCGACACACTGGGCGTCGGCGTCAACGTGCCGATCCGCACGGTGCTGTTCACGGCGCTGTCGAAGTACGACGGCAACAAGGTGCGGCGGCTGCGGGCCCGCGAGTTCCACCAGATCGCCGGCCGGGCGGGCCGCGCGGGCTTCGACACCATCGGCTACGTCGCCTGCCAGGCCCCCGAGCACGACATCGAGAACGCCAAGGCCCTCGCGAAGATCGGCGACGACCCCAAGCGGCGGCGCGGCTACGCCCGCAAGAAGCCGCCGGAGGGCTTCGTCGGCTGGAGCGAGGACACCTTCGTCAAGCTCCAGGAGGCCGAGCCCGAGCCGCTCAACTCGCGCTTCAAGGTCAGCAACGCCATGCTGCTCGCGGTGATCAACCGTCCTGGCGACTGCTTCCAGGCGATGAAGCACCTGCTGACCGACAACCACGAGGACCGCAAGTGGCAGCGCCGGCACATCAGCCAGGCCATCGCCATCTACCGGTCGCTGCTGGCGGGCGGCATCGTCGAGCAGTTCCGCGAGCCCGACGAGCAGGGCCGCCGCGCCCGGCTGACGATCGAGCTGCAGGAGGACTTCGCGCTGAACCAGGCGCTGTCCACGTTCGCGCTGGCCGCCTTCGACCTGCTCGACCGCGAGTCGCCGTCGTACGCGCTCGACATGGTCTCGATCGTGGAGTCCATCCTCGACGACCCCCGCCAGATCCTGTCGGCGCAGCTCAAGAAGGCCAGGGGCGAGGCCGTCGCACAGATGAAGGCCGACGGCGTCGAGTACGAGGAGCGCATGGAGCAGCTCGCCGAGGTCATGTACCCGATGCCGCTGGAGGACCTGCTGCTGGGCGCGTACGAGACGTACCGGCGCGGCCACCCGTGGGTGGGCGACTACACGGTCAGCCCGAAGGCCGTGGTGCGCGACCTGTACGAGCGGGCGATGACGTTCAGCGACTACATCCAGTTCTACGAGCTGGCCCGCTCCGAGGGCACAGTGCTGCGTTACCTGGCCGACGCCTACCGCACGCTGTCGCGCACGGTGCCCGAGCATCTCAAGACCGACGACCTGGTCGACCTCATCGAGTGGCTCGGCGAGCTGGTGCGGCAGGTCGACTCCTCGCTGATCGACGAGTGGGAGAAGCTCACCAACCCGGAGGCGGCGCTGGAGCAGCAGGAGCAGCTCGACGTCAAGGTGCGCCCTGTCACGGCCAACGTGCGGGCCTTCCGCGTGCTGGTGCGCAACGCGATGTTCCGGCTGGTCGAGCTGTGCGCGATCGAGAAGGAGGACGAGCTGGAGGAGCTCGCCCCCGACGTCGACTGGGGCGCGGCGCTCGACGCGTACTACGCCGACCACGAGGAGATCTTCACCGACGCCGACGCGCGCGGCCCCGCGCTGCTGCGCATCGAGGAGGAGAGCGGTCTGTGGCGGGTGCGGCAGACGATCAAGGATCCGGCCGGCGACGGTGACTGGGGCATCGACGCCCAGGTCGATCTGGCCGCCTCCGACGAGGAGGGCCGCGCCGTCCTGCACGTGCAGGGTCTCAATCGGCTGTAGAAAAGCGACAAGCCTTGTGCCGGAACGGACTGGCAAGGGCGCCCCGGCACAGGCCTGTCGATTCAGTTTCCTGCGGGAAACGTCGGAGTCGTGTCATGACAATGTCCCAAGATCGAGACATTCCTTGCGATCAGCAGTCGGCGAGGGTGCAAATCTTGGCGAGCATGCGCTTGGTGTCGCTGGTCTGCCGCTTGAAGTCGGCCTTGGCAGGCTTCCCCCACTCCCCCGCGACGGTGTAGAGGATCAGCGCGTTCGCGCGGCGGGTCACGATCGCCCGCTCGCCGCCGACGGCCGGTTTCCTGCCCTGGTACGCCTGCCCGGTCACCATCAGCCCCTTGTCCCCGAGGGCGACGGCGGCGGCCGAGTAGCGGTAGGCGGCGCTGCCGCAGGCGCGCACGGCGGCCTCCAGGTCGCGCAGCGCCTTCGCCGCCGCCGCCGGCGTCGCGTAGAGCACGACCTGCTCCGACTTGGAGTAGTCCGGCACGGCCGTGTACGTGAGCGTCCTGGCCTGCGTGCGCCCGGTCCGGCCGAGTGCGGCCTTCTGGCACGGGTTGACGACCAGCGGGGCGGTTCGCCTGCCGGTGGCCGTCCAGCTCGTCTCGGGGTTGTCGTCCTTCTTGGCGGCTTCCTTCTCGTACAGCAGGAAGTTGTTCGGGATGGCGACCGTGGCCGCCAGCATCAGTGCTGCGATCATGGGTCAAAATGGTATGAGTGAACGACGAAGAGATCAGACGCGTCCTGGGTCTGCTCTACCAGGACGACACGTTGAAGACCTTCGCCTCCCTCGTGCTCGGCGCCACCGGCGGCCTGTCGCCCAAGGCGCTGCGGAAGCTGGAGAACGGTGGTCTGGCCGCCCGTGACGAGAGCGGCGCCTGGCACGCCACGCCGGAGCGCTTCCGCGACCTGCTGCGGGCGCACGCCGAGCCGGCGCAGCCGCTCAGCCCGGAGGAGCGGGTGCTGCGCACGTTCCTGGTGGACGGGCGGCTGACGACGACGGCGATGCGGCGCGACAAGCGCCTCGTCGTGCTGCGCCACATCTCGCGGGTCTTCGAGCCCGGCGTGCGTTATCCGGAGAAGGACGTGAACGTGGCGCTGCGGGCCTTCCACGACGACTACGCGGCGCTGCGCCGCTACCTGGTGGACGAGGACCTGCTGTCGCGCGAGGGCAACGTCTACTGGCGCAGCGGCGGGCCCGTCGAGCTGTAGCGCGGCCCTGAGGCGGCTCCGGCGCGGCTGTGAGGCGGCTTGCTCGTCCAGACGTCGAGCTTGGCCTGCCACCGCTCCGGCGTCTCCGGCCGTCCCGGCACGCCGGGCCTCACTCGATGACCTGTTCCCCTCTCAGACGGGCGCGGTAGTCGCGGGGCGGCAGGCCGTACTCCTTCCTGAAGGCCCGGCTGAAGTGGAACGGGCTGACGAAGCCGGACGCCGCCGCCACCTGCCCGACGTCCAGATCCGTCACCTCCAGCAGGCTCGCCGCGTGCCGCACCCGCGCCCCGCGCACGACCTGCATCGGCGTCCGCCCTGTCACCTGGGCGAACAGGTGGGCGAAGCGGGACGGCGAGAGCGCGACCGCGCGGGCCAGCGAGGCCACCGAGTGCGGCGCACCCGGCTCCGCCGCGATGATCGCCAGGGCCCTGCGCACCCGCTCGTCGCCCTCCTCGCCCCTGCCCTCGGGCCGGGCGCTCGCCGTGGCCAGCACCAGCGCCTCCTCCACGGCGCCGAGCACCAGCTCCCGCGCCGCCCCGCCTGACACGACCGCCGGAGCCCGTACGCCGCCGGGCCCACCGGGGACGGGGCCACCGGGGACGGGCATGTCGGGCGTCCAGCGGGCGTCCTGCAACGCCCGTACGAACGCCAGCCCGATGCGCTCACGCACCGCCTCCCGCACCGCCGCCACCAGATGGCACCCACCGCCCACGGCGTGCGGCCCCAGCCACGCCGTCCAGGCGGCGCGCGGCTGGAAGTGCACCCACCAGAACCGCCACCGCCGCGCCCCCGGCGACACCCGGTAGTGCTGCGCCACCCCCGACCCCAGCACCGCCAGGTCCCCCGCCCCCACCCGGAACGCCGCCCCGCCCTGCTCGACGAGCCCCTCGCCCGCCTCGGTCCACAACAACAACCAGCTCGGCGAACCCCCGGAACGCCGCGTGGCGTACCCGGCCGCCTTGTCGTAGTGGCCCACGATCATCAGCTCGGCAGCAGGAACAGACAGGTCCTCAGCGGTCACAGGCATACCGTCGCACGACCGCGCTGCTTAGCGTGAGAGGCATGAGGCTCAACGACTTCCACGATCAGGGGTACGTGCTGGTGCCCGGTCTCCTCGCGGACGAAGAGGTGGCCGAGCTGCGCGACGAGTTCATGGCCCTGCACGCCCGGGGCCCGATCCCGGGTCACTTCGCGCCGCAGCCGCAGGCGCCGGGGCAGCCGTACGACATCCTGCGCGACTACCCCCGGATCATGCACCCCCACCAGGTCAACGACGTGGCCCTGCGCTTCCTGCTCGACCGGCGCATCGGCGCGATACTGCGCGACCTCCTGGGCGAGGAGCCGATAGCAGCCCAGAGCATGTTCTACTTCAAGCCGCCCGGCGCCAGGGGCCAGGCGCTGCACCAGGACAACTTCTACCTCCGCGTCGAGCCGGGCACCTGCGTGGCCGCCTGGGTGGCGCTCGACCGGGTGGACCGCGCCAACGGCGGCCTGGAGGTGGTGCCCGGCACCCACCTCATGGACCTGTTCTGCCCGGAGGAGGCCGACGAGGGCGTCTCGTTCACCCGCGAGTACGTGCCGCCGCCGCCCGGCCTGGAGAAGGTCCCCGTGGACATGAACCCGGGGGACGTGCTCTTCTTCAACGGCAGCCTCGTGCACGGCTCGGAGCCGAACAGCACGGGCGACCGCTTCCGCCGCAGCTTCATCTGCCACTACGTGGGCCGCTCGGCGGAGCGGATCGCGGAGTACTACCCGACGCTCACCATGTCGGGCGAGCCCGTGCGGCTCGAGGCGTCAGTGGGCGGCGGCCCCTGCGGCACGGAGGTCGCGGCCGGCCCCCACTGATCAACCGCCGGAGATGTCCGACTCGGCGTCCCCGTCCGGCACGGGGCAGTCCCAGGGATCGTCCAGCCAGCCGTCAGGCAGCAGCACCTTGGCCCGCTCCCCCGACTTGCCCCGTGGCGTGTCCGTGTTCGGCGGCCACGGCTGGTCGTGCTCCAGCCTGGCGAGCCCGGCCCGCAGCCCGTCGAGCGACTCGGCCGTGGCCAGCTCCCGCCGCAGCTCGCTGCCGACCGTGAACCCCTTCAGATACCAGCCGACGTGCTTGCGGAAGTCGGCCAGCGCGTACCGCTCGATGTCGAAGCACCCGGTCAGCCCCTCGGCGTGCCTGGCCATCACCCCGGCGACCTCGCCGAGGGTCGGCCGGGCCCGCTCGGGGCTGCCGTCGAAGGCGTTCTGCAGGTCCTTGAACAGCCACGGCCGCCCCAGGCAGCCGCGCCCGACCACCACGCCGTCGCAGCCGGTGCGCGCCACCATCCGCAGGGCGTCGTCGGCGCACCAGATGTCGCCGTTGCCCAGCACGGGGATCTCCGGCACGGCCTCCTTCAGCCGGGCGATGGCCTCCCAGTCGGCGACGCCGCCGTAGTGCTGCTTGGCGGTGCGGGCGTGCAGCGCGATCGCGGCGACGCCCTCCTCGACGGCGATCCGGCCGGCGTCGAGGTAGGTCAGGTGGTCGTCGTCGATGCCCTTGCGCATCTTCATCGTCACGGGCAGCGGGCCCGCGTTCGCGACCGCCTCGCGCAGGATGCGGCGCAGCAGGTTCCGCTTGTACGGCAGCGCCGACCCGCCACCGCGCCTGGTCACCTTGGGGACGGGGCAGCCGAAGTTGAGATCGACGTGATCGGCGAGGTCCTCCTCGGCGATCATCCGGACGGCGCGGCCCACGACCGCGGGGTCCACCCCGTAGAGCTGGATGCTCCTGGGCTTCTCCGACTCGTCGAACCTGATCATGCGCATCGTCTTGGGGTTGCGCTCGACAAGGGCCCTGGTCGTGATCATCTCGCACACGAACAGCCCGGCGCCCTGCTCGCGGCAGAGCACCCGGAACGGCGCGTTCGTGATGCCCGCCATCGGCGCGAGCACCACGGGCGGCCACACCTCAATCGGCCCAATCTTCACTCCAACAGTTGTAGCGCAGGTCAAGCCGCAACCGGTATTCGCGGATAGTCTGTGATCGGCATCTTCGGTTGAGGGGGATGGATGCTTCTTCGAGTGCGTGTGGCGCTGCCCGACAGGCCGGGCTCCCTGGCGCAGGTCACCAAGGTCCTGGGCGTGGCGGGCGCCGACATCACGCAGGTGACGGTGCTCGACCGGGGCGCCGGCCAGGCCGTCGACGACATCACCGTCTTCTGCCCCGACAGCACGCCCCGCCAGGCCCTGCTCAAGAGCCTGGAGAGCGTCGAGGGCGTGACGGTCGAGGGCATCTGGACCACCCGCGAGGCGCCGGGCACGTATCCGGAGCTGGAGATACTGAAGTACATCACCACGGCGGGCGACCGCGCGCTGACCACGCTCGTCGACTCGCTCCCTGTCCTGTTCAGCGCCGACTGGGCGGCCACCACCGCCGACCGCCGCCTCGTCTACGCGAGCTGGCGCGCCCCGCACGACCTGGCCATCCCGGACGAGGTCCCCGCCCGCCCCACCGCCCTGACGCGGGACGGCGGCCTGCACCTCATCCACGCCCCGCTCCCCCCGCTGGCCCTGTCCCTCCTGCTGGCCCGCTCGGAGGGCCCGGCCTTCCACCGCATCGAGGTCCACCGCCTGACGCGGATCCTGGAGATCTTCCTCAGCCTCCCCGCCACCGAACGCAGCGTGGCCCGCCAGCTCCGCAAGGAGGGCCGGCAGGCGCACGAGTAAGCATCCGGTCGAGAAACGCGCTATTGTTAACCAGGCAACAGCGCGGAAGTGGCTCAGTGGTAGAGCATCACCTTGCCAAGGTGAGGGTCGCGGGTTCGAATCCCGTCTTCCGCTCGGAGAGGGTTTGACTCGGTGGCGTGGCCGAGAGGCGAGGCAGCGGCCTGCAAAGCCGTCCACACGGGTTCAAATCCCGTCGCCACCTCCACGGACGATTAGCTCAGCGGGAGAGCGCTTCCCTGACACGGAAGAGGTCACTGGTTCAATCCCAGTATCGTCCACCAGACTCCATGGCAAGCCCGGTCTGACCTGGTGAAACAGGAGTTATAGCCCCAGCTCACGGCATATGCCGGAGTCTGGGGCTTCTTGTTGTTTGTGGTTGATCGCCGTACATGTCAGCACAGGTGCTGACTTCGCGCCGACCCTCCCACAGTCGCTAGATCCCCAGGTCAGATCGTTGTACCGGCGTCTTGACTCTGCGCATCCCTCGCGTGACTCTTGGGAGGCTCACGGCGTAGACCAGGAGGGCGAAAGCTCGTGCAATCCTACGGTGGTGGGGACGATCTCTCCGTTTGCTTCTACTGCAAGGATCCCGACTCCAACCAGGACAACGAGTGCGAGACGTTCTACCGGACGGACCGGGACTCGTGGGTGGTCCAGGTCAAAAGGCGCGGGCCTCAAGTAGGAGCACAGCTCGTCGGGCTCGGGGAAGATGAGACGTTCGGGGAACTCTCCGAGCGCACCGTGAACGCATTCGTCCGGAAGTATGTGAGGGAGCACTATGGAGTTGATCTCCCCCAAGGAACGGGCTGATCTGGTCAACAGCATCGGCCGGGAAGCACTCCACGTCGAGATGCGGGACAACTACGGCATCGACGCCCAGTTGTTTGCCAACTGGCAAACGGGTGACCGGGAGGAGGTCCCTCGCGTCCTCAAGCCGTGGTGCGACCGGGTCAGGGCCGGGGTCGCCGAAGGGAAGACGTACCGTCGTCTGTGCGTGGTGTCGGAGCCCCTGTCGGCCTACCAGCGGTGGTGCTTCGAGGCGACGAATGGCCTCAAGGTCGAGGCCGGGGAAGACCTGCGCTGGGTGCCGCGTCGGCTGACCTCGACGTTGAGCCTGCCAGGCAACGACTTCTGGATGCTCGACGGCGAGACGGTCGTGTTCAACGTCTTCGACGGAACGGACAAGCGCGCCGAGATCCAGCTCTACCGAGACCCCGCCGTCGTCAAGCATTGCGCTGACGCATTCTTGGCGCTGTGGGACCTGGCCGTCCCGCATCGCGACTACCGGCCCGCCTGACAGCGTCCCGCCCTTGTCCGAACAAGACCAGGTACAAGCCGCCCGTAAGGCGTTCGGGCAGAGGCTGCGCGGCCTGCGCCTGGACGCCAATCTCAACGGCCGTCAACTCTCAGCTCGATCCGGGATGCGCGACTCCAAGATTTCCCGGATCGAACTGGGGCGGCAGAATCCCACGGAAGACGACATCCGGGCTTGGTGCCGCGCATGCGATACAGAGGACCAAGTCCCTGAGCTGATAGCCGCGCACCGGCAGATCGATGAGATGTGGGAGGAGTACCGGCAAGCGATGCGTGCCGGGCTCAACCAGCAGAGCGAGCGCATCAAGCCGCTCTATGAACAGACCAAGTTGATACGCGCCTATGAGCCTCAGACCATTCCCGGCTTCCTTCAAAGGCCGGGCTACACGCGAGCCGTCATCGAAGACGTGTCCCGATTCCACGGACTGACCGACGACATAGATCAGGCCGTTGAGGGGCGGCTGAACCGCTTGCGCATCCTTGAGTCAGGCAAGTGCATGTTCTCATTGGTCATCGAGGCTGGGGCGCTCTACGCCCAGCGCGGCAGCGTCGCGGTGATGCTGGATCAGCTCGACTATGTCGAACGCGCTGCCGGCTTCGCGAACGTGGCCCTAGGTATCATCCCCCTCGGCCGACTCCGAACCATCTGGCCGGGAGAGGGGTTCTACGTGTATGACGAGTCGCTGGTTCGCAGTGAGCACTGGACCGGGGGTTACCGCACCAAGCGTCCCAGCGAGATTGAGACCTACCTGCGGATCTTCAAGTTGCTGCAGGCCCAAGCCGTCTACGGTCAGACGGCGCGAGCAGAGATAGACGCCGCACGGGGCTTGCTGCAATCTCGGGAAATCTCCTAGTCCTTGTTTCAGTCGGACTCCTACCGTCGAAGCACGTACCCGGATAGAGCCGCTTCACGGAGACCCCGATGACCGCACGTGCCGAGACATCCTCAGACGCCAGGACACCCGCCTCCTCCGACTACTGCCTCGCTGTCCGTCGGGTGGGCAGGACCACACAGGTCCAACTCTGCGACCTGACCTGCCCCGAACGCCTGGCTCTGATGAGCGCCAAGTACTGGTGCGACTGGAAGTATGAGGTCGGCCAGGGCCTGTTCAAGCCTGAACAGAACGGCGACCAGATGACCATCCCGATTCACGACCGGGCGGTGTGCAAGGCCGTTCAGCACGTCTTCACCTCCGCGTTGGCGTACGAGGTGTTCCAGAGGGCTGCGAAGGACGGGCGGTTCGACGGACTCCGGCCGGTGGAGGTTGGCCACAAATACGGCCCTTGGATCTGGGCCGGAGGGGTCATGGATGAGGCCCAGGTCAAGGCCCTGAACGAGGTCCCATGAGCTGGCTGGGGCCTCGCGCAGAGACAGCCCCGGCTGAGGTGTTTTTCGAGTCCGCCCCTTCGACCGGTCTGCGACTCGCCCTCAGCCGGGGTGTAGTTCCCCGGCACTTCCCCGCTGGGGTTGAGCCCTCCTGGCCGTCACGTCACGAAGCGGCGGTACGGCCAGGGCCTCGTAGGCGAACTGCGACGGAAGGCGGCGCATGAAGAACCCTCGCACCCTCATCACCACCGAACTCTTCGACAAGCTCGCTGGGCGTGTCGCCAAGGACGAGGGCATCGACCTGACCTTGGCTGAGCGCATCATGGAGCAGACGCTCGTGTTCCTGGTGGCCTGCGGCCAGAACTCCGGCGCGAAGCTCGCCCCCTCCAACGCCACCGATCCTGGATGGCACGCCTTCATCCTGCACACCAAGGCGTACGCGGACTTCTGCCAGCAGGTGGCCGGCCGATTCATCCACCACCTGCCGATCATGAACGAGGACATCCGTTCCGGCAACGCGCTGACTCGTACGCTGGACGCGCTGGGGCGTACCGGTTACAGGGTCGATCACGACCTTTGGCAGCGCACCCCCACGTGCATGAACACCTGCAACCACCCCTGCCACGACAGCGACGACGACAGCGGAGACGGAGACGACGAAAAGTGACCATGCCCGTGGCGAACATCGACTGGGACGGCTTGCCGTACGGCCTTCAGCGGGCTGTTCGGGAGCACACCGGCAGGGTGACCGGCTCGCGACCGGACAAGGGTCAGCGCTCGGACTTCAACGCGACCTTGGAAACTGCCTCCGGCCTGGTGTTCGCCAAGGGTGCATATCAGCCGCTGTTCGCTGCCTCCCTGCGCAACGAGGCGGCAACGGTGGCATGGGTGTCGCGCATCGCTCCTCGGCTGCTGTGGCGTATCGACGTCGAGGGCTGGGTGATGCTCGGCTTCGAGCACGTCAACGGTCGGCACGCGGACTACAGACCCGGCTCACCGGACCTGCCCTTGCTCGCCAACGCGGTCGCGCAGTTGAGCAAGGTACCGCTTCCCGATCACGTGTCGAAGGGAGTGGAACGACACTTCGGCGGCCTGGGCGCCATGGTCGGAAATCGCCTCCTGCACACCGACCTCCATCAGGAAAACGTGCTGATCTCCGGGGACCGCGCCGTCCTGGTGGACTGGGCGTGGGCCTGTAAGGGGGCCGCGTGGGTGGAGCCGGCTATGGCGGCATTCCGCCTGATGGTGGCTGGCCACTCCATCGACGAGGCCGAGGACTGGGGCCGTGGGCTTGCGACATGGCAGGACGGCACAGTTCTGGACAAGTTCGTGATCGCCAACTACCGCTCCTGGCGGCAGGCAGCCGATCATGATCCCCGTGACTGGAAGCTTCGTGCAGCTGACATGGCGCACCGGTGGTCCTTGCACAGAAACATGCCTCCGCGCTGAGGACCGTTCTGACCCAGCCTGGCCAAGAGCCTGGTACGTCACCTGTTTCACGTACCGGCCCGGATGTTGACGTACCGATCGGCCGGGCCGGGACAGAGGTTGAAGTCCAACCCCTGTCCCCACCTCCGCAGGTCAGACCGCGACGTCAGAAACCGTGACGGGCGTTGCGGCGTCCTTCGTGGCCTTGCTGCGCGAGCGGGAGGGCCGGGCGGGCCGCTTAGGGGCCGGGCGAGCCTGCTCGGCCATCGTCGCGGCAAGGATCTCGGTTCCGGCTGGGGTGGTCAGAGAGGCCCGCACAGCGGTCTCCGTGACGGCCGTCTCCGTGGCCGGTGTCTCGGCGACCGGCTCAGGCTCGGGTGTGGTGGCGTCGATGTCGTCCCACTCCTCTTCCGTCAAGTAGTACGACGTCAGCGCCCGCAACGCTGGGTCCACCGCTTGCCGACGAAGACGTTGCTGCACCTCTTCGAGGTCGAGCTGAGAGCGCCGTCCTCGGTCCTGGTGCACACGCCGTTGACGGTCTCCGTGCAGCGGTTGGTCTGCACGCACTGGCCGTTGATGGTCGAGGTGCAGTACTCCTCTTCTTCCTCTTCCTCTTCCTCCTCCTGCGCGGCGGCGGCGTCCTTGTAGCCGATCGCCGCGTCCACGGCGTCCCCGCCCTTCCTGCGCGCGCGGTACGGGTCCTCGTACGGCACCGTGAAGAAGGAGCCTTCCTCCGCCTTCTTCCCGATGGGCGGCACGTATCCGTCCATGCGGATGTAGTACCAGGCGTAGCCCTTCTCGCCGTGGTCGCAGTTGACGTCCGAGGCCCTGACGCGCGTGCGCTTCAGGGTGCACACCTCCACGTAGTCCACGTACTCGTCCTCGATCATCACGGCCCTGCCGAGGCCGCCCTTCGCGGGCGCGCGGTAGGTGATGCCGTCCGGCCGTTTGAACGAGCCCTTCTTCGCCTTCCTGCCCGTGGCGGGGACGTGCTCGTCCACCGGGAGGAAGTACCAGGCGTGACCCGGCTCCGCGTCGTCGCAGGGCCGGTTACTGACCCTGACCCGTGTCTTCTTGCGGGCGCAGATCTGGATGAACTCGTCGTCCCCATCGTCGTCGGCCATCTCCTGGGAGGGGCTGAAGTAGGGAGAGGGGACGTAGGTCGTGGGCACGGGTGCGGGCGGCGTGGCCGCGCATCCGGTGATCAGGACGGCGATCGCGGCCAGGAAGGCTAATCGGGACAAGGATTCCTCTTTAGCCTAGGGATCATCAGGCTGATCAACGATAGGGAGCGCAGTTGGGGTTCCAACAGGGAGGTGAAAGTTTCAGTTGCCGTTGACACTCCCTGCGTGAGCGCTAACAATCGCGGCACCTCCGCAAAAACGCCGCGAAATGTTAGCGCTACCAAGGAGTCCCGCCATGCTCCGCAGAATCCTGGCAGCCCTGTCGCTCCTCCTCTTAGCCCTGGTGGTCCCCGGCACCGCGCCCGCCCAGGCGGCCACCTCCTACACCAACCCCATCAAGTCCCAGAAGGGCGCCGACCCCTGGCTGACCTGGTACGACGGCAACTACTACCTGATCACCACTAGCTTCACCAACACCCTGGTCGTCCGCCGCTCCCCCACCCTCGGCGGCCTCGGCACCGCCCCGAGCATCCAGGTCTGGCAGGACGCCACCGCCTCCCGCGGCACCAACTTCTGGGCCCCTGAGCTGCACCAGTTCAACGGCCGCTGGTACATCTACTACTCCGCCGGCGCGGTCGGCGCCGCCTGCTGCGACAGCCAGCGCACCCACGTGCTGGAGAGCGCGGGCAGCGACCCCCTCGGGCCGTACACGTACCGGAACATGCTGTCCGGCTCCAACCTCACGCCGGGCGGCTGGCTGATCGACGCCAGCCCGATGACCCTGAACGGCTCCCTGTACCTGCTCGGCAGCGGCTTCGTCGCGGGCAGCCAGCAGAGCCTGGTGATCGCGCCGATGAGCAACCCGTACACGCTCGGCTCCAGCACGTTCAGCCGGATCTCCAGCCCCACCTACGGCTGGGAGACGCAGGGCGGGACGGTCAACGAGGGGCCGGAGGCGCTGCAGCGCGGCGGGCAGACGTTCGTGATCTACTCGGCCAGCGCCTGCTGGGGGCCCGACTACAAGCTCGGGCAGCTCACTTACAACGGCGGCGACCCGCTCAGCGCGTCGAGCTGGGTGAAGAAGGCGACGCCGGTGTTCCAGCGCTCAGGCAGCGTGTACGGCCCCGGCCACAACGGCTTCTTCACCTCGCCCAACGGCGCCGAGAGCTGGATCGTCTACCACGCCAACAGCTCCAGCGGCGGCGGGTGCGACAACAACCGCACCACCCGGGCGCAGAAGTTCACCTGGAACGCCGACGGCACGCCCAACTTCGGCGCCCCCGTCGCCACGGGCGTCTCCCTGGCCGCGCCCGCCGGTGAGACGGCGGCCACGCCCAGCGCGTACACGCTGGTCAACCGCAACAGCGGCAAGTGCCTGGAGGTCGCGGGCGGCGGGACGGCGGACGGCGCGAACATCCAGCAGTGGACCTGCAACGGCGGCGCCAACCAGCGGTGGCGCGTCGAGGATCAGGCCGACGACACCAGCCGGCTGGTGAACGTGGCCACCGGCAAGGTCGCCGACCTCGCCAACTGCGCCGCCGCCGACGGCACCGACATCCGGCAGTGGAGCTGGCTGAACAACACGTGCCAGCGGTTCCGGCTCGTGTACACGGCGTCCGGGGGGTGGGTGCGGATCGTCAACGCGGCCACCGGCAAGGTCGCGGACGTGGCCGACTGCGGGACGGCGGACGGGACGGACGTGCGGCAGTGGAGCTGGCTCGGCAACAACTGCCAGCAGTGGTCGATTCGGCCCGTCTGACGAAGCCCTTCGCGCGGCGGCTTGCCGGGTGCGGTCCCGCCGGGCACGGTCCCGGCGCCTGCTCGGCGACCCGCCCATAATGATCGCGCGCTCGCCCCTTCCGCCTGTTAGCGTTACCGCTGAGGGGGTGAGCCGCGGTGAAATCCAAACCGGGCAGGCCTGCGGTGCTGATGGACGTCGCCGTGCTCGCCGGAGTCTCCACGATGACCGTCTCGCGCGTGCTCAACACGCCCGATCTCGTACGCGCCGAGACCAGGGCCCGCGTGCTGGCCGCCGTCCGCGAGCTGGACTACCGGCCCAACCAGGCCGCCCGCCAGCTCGTCACCGGCCGCTCCGGCGTGCTCGGCGTGGTCAGCATCGACACCACCCTGTACGGCCCCGCCTCCACGCTCTACTGCATCGAGCAGGCCGCCAGGCACGCCGGCTACAACGTCAGCATCGCCAGCCTCAGCTCACTGAACCGCAGGTCGATGGAGGAGGGCGTACAGCGGCTGCGCACGCAGGCGGTCGACGGCGTGATCATCGTCGCGCCGCACGAGTCGGCCGCCGACGGGCTGCGTCACCTGCCGCCCGAGATGCCGGTCGTCGCGGTGGACGCCGGCGACGACATCCCCGTCCCCGTGGCCAAGGTGGACCAGCAGGCCGGGGCCGCCCGCGTCACCCGCCACCTGCTCAGCCTCGGCCACCACAGCGTGTGGCACGTGGCGGGGCCCGCCGACTGGCTCGACGCCAACGGCCGCATCGAGGGCTGGCGCGGCGTGCTGGAGTCGGCGGGGCGGCCGGTGCCCGAGGTGCTGCGCGGCGACTGGAGCTCCCGCTCCGGCTACCAGCTCGGCCGCCGCCTCGCCACCGACCCCGACGTCACCGCCGTGTTCGTGGCCAACGACCAGATGGCGCTCGGCGTGCTGCGGGCGCTTCGGGAGGCGGGGCGGCGGGTGCCCGAGGACGTGAGCGTGGCGGGGTTCGACGACATCCCCGAGTCCGCGTACTTCTGGCCGCCGCTGACCACCGTACGGCAGGACTTCGGGGAGGTCGGGCGGCACGCGTTCCACATGCTGCTGGACCGGATGGCGGGGGCCGAGCCGGAGGCGCGGCGGCTGGTCGAGCCCGAGCTGGTCGTCCGCGAGAGCACCGGCGCCGCGCCGCCTCGTCAGACGGCCTGACGCGCCGCCGCGCCGTCCGGCGGAGGCGCGCGCCGCGCTACGCGAGCCGGATCACGTTCCACGACACCGGGGGCAGCAGCACCCGCAGCGGATCGGCCTCCACGTCCCCGTTGGCGCGCGGCGTGATCCGCCCAGGCTCGTCGGCCGAATTACCGGCGTAGACGTCCGGGTCGGTCAGTGTGCTGGCCTCGACGATGCGGACGCCACCGAGCGCCCGGGCGTCGATCTCCAGCGACAGCGGCGTGTCCACCGACCGGTTGACGGCGAACAACGTGGTGCCCTCCGCGGAGTGGGTGGCGACCGCGTGCAGCAGCGGCACCTCCCCGTACGCCTTCGTCTCGTACACCGGCGAGTCCGGCTCCACGCGCAGCACGTCGCCGGCCGCGTGGCGGGACGCCTGGGCGAAGGGGTGGAAGGTGGTCTGGCGCCAGGCGCGCCCGCCGGGCTCGGTCATGATGGGCGCGATGACGTTCACGAGCTGGGCGAGGGAGGCGGCGGTGACGCGGTCGCTGTTGCGCAGCAGGGTGATCAGCAGGCCGCCGAACGTCACGGCGTCGGCCAGGTGGTAGTGGTCCTCCAGCAGGGGCGGGGCGACGGGCCAGTCCTGCGGGGCGCCGGCGTCCTGAAAGCGGGAGATGTACCAGACGTTCCACTCGTCGAACGAGATGTTGATCTTCTTGCGGGACTTGAGGCGGGCGCCGACGCTGTCGGCGGTGGCCACGACGGAGGAGATGAAGTACTCCATGTCGGCCGAGCTGGCCAGGAAGCTGCCGAGGTCGCCGTCCCGTTCCTGGTAGTAGGCGTGGCAGGAGATGTAGTCGACCAGGTCGTAGGTCTCCTCCAGCACCTCGGCCTCCCACGTGCCGAACGTGGGCATGCTGGAGCTGGAGCTGCCGCAGGCGACGAGCTCGAGTTCCGGGTCGATCATGCGCATGGCGCGGGCGGTCTCGGCGGCCAGCCGGCCGTACTCGCGGGCCGTCTTGTGGCCGGTCTGCCAGGGGCCGTCCATCTCGTTGCCGAGGCACCACATCCTGATGTCGTGCGGCTCCTTGGCGCCGTTGGCGACGCGCAGGTCGGACAGGGTGGTGCCGGAGGGGTGGTTGGCGTATTCGAGCAGGTCGAGGGCTTCGGCGAGGCCTCGGGTGCCGAGGTTCACGGCCATCATGGGCTCCACGCCGGCCTTGCGGCACCAGCGGACGAACTCGTCGACGCCGACCTCGTTCGTCTCGGTGCTGTGCCAGGCCAGGTCGAGGCGGCGCGGGCGCTGGGCGACGGGGCCGATGCCGTCCTCCCAGCGGTAGCCGGAGACGAAGTTGCCGCCCGGGTAGCGGACGGTGGAGACGCCCAGCTCCCTGGTGAGGTCGAGGACGTCGCGGCGGAAGCCGTCCTCGTCGGCCGTGGGGTGGCCGGGCTCGTGGATGCCGGTGTACACGCAGCGGCCGAGGTGCTCGACGAACGTGCCGAAGGTGCGCCGCCGTACGGGGGCGACCTTGAAGGCGGGGTCGAGGGTGAGTCTGGCCTGATGCACGGAGGGGGCTCCCTGTTTCTCGGGCGTTTCGTGGTCCCGATTGTTAGCGTTATCACAGGAGTGGGTCAAGGGGGTGCGGACCGCCGCAACCGGTTGCGGGCGGACCCTTGACATGCTGCTTGTTACCGCTAACACTCGGGTAACCCCGCTGAAACAACGGGGTCCGCGCGGCGGCCGCCGAGATCCGGACGGCTCGCCCTGTCGCCTTCGCGCCGCGCGCGAAAGGCCCGTTCATGGCTGCCCTGAACCCTCTAGATGTTAGCGAGAACATGGCCAAGCGATAGCTCGGTGAAGGAAGAGGCCCCAGTGCACGGTCCCCCCGATATCACCCGCCGGCACCTTCTCGGCGGCAGCCTCGCACTGCTCGGCGCCGCCGCCACGGGATGCGCGATCCCCGTGGGGCTCGGTTCGTCCCAGACCCGCGTGCAGTACTGGCACTTCCTCGGCGCCAGCGACGGCATCATCATGAACAAGATGGTCCAGGCGTTCGCCAAGGACGTTCCCGGCACCTTCGTCGAGGAGAACGTGCTCGCCTGGGGCGAGCCGTACTACACCAAGATCGCCATGGCGGGCTCCGGCGGGCGCTCGCCCGACCTGGCCACCTTCCACCTCGCCCGGCTGGCCGGGATGGGCGCGGGGCGGATCCTCGACCCCATCAACACCAGGCTGATGGAGGAGGTCGGCCTGCGGGCCGCCGATTTCAGCCCGCCGATCTGGGAGCGCGCCCAGCTCGACGGCGTCCTGTACGCCATCCCCTTCGACGCCCACCCGATGGTGCTGTACTACAACACCGACCTGTGCGGGAAGGCCGGCGTGCTCGGCCCCGACGGCAAGCTCACCCCCACCAAGGGCGTGGACGAGCTGATCGCGCAGCTCAACAAGGTCAAGCAGGTGATGGGCGGCAAGCCGCCGCTCGCCTTCGACGCGCTCGGCCTGGGCACCGTGGGCCCCTGGCGCGTGTGGTGGTCGCTGTACTCGCAGAGCGGCGGGTCCCTGCTGACGCCGGACAACGCCAAGATCGCCATCGACGACGCCAAGGCCCTCGACGCGTTGCGGCTGATGCGGCGGCTCGGCGAGGAAGGACTGTGCGACTGGCGTACGGACTACGGCGCCTCCGTCGCCAAGTTCACCAACGGCGAGGCGGCGTTCCTGTGGAACGGTGACTGGGAGACCACCGGGCTGAAGGAACGCAAGACGCCGTTCAGCATGACCCGCTTCCCCAGCGTCTTCGGCGGATGGTCGGCGCAGGCCGACTGTCACGCCTTCGTGCTGCCGCACCAGCGCGACCGGGATCCCGAGGTGGAGCGGGCGACGTACGAGTTCATCGCCTACCTGGTCAAGAACAGCGCCGACTGGGCGGTGGCCGGGCACGTGCCCGCGTACCTGCCGGCGCTGGAGGAGCCCGACTACCTCGCGCTGCAGCCGCAGTCGGAGTACCGCTCGGTCATCACCGAGGTCGCCCTCGACCCGCAGGTGTGGTTCGCCGGCTCGGCCTCGCGGATGTGGATCGAGTTCGGCGAGGCGTTCTCCCCGATCATCGGCGGGTCGCGCACGCCCGAGGAGGGCCTGGCCGCCGCCAAGGCCGCGATGAACCGGCTGCTGACCGCACCGGACCCCTTCCCCGACGAGGAGCGCTGATGACGACCACCGTCGCCGCCCCGCCGACCGCCGCCCCCGTCGCCACGCCCAAGGTCCGGCGCGGCTGGACCCAGCACGGGATGGTGTTCGTCGCGCCGTTCCTGCTGATCTACCTGGCCTTCCTGGTCTGGCCGACGCTGCTCGGCTTCCAGATGAGCCTGTCGAGCGTGAACATCGCCGGCGGCAACAACCACTTCGTCGCCTTCGACAACTACGTGGAGGCGTTCGGCGACCCGCGCATGTGGCGCTCGCTGTGGAACACGGTGCTCTTCACCGTGCTGAGCACGATCCCGCTGGTGTTCCTCGGGCTGGTGTTCGCGCTGCTGGTGCACAACCTGCGGTTCGTGCAGTGGCTGTGGCGGCTGTCGTTCTTCGGGCCGTTCCTGCTGCCGTCGGCGGTCGTGTCGATCCTGTGGCTGCAGATGATCTACCCGCCCGACTACGGCCTGATCAACGGCACGCTCGGCACCGACGTGCTGTGGCTGGGCGACCCGGCCGTGGCCATGTGGTCGATGGTGCTGACCACCGTCTGGTGGACGGTCGGCTTCAACTTCCTGCTCTATTTGGCCGCCCTGCAGTCGATCCCGCAGCACCTGTACGAGGCCGCCGCCATCGACGGCGCCTCCGCCTGGGACAAGCTCCGCTCCATCACCCTGCCGCTGCTCGGCCGCACCACCGCGCTCATCGTGGTGCTGCAACTGGTCGCCTCGCTGAAGGTGTTCGACCAGATCTACCTGATGACGGGCGGCGGGCCGCAGGACTCCACCCGGCCGATCATCGAGTACGCCTACGACGTCGGCTTCACCGATTACCGCACCGGCTACGCCTCGGCCGTGTCGTACATCCTGTTCGCCCTGATCGTCATCGTCTCCCTGGGCCAGCTCCGGCTGTTCCGCAAGCGCGAGGAGGCCGCGTCGTGACCAAGCGGTTCAGCGTCAGCCAGCTCATCCTGCTCGTCATCGCCCTGATCCTCGCGGCCATCTGGCTCGCCCCGGTCCTCTGGGCCGTGGCCACCTCGCTCAAACCGGAGGACGAGACCACCAAGCTGCCGCTGGAGTGGTTCGGCAGCGAGATCACCTTCGACTCGTACGCGCTGGTGCTGGGCACCGGCGGCATCGTCAAGTGGGCGATCAACTCCACCGTCACCGCGGTGATCGTCACGTTCCTGACCGTGCTGTTCTCGGCGATGGCGGCGTACGGGTTCGCGCGCACCCAGTTCAGGGGCCAGCGGGCGCTGCTGGCGCTGATCCTGGCCGGGATCATGGTGCCGCCGCAGGTGCTGATCGCGCCGCTGTTCGCCGAGATGGTCACGCTGGGGCTGGTGGACACCTGGTGGGCCATCATCCTGCCGCAGGTGGCGGCGCCGCTGATCGTCTACATCCTGTTCAAGTTCTTCCAGGACGTGCCGCCCGAGCTGGAGCAGGCCGCCTTCGTGGACGGGGCCGGGCGGTGGCGGGTCTTCTTCACCATCGTCCTGCCGCTGTCACGCCCGGTGCTGGCCGCCGTGTCGATCTTCACGTTCATCACCACCTGGAACAACTTCCTGTGGCCGTTCCTGGTCTCCACCGACCCGAACACGATGACGCTGCCGGTCGGGCTGGCGAACGTGGTGCAGGGGACGTTCGGGCTCCGGTACGCGCAGATCATGGCGTCGGTGGTGCTGGCCGGGTTGCCGCTGCTGGTCGTGTTCGTGATGTTCCAGCGGCAGATCGTCCGGGGTGTGGCGCACACGGGCCTCGCCGGTCAGTGACCGTCGCGCACGAGGACCTCGACGGCGCGCCCGTCGGGGTCCTCCAGCACGTGGCTGCCTGCCTTGAACCCCTGCAGGTCGTCCACCTCGAAGCCGAGCCGCACCCGTCCGGTCCGCCGGTCGGGGGCGGCCGGGTAGAGCTCGACCACCAGCCCGTCGTCCAGCACCGCGGCGTAGTGGCGTGGGCCGTCGCCGTGCTGCTCGGGCCGGAAGTCCAGGCCCAGTGAGCCGTAGAACGCCCGGCATTCCTCGACCCGGCCGGTGTAGATCACGATGAGGTTCGCCCGCAGCGCCATCTGGCCAGGCTAACGGCTCGTGATCATGTGCGGGCGCGCGGGTCGCTCCCTGGTGCGGCTCACTCTCTGGTGCGGGTCACTCCTGGTGGACGAGCAGGACGAACGTGCGGGCGTACGAGACGCCGCCCGCCGGGCGCGGCCACTCCAGCTCGGCCAGCGCCCGCGACCCCGCCTCGTGACAGACGCCGTTCACCCGGACCTCGGCCGTCTCCGTGCCGTCCCCGCCGCCGAAGAACGCCTTCACCCCCACCAGGTGCTCCCGTTCGAGCGTGCCCTTGAGCGCCGGCGCCAGGTGCGGCAGCAGGACGTGCTGGACCGCCCACTTCTGCACCGAGTCGTGCTCGTCGCCCGTGCCCCAGCCGACGATGCCGCCGTGGATGGCGTGCCAGCCGGGGAAGCCGTCGGGGTCGTCCGGGGCGAAGTGGGCGGCGTGGGAGCCGTCCTGGACGAGCAGCTCCAGCAGGGCGCCGCCGGTCGTGCCGAGCCACATCCGGATCGCCCGGTCCACGGACTCCTCGACGGTGGCGCCGTAGCCGGTCACGCAGTCGGAGACCGTGGTGTCCTGCGGGCGGTCCACGTTGAGCACGAAGTCGAGGTCGAGGTGCGCGGGGCTGCCGGTGTGGTCGGCGCCGAGGCGGACGGCGAGCGTGCCGGGGCCCTTGGCCAGGCCGTCGCGGACCTCCCACGGCTGTCCCGTGGCGGCGCTCAGGTGCTCGGCGACCCTGCCCAGAACCACCTCGTCCGCCGGCCGTACGCCGTCCATGCCGCACCCCTCGCCTCGCGCTCGCCTCGTCACCCGCCAGGCTAGTTGATCATCGGGGCCGGGGGTGGCGAACCCGGCGGCTGCCGGGAGCCCCTGCTTCGGCGTTCCCAGGGAACTGCCAGGAACGCCGGGTAGTCTGCCTCTGCATGAATCGGCCCCGAGTTCCCGTTCCCGCTGGTCCGGACGCCGGAGTGCCCGGCCGCGCGCGCCGTGAGCGCCGCCCGTGAAGATCCGCTACCTCATGCTGCACGCCTTCGGCATGGGCGGCACCATCCGCACGGTGGTCAACCAGGCGAACGCGATGGCCGCCGCCGGCCACGACGTCGAGCTGGTGAGCCTGGTACGGCGGCGCGAGAACCCCCAGTTCAGGCTGGACCCCCGGATCACCGTCAGCACCCTGGTCGACCAGCGGGGCGGCCGTCAGCCCGACTCGGTGGCGCGCAAGGCGTGGCGCCGGGTGCGCGGGAAGATCGTGCCGCGCGGCGAGTTCGCGGCCGACTACTTCACCGAGCGGGTGGAGTGGGCCGCCATGGAGTACGTCTCGGGGCTGCGTGACGGCATCCTGGTCACCACCCGTCCCGCGCTCAACCTGATCTCCGCCCGGCGCGCCCAGAAGACGGTCATCCGGGTCGCGCAGGAGCACATGAACCTGTCGGCCTACCCCGACACCATCCGCAGGGAGATCGCCCGCCACTACCACCGCTTCGACGCGATCACCGTGCTGACCAGGACGAACCGCCTGGAGTACCAGCGGCTGCTGCCCAGGACCCCGATCGTGCAGATCCCGAACGCGGTGCACAAGGTCGAGCAGCGGCCCTCCCGGCAGGCCGAGCCCGTGGTGATCGCGGCCGGGCGGCTGGTGCCGCAGAAGGGGTTCGACCTGCTGATCGAGGCGTTCGCGCAGGTGGTGGCGGAGCATCCGGAGTGGCGGCTGCGCATCTTCGGCACCGGGCCGCGCAAGGGGCAGCTCACCGGGCTGGTCGAACGGTACGGGCTGGGCGGGCACGTGTCGCTGCCCGGCCGTACGGACCGGCTGGAGCAGGAGCTGACCGACGCCTCCGTGTACGCGCTGAGCTCCCGCTTCGAGGGGCTGCCCATGGTGATGATCGAGGCCATGACGCATGCCCTGCCCGTGGTCGCCTTCGACTGCCCGACGGGGCCGGGGGACGTACTGACCGACGGGGTGGACGGCGTGCTGGTGCCGCCGAGGGACGTGGACGCGCTGGCCGCCGCGCTGAACCGGGTCATCGCCGACCGGGAGCTGCGGGTGCGGATGGGGCGGGCGGCGCGCAGGACGTCGCGGGCGTACGGGCCGGAGCAGGTGATGCCGTTGTGGGAGGACCTGTTCTCCGAGTTGGCGGCGGGCGAGCGCGTCGCGGACAACTTCTGGCACGGACGGTGACCGCCGTACCTCTCGCGGATCTTGGAACGACGTACGGGAGGACGTCTGTGATTTTTTACCTTTTTTCAGCTTTCTCGACGCTGTAGGGGTTTTCGGGGGGTTAAGGCGCGAAATTTCGCTTTTTTTGGTCAAAACCACCCCAAGGCGGGCGGCATTCTGTGCCGTATGCGTCATCGGAAAGCTTTTCTGGCCGCCACGGCAGGCGCTCTTGCCCTGGTCACAGGGCTGACCGCGCCCGCTCTCGCACACGCCGCCACCACCCCCTCGGCCGCCACCATGGACGTGGACGCGCCCGCCGTGTACGGTCGCGCCGCCTACCTCATGGACGCCTCGTCCGGCGAGGTCCTGTACGACAAGAGCGGCGCCGAGCGGATGCCGGTCGCCAGCCTGACCAAGACCATGACCGCGTACGTGGTGCTGCAGGCCGCCAAGCCCACGGACGTGGTGCGGATCACGCGCGCGGACGTCGCGTACGCGGAGGACGGCGGCGGCACCACCGCCGACCTGCGCCCCGGCGACCGCCTCACGGTCGGCGAGCTGCTCTACGGCCTGATGCTGCCCTCCGGCGCCGACGCCGCCCACGCGCTGGCCCGCACGTACGGGCCGGGCGTCCAGGGCTTCGTGGCCCGCATGAACGAGACGGCGCGCTCGCTCGGCATGAACGACACCCACTACCTCAACGCCGACGGCCTGCCCACCCCCCGCGGCGACGGCTACTCCACCGCGCGCGACCAGTCCGTCCTGGCCGCCAAGGCCCTGCGGATCCCCCTCATCAAGCAGGTGGCCGGCACCCGCCGGCACGACCTCGACGCCACCGGCGAGCACCGCTCCTACGACTGGCGCAACACCAACCGCCTGCTCGGCACCCCGGGCGCGATCGGGCTGAAGACCGGCTTCACCAGGGCCGCGGGGTACTGCCTGGCGTTCGCGGGCGAGTCGGACGGGCGGGTGCTGGTCGGCGTCCTGCTGGACGAGTCGGTCTCCAGCCGCCGCTTCACCACCGCCTCGGCCCTGCTCTCGTGGGGCACCGCCCACCAGTCCGCCTGACATCCGGCGGCCATGGACCGCGTTGATCCTTTGGGCTAGTTTGCCCGACATGAAGCTTCGAATCGCGTTAGGCGCGCTGTCAGCGTCCCTCCTGCTCGCCGCCCCGCTCCCCGCCCACGCCGCCGGCCCGCCCCGGCTCGGCTGGGAGCTCAAGGACACCGGAGTGACCGCGCGCCTGCGCGGCCTGTCGCCCGTCAGCCGGAACGTGGTGTGGGCCTCGGGCTCGGCCGGAACCGTGCTCAGGACCGTGGACGGCGGACGTACCTGGCAGAACGTCTCCCCGCCCGACACGTCCGCGCTCCAGTTCCGCGACATCGAGGCGTTCGACGCGAACCGCGCCGTCGCCCTGTCCATCGGCGCCGGCACCGACTCGCGCGTCTACCGCACCCAGGACGGCGGCCGGACCTGGACGGAGACGTTCAGGAACGACGAACCGCAGGCGTTCTACGACTGCCTGGCCTTCTTCGACCACCGCCACGGCCTGGCCATGAGCGACCCGGTCAACGGCCGCTTCCGCATCCTGTCCACGCGGGACGGCGGGCGGAGCTGGCAGGTGCTCCCGTCCGACGGGATGCCGGAGGCGCTGCCGGGCGAGGCCGGGTTCGCGGCCAGCGGGCAGTGCCTGGTCGCCTCGCCCGGCGGGCGCGACGCCTGGCTGGCCAGCGGCGGGGCCTCGCGCGCCCGCGTCTTCCACTCACGCGACCGCGGCCACACCTGGACGGTCACCGACGCCCCCATCCCCGGCGGCGACCCCGCCCGGGGCGTCTTCGGGCTCGCCTTCCGCGACCGGCACCGCGGCATCGCCGTCGGCGGCGACTACCGGCCCGAACAGCAGTCGCCTGACGCCGGGGCGGTCAGCCGGGATGGTGGTGACTCGTGGCAGCCGTCGTCCGTTCCTCCGCCTGCTTATCGGTCGGGGGTCGCGTGGCTTCCTCAGCTTCCCTTCGCCGCCGTGGCGGTGGGGCCTTCCGGGAGTGATGTGACGTACTCGGGTGGGAGGGTTTGGGAGAGTTTCGATGGGGGGTCGTTCGACACAGTGGCTTGTGCGGAGGATCGGTCTTGTTGGGCGGCGGGAGAGCAGGGGCGGGTGGCCCGGCTGACGGTCAAGTAGGGACAGCCCCTGCGGCGGCGCGCCTCGCGACGGCACGACACCCGACACCCGGCACCCGGCACCCGGCACCCGACACGCAGCATGCGGTGCACGCGCACGACACGCTGCGCACCGCCGCACGACACCCTGCGCACCGCCGCACGACACCCTGCGCACCGCACCGCACCGCACGACACACCGCACCGCACGACAGGGCACGCACCGGGCCGCAGGCGGCTCACCCGACAACGCGGGCGCAGGCCGGGCTGAGCCGGGCGGCGGCGGTGCGTCAGTGTCAGCGCACCCCCCGAGGCCGGAACTGGATGCTGATGCGCGGCCCCGACGGCCGCGAGGTCTTCGGAATCGCATGCTCCCAGGTCCGCTGACAACTCCCACCCATCACGATCAAATCCCCATGCCCCAGCTCATACCGAACCGACCCCCCACCGCCCCGAGGCCGCAGCACAAGAGCCCGCGGGCTGCCGACCGACACGATGGCCACCATGGTGTCCTCCGTGCTGCCCCGCCCGATGGTGTCGCCGTGCCACGCCACGCTGTCGCGCCCGTCCCGGTAGAAGCAGAGGCCCGCCGTACGGAAGGGCTCGCCCAGCTCGGAGCCGTAGTGGCCGTCGAGCGCGCGGCGGGCGTCGGCGAGGACGGGGTCGGGCAGGGGCTCGTCCTCGTCGTAGAACTTGAGCAGCCGCGGCACGTCCACCACCCGGTCGTACATGCGCCGCCGTTCGGCGCGCCACGGCACGTGCTCGGCGAGGCGTTCGAAGAGGGTGTCGGCGCCCGTCAGCCAGCCCGGGCGCAGGTCGATCCAGGCGCCGTGGTCGAGGTGCGTGCGGCGGACGGTGTCGCCGAGAGGCCCGATGCCGAGCTCCTCGTCGAGGGCGAGCAAAGAGGCTTGGAACGCGGCTTTCATGGGGTCGAGTGTATGCGATACTTCAAACACCTATTCGATTTGAGCGAAGGGACTTTTTCGATCGACAGGTCGTACAACGCTGGGGGGCACCGGATATGAGTGGCGTCGGCCCTCGGCCCGCACCAGAGGTGAAGAGGCCACCCACCGCTTCGTCACGCGAAGGAGCAGGCCATGCTCACCACGCACTACCTACCCGGCTCCCCCTGCTGGGTCGACGTCAGCAGCCCCGACCCCGAGGCGTCGGCCGCCTTCTACACCGGGCTGTTCGGCTGGGATCTCGTCTCGCTGGGTCCCGAGCACCGGAATTACCGCTTCTGCCAGCTCGGCGGGCGGACGGTCGCCGGCATCAGCCCGGAGGGTCCGGCCCGGGGCGCTCCGGCCTGGCTGACGTACTTCCAGGCGCCCGACGCCGACACCATGGCGAAGGCGATCGAGCAGGCGGGCGGCAGCGTCCTGGCGGCGCCTTACGACATCGCGGGGCAGGGGCGGATGGCGCTGTTCGCCGATCCGGCCGGGGCGTCGTTCGCGGTCTGGCAGCCGGGCGCGACCAAGGGGCTGGGGCTGGTCACGGACGCGGGCTCGCTGGGCTGGGTCGAGCTGTACACGCCTGATCCCGTCGGCATCCGCGCCTTCTACCAGTCGGTGTTCGGCTGGCGGATCGAGGACCTGCCGATGGGCGACACGTCATACCCGGTGATCTCGCCCGCGGAGGGCGACGAGTCGTCGGCGGCGGCCGGGCTCGCGCAGCTCCAGGCGGGTGATCGGCCGCATTGGCTGCCGTACTTCGAGGTTCCCGACTGCGATGCGGCGGTGGCGGCGGCGCAGCGGCTCGGCGCGACGACGCAGACCCAGGCGACGACCACGGAAGGGGTTGGGCGGATGGCGTTCCTGGCCGATCCGTTCGGGGCGCGGTTCGCGGTGATCGCCAGCTCGGCCTGATCGTCGGCTCGGCCCGGTTGCGATCCCGGCCCGACCGCCAGCTCTGCCCAACCGCCAGCCCTGCCCAGCCCGACCGTCAGCCCGACCTGATTGCCAGCCCTGCCCGATCGCCAGCTCGACCTGATTGCCGACTCGGCTTGATCGCGAGTCCGGCATGATCGTCATGTTGGCCTGAGGGCCGCCGGTCGGCCTGCACGCACGCAGTTCGTGCAGGCCGCCCCTCCCCGGCATGGGTGAACGCCCAGCTCAGGAACTTGAGCCCGGGTACTCATTCCCTGGGGGACGCCTGCCTAACGTACGAGGCGGCGCGTGCTCATGTAACGTCTTGGCCATGTTGACCCGTTACATGGCCGGGGCCGTGATGGCGCGTACCGGTGATGAGATGTCCGGGCCCGCGCTGCTCGTGACCGGGCTGGCCGTCACCGGGTCGCCGCTGCTGGCCTCGTCGGTGCTGGCGGGGCTGACCGTGTCGGCCGCCATCGGCGGGCCACTGCTCGGGGTGCTGCTCGATCGGGCCCGGCGGCCGGGGTGGGTGCTGGGGTGGTGTCTGGCCGGGTACGCGGCCGGGCTGATGGCTGTGGTCGGCGGGATGGTGGAGGGGGTGCCGGGGGGCGTTCTGGTGGGGGTCGCGGTGGTGACCGGGCTGCTCGGGCCGGCGCTCACGGGCGGGTGGACGGCGCAGCTTCCCCTGGTGGTGGCGGGGAGCGGGGGGTTGGGGCGGGCTACGGCGTTCGACTCGATGAGTTACAACGTGGCGGGGTTGGCTGGGCCTGCGCTGGTCGGGGTGATCGCGTCGGTGGGTGATCGTGGGGGTGACGCTGGTGGGGGTGTGATGGCGGTGATGGTGAGCGTCGGGTTGCTGATCGTCGCGCTGCCTGCCGCTCTCGGGCTGCCCTCGGCTCGGGTGGCCGCTTCCCCTGGCGCCTCTCACAAGGCGGCTTCGACCGACGCTTCCCCTCGCGCGCTCCCTGACGCCTCTCACAGAGCGGCTCCGGTCGGTACGTCGCCCGCCACTTCCCCTCGACCGCCCTCGGCTGCGATGGCCGCATCCCCCAGCACGCTGCCTGACGCCTCTCATGAAGGGGCCGATGCACCGCCCGCCGCTTCCTCTCGTCCGCCCTCGGGTGGTGTGCCTTCCGGCGGCCAGGAGCCGTCCTCGGTCGGGCGGCGCGCGGTGGGTGGGTGGCGGGTGGTTCGGGACGAGGTGCGGGCCGGGTTTCGGGCGATCGTGTCGAACGGGGCTTTGCGGCGGGCCACTGCGGCGTCCATGGTGTCGTGTTGTGGGCTGGCCATGATGGTCGTGTCCGCGCCTGTGCTCGGTGGCCGGGTGAGCGGGGGAAGCGGGCTTGGCGCGTTGTTGCTGGCCGTCACCGCCGCGGCCGGGCTGGTGGCCAACGCCGTTCTGGCCGTTGTCTCTCGACGGGGCGGCGCGGTCTCCCGGTGGGAAGGGGTGCAGGCGGCGGGGACGGCGGTGCTGGGGGTCGGGATGGTGGTGATGGCCGTCTCGGAAACGTACTGGATGGCCGTGGTGGGGGCCGCGGTGGCGGGGGTGGGTGAGGGGCCGCAGCTCACCGCGCTCTTCGCGGTACGTCATCGGGAAGCGCCCGCTCGGCTGCGGGGTCAGGTCTTCACCACGGGAGCCAGTTTGAAGATCACTTCGTTCGCGATCGGTTCGGCGCTGGCGGGGCCGCTGGCCGCGTACTCGGTGAGTCTCGCGCTGCTGGCCGGTGCGGCGCTGCAGGCGCTGGCCGTCGCGGTGCTCATCGCCCCGCGGTGGGCGGACGTGCGGCGGTCAGCGGGTGGCGGGTGAGGTGCGGGAGCGGTGGGCGGCGACGCGTTCCCTGGTGGCGCAGCGGGTGCTGCAGTAGCGGCGCGGGCTGCCGCCGCCCACGTCGAGGTACGGGCGTCCGCAGCCGGTCGACGCGCACAGCCCGCCCGGTATCCGCTGCTGGTCGGCGAGCAGCACTGCCAGGGCCATGGCCGACGACGTCAGGAACCACTCCGCCCATGGAGCGTCGTCCGCGCTGTCGACGTGCAGGTGCCAGCTGGTGGTGCCGTCGTGGCTGGTCAGGCGGGGAGGGCGGGCGGAGTGTGCGAGGAGTTGGTTGAGCTGGGCCGCCGCCTCGCCAGTGGTGGCGGCGGCCAGTACGTCGCGCAGGTGTGCCGCTGCTGTGCGCATCGCGGTTATGTCGTCGTCGGTGAGGTGGAGTTCTCCGGTTTCGCCGTGTTCGCGTAGGACGTGGGTTACCGAGGCGATGGATGGCGGCTCGTACAGCAGTGCCACGCAGAGGTCCACGGCCCGCACGGCCATCGCCTTGGTCGAGAACACCTTCACCGTTGCAGGGTATGTCGGAGCAGTGGGGCGGTGTGGGGCGAAGCGCTTGCGCCGCGGGTGCCGAAGCGTTGTCGCCGCGCCTGCCGAAGTTCCGTCGCCGCGTTCGGCAGAGCGCTGTCACCGTGATGGAGAGCGCTGCCGCCGTGTATGGCGGAGCGCTGCCGCTGCGTGTGCCGAGTCGGTCAGCCGCCGCAGGCCGCGAAGAAGAAGGAGTCGCGCAGGACCGTGTACCGGTCGCGGACCCGCACCGTGCCCGTCGCCGTGTCGATCTGCACGATCGTCATCCGGGTCGAGCCGGACGCGTCGCTGGTCAGGTGGGCGGTGACCTGCGTGTCGCCCGTCCAGTCGAGCATCTGGACGTCCCCGGCGGGCAGCTTGACGCGCTTACGGCCGGCGAGCTGGTCGCCCTCCGAGTCGTAGGTGACCAGCTCCGCCTTGGAGCCGGACAGCAGGCTGGCCACGGTACGCCCGTCGCCGGCCAGTGCCTGCGGGACGTTGGCCGCGATGACCTGTGGCGGGGTGACGCGGCGCAGCTCCTCGCCGGTGTCGGAGTGGATGACCAGGTCGGTGACGTTCTCGGCGCCCTCGGCGGTGGCCAGCAGTTCGTCGCCGTCGCCGCTGAAGCCGAGCACGGACGACTCGGGAGGCAGGGTGCCGAGCAGGTTGCCGGTGGCCGTGTCGAAGATGCGGGTTCCGGAGGGTTTGTCGCCGCCGACGACCGCGACGAGCCGGGCGCCGTCGTCGGACAGCAGCAGCGTCACCTCGTACTGCGCCACCTTGGGCAGCGCGTCCGCCGCGAGCCGCTTGACACCGCCGCCGAGGGTGCGCACGGCGAGGGGGCCCTGTTCGGTGAAGTACGCGACCCGCCGGCCGTTGCCGCTGACCGCCACCGGGGCCGGGACGTAGCGGTTGGGTGAGCCGTTGGCCTCCTTCGCCACGCCTTGGGCGTCGGGCAGGGTGGTGCGGCTGCCGTCGTGCATGACGAGCCGCCAGTCGCCGCACGGCCTGGCGCCGCCGCCCTTGACGGGGCAGCTCTTGATGGAGGCGTACCGGATGCTGTGGTTGTGCGCCGTGTGGGTGGACGTTGCGTGCACAGGCACCGTGTGCGCGGACGTTGCGTGCGCAGGCGTTGCGTGTGCGAACGCCCCGTGCACAGACGCCCCGTGCACAAGCGTCGTGTGGGCGGACGCCGGCCAGGTGAGGGCTGGGGTCAGGGCCGAGGCGATGGCCAGTGTGGTGATGGTTTTGATGCGCATGTCGTTCACTCCCCCGCAACCGCGAACGTGTAGTTCTTGCCGATTTTGTACGTCTCGTCCTGAGTGACCAGCCCGTGTCCGGGACCGACGGTGAGCACCCGTATCACCGCCGAGTTCCCCACGTCCGCAGTCTTCGCGTAGGTGACCCTGAGGCGAGACCCCTCCCACCAAGCGCTCGAAGGCGACAATTCACGCCCGACCGGCACGTCCACCCCCTCGGACAACTCCCCCGTCGCCAGGTCATAGGTGCGGATCCGCGCCTTGTCCCCCTGGACGAGCACCGCCACCGTGGTTCCGTCGGCGGCCAGCGCCCAGGCGGCGGCGTTCACGACGACCTGGGGTGGCGTGCTGCGGATCGAGTCATCGCCGGGCCCGAGGGCGTACAGGGCGGTGGTGTTGTCGTCCATCTGCCGCGTGGCCAGCACCTCGCCGCCGTCGGCGCTGAAGCCGAGCACCCCGTACGTGGCCGGAAGCGTGGCGGTCTCTCCCGTGGCGACGGTGACGACCTTGGTGGGCAGGCGGCCCTCGTCGTCGTAGTAGTCGATCAGCACCCGGTCCCCCGAGGGGGACAGCCGGACGGCCAGCTCGTCGCTGCCGATGCCCGCAGGTCTGGCGGACCTGGGCAGTGTGGTGGGCGGGCCGCCGGCGACGGGCTGGACGACCAGGCGGTGGTCGCGGGCGCGTTCGTACAGGATGACGCTGCCGTCACCGCTGACGGCGAACGTGCCCGCGTGGTGCGCCCGGCGGCCCTTGCCGTCGACGCCTCGGGCGGCGGCGGCGCGCACCGTGACCTGGCGGCCGTCGCGCAGGCTCAGTCGCCAAGACCCGCAGGGGTCGGTGTCCTGGCGTTTCTTGTCGTAGCAGCTTTTGACCCAGGCGGCTCTGGCCACCGGTTGCGCGCCCCACAGGTGTGCTTGGGCAGCGATGGCCGCGGGTGTCTGGGCGGCGAGGGCCGCATGGGCCGGGGCGGCAGTGACCGCGTGGGCCGGGGCGGCGGCCGCGTGCCCCTGAGTGACACCGACCGCGAGTGTCGGGGCGGCGAGGGCCGCAGGGGACGGGGCGGCGAGGGCTGTGGGGGGCGGGGTGGCGAGGGCCGCGGGTGTGAGGAGTGCGGCGGCGATCAGTGAGGAGTGCCTCATGGCTGTGGTCCTTTCCCTCACCCCCTTAGAGTCGGACCCGGCGTGGCCGGTTGGTCACAGATGGGACACGAGCAGGGCGGCGAGCCGGTCCATCGACTCCCGGCCGCCGCGGGGCCCGTCGGCGCGGATGATCGCGTCGCGGGCCTCCACGGTCGGGTGCACGGAGCGGGCGGTGTAGCGGGTCCGGCCGTCCGTCCGCGTCAGGGTGACGGTTTCGAGCGCGACCTCCTCGGGCGCGCCTTCGAACTCCCACGTCCGTACGTAACGCTCGGGCGGGACGACGGCGTGGTAGACGCCGCTGAACCCCCACTCCCGGCCCTGGGCGTCGGCGTTGACGAACCGCCACCGCCCGCCCGGCGTGACCTCCATGCGGTCGACGCGGGTGGTCAGGAAGTTCGGCCCCCACCATCGCGGGATCAGCGCCGGATCCGTGACGACGCGGAAGACCAGGTCGGGCGGGGCGTCGAAGTGCCGGATCATGACGATGTCCTGCCGTCCGGGCTCGATCACGAAGTCGGTGTCAGTCACGCTGAGGTCCTGTCCATGACGATGTCCTGCTGCCCCGGCTCGATCACGAAGTCGGTGTCAGTCACGCTGAGGTCCTGTCCATGACGATGTCCTGCTGTCCCGAACTCGGTGCCGGTCACGCTGACGGTCCTTCCTGGATGCGCCGGATCTCTTGTTCCAGCCGGTCGAACCGCCCGCTCCAGCGTTCGCGGTACCGGTCGATCCAGGCGGAGGCGGTCTCCAGGGGCGCGGTCTCCAGGCGGCAGGGCCGCCACTGGGCGTCGCGGCCCCTGCTGATGAGGCCCGCCCGCTCCAGCACCTTGAGGTGCTTGGAGACCGCCTGGAGGCTCATCTCGAACGGCTCCGCCAGCTCGTTGACGGTCGCCTCCCCCTCGGCCAGCCGCGCCAGGATCGCCCGCCGCGTCGGGTCGGCGAGCGCGGCGAAGGTGAGGCTGAGCTGGTCGTCGGGCATGCTCGGCGGTCTTCCTGTCAGGCGGACGGTGCGATCACCTTAGTGGTCCACGATCGTGCCGCAGGAGATGTTGAGTGTGGCCGAGGTCATGGCGGCGGCCAGGTGGGAGGCGGCGAACGCGGCCACGTTCCCGACGTCGGCGAGCGTCGCGGCGCGCTTGAGCAGGGTGGCCTCGGCGATGGCGGCGGTGATCTCGTCCCTGGGGCCGAAGCCGTCGGGCAGGCTCTCCGGGATGCCGCCGGTGACCAGGGTGAGGACGCGGACGCCGGCCGGGCCGTACTCGCACGCGAACTGGCGGCGCATGCTCTCCATGGCGTCGAGCGCCACTTTGAGCCCGCCGAGCCCGGGTTGGGTCTGCGGCCCGCCGCCGCCGAACATGAGGATGACTCCGCCGCCGGTCGGCATGTGCCGGACGGCGGCTCTGGCGGTGAGGAACTGGGTGCGGGTGGCCACCTCGATCGGCCGCAGGAACTCGGCGGCGGAGATCTTGCCGAGCGGGCGTTGCACGTCCTGGATGCCGATGGCGTTGAAGGAGACGTCGATGCGGCCGGCGCGTTCGGCGACGGAGCCGGTGAAGGCGTCGACGGCGGCCTCGTCGAGCGCGTCCACCTGGGCGGCCTCCGCCCCGGGGAGGGTGGCGGCGAGCGCGTCGAGCTTGTCGCGGGTGCGTCCGGCGAGGAAGACGCGGGCGCCTTCGCGGGCGAAGGCCCTGGCCGCCGCGCCGCCGATCGATCCGCCCGCGCCGTATACGACGGCGATCTTGTTGTCGAGGAGCATTGTATTCAACCTCCTGGTTAATCAACCTATAAGTTGAATACACGCCATGACGAAGGACGTCAAGGCCCCTACAGGGGACGGCGGCCGGCGAAGCCCAGCTCCGTACGGTGGTACCAGCCCAGCTCGCGCTCCCCCTCGATCCAGCACAGCCGCACGGAGGCGCCGTCGAGCAGCGAGGGGAAGTCGACCAGCACCGGCGCGATGCCCTTGACCTCGATGCCCTGCTCGTTCCACCCGCTCAGGATCTCCTCGATCCTGGCCTGCAGCCCCTTCAGCTCGGGCAGGCCGCCCAGCTCGGACCGGCCGCCGGTGCGCCGCTGGAAGTCGATCTCGGCCAGGTCGGCACGGGCCGCGATCAGCTCCGCGGCCTCCGCGATGACCGCCGGGAGCAGCGCGCGGGCCTCGTCGAGGGTCAAGATCCGCTCCATGGGGCCACGTTAGCGGTTCGGCTCGTAGGCGTGGATGAGCAGCCGCTCGGCATGGTGCAGGTAGTCGTCGAGGTAGGCGGCGGCCTCCTCGGGCCGCCCCGACTCGATCAGCTCGATGAGGGCGAGGTTGCGCTCGACGAACGGCTCGTGGAAGGCCCGCGGGTTCTCCATGACGTGGAAGACCAGGCGCAGCTCGGCCAGGAGCTGGCGCATGGCCTCGTCGATCCGCGGGCTGTCGTTCAGCGAGACGAGCGCCTGGTGGAAGCGGATGTTGGCGGTGCCGACGGCCTGCCAGTCGTCGGCGGCGGCGGCTCTGCGGGCGTCGGCCACCGCCTCCTTGATCGTGGTCAGTGCCTCCTCCGACGGCTTGCGTCGTACGGCGGCGCCTTCCAGCACGCGGCGGACGCGGTAGAGGTCGAGCACGTCCTCGACCGAGGGCAGCCGGACGAACACCCCCCGGTTGAGCCGGTGCTCCAGCAGCCCCTCGTGGCCCAGCAGCCGGAACGCCTCGCGCAGCGTGTTGCGCGACACGCCGAGCCCTTCGGAGATCGACTCCTCCGACAGCCGCTGGCCGGGCTGGAAGAAGCCCTCGCTGATGCGGTCGCGCAGGATGTCGGCCACTCGCTCCGCCGTGCTGCTGCGACCCAGCCGGGAGCGGTCCTGGGACAGGTCGGCAACCACGTTATCCACATTTAACAGGGAATCATGGAGCAAAACTCTTGTCGAATTGTTCAACGATTCCTATGTTGATGACTATCCCCCCTCAACTCAAGGAGCGATCGGATGTCAGGCTCCCCCCAACAGACCCGGCGGGTGATCCTCGCCAGCCTGATCGGCACCTCGCTGGAGTGGTACGACTTCTTCCTCTACACCACCGCGGCGACCCTGGTCTTCCCCACGCTGTTCTTCCCGTCGCTCGACCCGTTCAACGCCGTCGTGGCGTCGCTGACCACCAACGCCGTGGCGTTCGTGGCCAGGCCGCTCGGCGGCATCGTGTTCGGGCACTTCGGCGACCGGGCCGGCCGTAAGACCGTGCTGGTGGTGACGCTGCTGGTGATGGGCGTCTCGACGTTCCTCATCGGGGTGCTGCCCGGCTACGCCGCGGTCGGCGTGCTGGCCCCCGTCCTGCTCGCGCTGCTGCGGTTCGTGCAGGGGCTCGGGCTCGGCGGCGAGTGGGGCGGCGCGGTGATCATGTCGCTGGAGCACGGCGACGGCCGCCGCCGCGGCTTCAACGCGAGCTGGCCTCAGGTCGGCGTGCCCGCCGGGTACGTGCTGGCCACCGGCCTGCTGACCATCCTGTCCTTCACGCTGTCGGACGCGGCGTTCCTGTCCTGGGGCTGGCGGGTGCCGTTCCTGCTGTCCGGGGCGCTGGTGTTCGTCGGCCTGTGGGTGCGGCTGCGGATCACCGAGTCGCCGCTGTTCGCCGAGCTGGAGCAGAAGGGCGCCAAGGCGCGGATGCCGCTGCTGGAGGTGCTGCGCACGCACCCGCGCGCGCTGCTGTCGGCCTTCACCGCGCGGATCGGGGTGGACGTCGCGTTCTACACCTTCACCGCGTACATCATCGTCTACATCACCGGTCAGCTCGACCTGCCTCGCTCGTACGCGCTGAACGCCGTGCTCATCGGCTCGGCGCTGCAGCTCGGGCTGATCCCGCTGGCCGGCGCGCTGTCCGACCGGTACGGCCGCCGCCCCGTCTACTTCGCCGGCGTCGTCGCGGCGGCGGTGTGGGTGTTCGTCTTCTTCCCGCTGCTCGACACCAAGTCCTTCCCGCTCATCGCGCTGGCCGCCGTGGTGGCGCTGATCACGCACGCCGCCATGTACGGGCCGCAGGCCGCGTTCATCGCCGAGCTGTTCAGCACCCGGCTGCGCTACAGCGGCGCGTCCATGGGGTACCAGGTGGCCGGGATCGTCGGCGGCGCGCTGGCCCCCATCATCGCGCTGCAGCTCTTCCAGGCGTTCCAGACGACGGTCGCGGTCTCGATCTACGTGGTCGTCGCCCTCGCCATCACGGCCGTGGGCCTGGCCATCGCGCCGGAGACCCGTGACCTCGACCTGGCCGAGCCGCCGTCCAAGACCAAGACGCCGCAGGTGGGCCCGTACGCCTAACCCGTCATAGACCCGAATGCCGCGAAGGAGCGCGGGCGGCGGCTGCCAACGCCGCCCGCGCGGAAAGGGTCCGTATGAGAACAGCACTGGCCATCGCCGCCGCGATCCTCGCGATCCCCCTGATCATCGGGGCCCTGGGCGGGATGGAGAGCACCGGCGGCGGCGAGGTGGCCGTCGTGCGTGACGGCGGCCCGCTCGACGACAACAAGGTCCGTCAGGTGATCGACCCCGGCTCCGGCCTGACCTGGACCGGCATGTGGTCCGCCGTCCACCTCTACCCGGCGCAGCAGCGCTTCTACACGATCACCGCCGACGCCAGGCGCGCCACCGTGCTCGGCGTGGACGTGGTGACGGTGCCCAGCAGCGACGGCGTGAACCTGGGCATCGAGGGCACCCTCTACTTCACGCTCAACCTGGATCACGAGACGCTGAAGAAGTTCGACGACAAGTACGGCACCAGGACCTTCCGCGCCGGCGACGACAACTCGCTGCATCCCTGGGACGGCGACGAGGGCTGGAGCGCGTTCTTCGGCCAGGCCGTCCGGCCCGTGATCGACAACGCGCTGCGCGGCCAGATCGGCGCCATGCGCTGCGTCGAGCTGGTGCCGTCCTGCTCGCTGCTGAAGAGCTCCGCGCTGCAGCCGCAGGACAGCAACGCCAACATCACCAAGGTGCAGGACGCGGTCAACGCCACCCTCGCCCGCGACCTGCCCGTCATGCTGGGCGGCAGTTTCCTCACCGGCCTGCGGTTCACGCTGGTCAAGGTGACGCTGCCCGCCGATGTGCAGAAGGCCGTGGACAGGTCGCTGACGGCCGCAGCCGCGGTTTCCGAGGCCGAGGCCAAGGTGGCGCAGGCCAAGGCCGAGGCGGCGGCGAACCTGGCCCGCCAGAACGGCTACGACAAGTGCCCCGCGTGCGCCGAGATCGAGAAGCTCAGATCACTGCCGCAGGGCATCACGGTGTACGCGCCCGGCAACCCGCAGTCAGTGGTCATACCGTCCAGGTAGGGGTTGTGACGGAATCGCCATCGATTCCCAGAACAAGCAGCGGCGAAACGGCATAAACTGCGCGCCTGTGAGCCTGCCTGTACGAGAACGTTCCCCTCGGCCGGGCGGCGGTCGCCACCGCCGTCCCGTGCCCACGTCCTTGCCGCCCGACGCCCCCGTGCTCGTGCTCGCCACCCCCGGCGGCACCGCCGGCGTGGCCGAGGAGATCGCGGCCGTGGTCCGGGTCGACAACCCGCAGATCGAGGTGCGCCTGACGAGCATCACCGACCTGGCGGACTCCCTGCCCGCGGGCCGCGACGCCGTCGTCGTGCCCCTGCTCACCTGGGACGATCCCGTCATCATGGCCGAGATCGGCAAGGCCGTCGCCGCCAGCGGCTCGGGGGCCGTCGTCACCGAGGCGCTCGGGCCGCACCCGCTGCTGGCCGAGGCCCTGCACATCCGGCTGGCCGAACGCGGCCTGGCCAGGGCCGACCGCGTCCGCCTGCTGAACGTCTCCAGCCCCGTGGACGCCGTCATCCTCGCCACCGCCGGCGGGCCCCGCGCGGTGCACGCCGTGCAGGCCACCGCGGTGCTCCTGGCGTCCCGGCTCACGCTGCCCGTGGTCGCCGCCTCGCTGGACAGCGACCCGGGCGTCGGCGTCGCCGCCCAGCGGCTGCGCGCCGCGGGCGCCGAGCGGCTGGCCATCGCGCCCTGCGTGATCGGTCACGAAACCCCCGCCGGCGTCGTCGAGCAGGCCGCCGCGTCGATCAACGCCGGCCACGCCGACCCGCTCGGCGCGCACAGCGCCGTCGCCGAACTTGTCGCGCGAGCTTACGGGAGTCAACTCGCCACTTGACAAGGGCTTGTAAAGATCACCGGACACGAGTTACCTTCTCCGCATGCGCCGTGTGGTCTGCAATGGCGAACGACTCGGCCTCCGTGACGTCACGGAGGCCGACGTGGCCGCCCTGCACACCGTCTACAGCCACCCCGCCGCCCTCCAGCACGCCCCCTTCGCCCCGCGCAGCCTGCGCGAAGTCACCGACCTCGTCGACGAGGCCGTCGAGGCCGCCCTGGCCGAGCCGCGCCGCCTGTACGTCCTCGCCGTCGTCGACGCCGCCCACCGCGACGTGATCGGCGTGGCCAGGCTCCGCATCGAGACCGAGCTGCCGCACAGCGCGGAGATCGGGTTCGGGCTGCATCCCGATCAGTGGGGGCGGGGCATCGGCACGGACCTCGTACGGCTGCTGCTGTCGTTCGGGTTCAAGCAGCTCGGGCTGCACCGCATCTGGGGCGCCCGGTCGCCCGCCAACCTTCCTGCCCAGCTTGCGATGTTGACGGCGGGGATGGTGGAGGAAGGGCGCATCCGGCACCATCTGAGCACGCCGCATGGGTGGCGCGACTCGATCGTGCACTCGGCGATCGAGGGTGAGTGGAGCGAGCGCTAGCCGCCCGAGGGTTGGCACCCGCTGGCGCGTGAGCCGGCGCACCCGGATTGTCGGTGCGGCGTCCTACGATGAGGCTCCTCACGGAGGGATAGTCACATGCTCGACTCGCTGATCGTGCCCCTGTTCGTCACCACGGACCTGCCGCCCGAGGCCGAGCTGGCCGAGTTCGGGGAGTTGCTCGCCGAGACCGCCCGCGTGCTCGGCCGCGAGGGAAACGGCGGCGACGGCTACGAGGCGTTCCTGGCGGGCAAGGTGTTCTGGCTGGACCGGCCTGTGCTGCCCGAGCAGCGGCCCGCCGCCGAGGGTGAGCTGCGCTTCGCCGGGATGCTCGGGTACGTCGCCGCCGCCGGGGCCGGGCACACCGCGCGGGAGGTGGTCGGCGACGTGCGCCGCGCGATCGGGGCCGCCGTGGCGAGCCGTTACGGCGACGTGGGGGTGGCGCCCGCCGTGTTCGCCATCCGCGATCAGGACGTGCGCGAGCGCACCCCCGAGACCGCCCTGTACGTGGACACGCGGGACGCGGCGGCCGAGCTGGTGAGCGCCGCCAAGTCCTACCTCTAGACCGTGGTCGGTGTCGCGTGCGATCGTGAACGAAGATCCTTCCGCGGTGGCCGGTGAGCGGGTGGCCCGATGGACTTGGAGGTTCCGGCGATGGCGGTGGTCGGCGCGATCTGCTTCGGGCTGGTGATCGGCTGGATCACGTACGGGACGTTGCGCGGGCGGCGCTCGGGCACCGGGCTCACCGAGCTGGCGGCCGTGCTGGCCGCGGTGGGCGGCGGGCTGGCGACGGCGATGCTGGGGCTGCCCGAGGTGTTCGGCGGGTACGCCGTGGGGCTGGCCGTGGGGTTCTTTGGCTATCTGGCGCTGGTGACGCTGGTGCCGGGGTCGCCGTGGGCGGGCGAGTCCGTGAAGAGGCCGACCGACACGTACGAGGCCCAGAGGTCCGGCTCGGTGGAGCCGTAGAGGTCGCGCAGGGACAGCACGGCGGCGCGGAAGGCGTGCGCCGGGGTGGTGCCGGTGCTGAGGCGGGTGTGGATGTCCCGAGTGAGGGCTCGGGTGATCTCGGCTGACACCGGCCAGAGGGTGAGCAGGGCGGCGCGGATGCCTGCGTGGAGCAGGGCGTGGGAGAGTGCGGCCATGCCGTCCCACGTGTGCGGGCTTGGCACGTCCCAGGCGTCTCGGGCGTCCTGGGTGTGGCGGAGGTCCTGGGGGTGGCGGGTGTCTCCGGCGGGTGACTGGGGCGGCGTTGTAAGGGCGGCTGTGTCGGGGGCTTCGTGGGCGGTGATGAGGGCTACGTCGGCGGCCACGTTCATGGTCAGGAGGTGGCGGGCCGTGAGGAGGCCGTCGGACAGGCGGATGCCTGAGCCGAACGGGTCCGCGTGGTCGTACACGACCGGGCAGGCCAGGTGCAGCACGTCCCAGGAGCCCTGGAGGAGATCCGCGGTGGCCTCGGGGGACGGGTGGGTGCCGAGCAGGGTGGCCGCGTCGCGGGCCTCGGCCTCCACGACGGGGCGGGCGGCCGGGTCGGCGGTGAAGGCGAGGGCCAGCGAGCCGGTGCGCGGGGTGCGGGGGCGGCGGGTCAGGCGGACCAGGGCGGTGGCGGACGGGGCGTAGGCCACCGGGAACCGTTCGATGAGCAGGTGTCCGGACGGGGACAGGGCGTGCAGGGGGATCTGGCGGAGCGCCGGGTGCGGGAACAGGTGGAGCAGGTCGATGCCGTTGCCCAGGGCCGTGAGCGCGTCGGCGAGGAGGAGGTCGGCCAGGCGGCGCCAGAGGTCGGCGCGGTGGCGGCGGGCCTCGATGTCGAGGAGGCCGGGTCTGCGGCCGTTCATGGTGCGGCGGAAGGCGTCCAGGAGGTCAGGGCCGACGGTGGTGGGGAAGGCGCGCGGCTCCGGCCAGCCCGTGCGGTGCGCCAGGACCGTCACGGTGCCCTCGCCGCAGTGGAATCCGAGCAGCGCCCTCGCTCCCCCTGTGTGGTCGGGGACGTCTACCAGGGCGTCGAGCTGGGCTCTGGTGGGTGGTCTGCCTCCGAACGCGGCCATCTGGTCGGGGTTCATGCGGCTGTCGAGGGCGTCCTGGGCGGTGTGGGCGCGGCGGAAGATGGACGCTGCTCGGTCGGGGTCGCGGGTGTTGCGGGCGATCGTGGTCAGGGTTCGGATGGTTCGCAGGGCTTGTTGCTCGGGCTCCATGAGGTCGGCGGGCACTTGGCTCGTGAGGGTTCGGTAGGCGTTGAGTTTGGACTGTTCGGCGTGGGTCCAGGCGGTCATGCCCAGGTTCAGGCGGACGGCCAGGCGGATCGTGCGGTCGCGGGCCGTCTCCAGGCCCAGGGCGCAGGCACGTTCGGCGTCGGCCAGGGCGGCGGGGAGGTCGCCGAGGCCCTCCTCGGCCAGCGAGCGGTGGTGGTAGGCGGCGGCGAGGTGGTGGTCGTGGCCGAGGTCGGACAGGAGGTCGATGGCGGTGGAGAGGCGGTGGCGGGCCTGCGTGAGGGAGGCGGTGGCCAACTCAGCGCCGACCAGGTCGCCGGTGGCGGCGCCCTCAGCGGCGGGCGGGGCGGTTGCGGGCCGGGCGGAGGCGGAAGGGGCAGTGGTGGGCGGGGTGGAGGTGGACGGGACGAGGTCGGTGGTGAGGCTGAGGGTGGCGAGGTGGGTCAGTGCGATGGCCTCTCCTGCGTGGAAGCCGATGTCCTGTGCCAGGGCGAGGGCCTCTTCCAGCCGGTCCGGCGCTCCCAGGCGGCCCAGCGCGATCAGGGAAAGGACCGTTCCGCGAGCGTGGCCGTGGGCGCGTTCCAGCTCCAGGGCGCGTTCGGCCGGCGGGACGGCCTCGGCGGTGGCGCCGCGCAGTTCGCAGGTCAGGGCGAGGTCGGCGTAGGCGGTGGCGAGGTCGGTGCGGCGGCCCAGCTCCTCGCCGATCGCGATGGCCTCGCGGTAGCAGGCGGCGGCCTCGTCCAGGTCGCCGAGCCTGAGGTGGAGGTCGGCGAGGCCGGACAGGAGCGGGGCTCGCAGCGCCCGCCAGATCGGCGCGTCGATGGCGGCCAGCCCCTCCTCGTACGCCCGCGCGGCCTCCTGGGTGCGGCCCAGGTCCGTGAGGGCGGCCCCAAGGAGGGCGAGGGATCGGACGAGTTGGGCGGGGAGTGCGGAGTCCGCGTCGCGGGCGAGGGAGACGGCCTTGGTGAGGTGGCCGGTCGCTTCCTCTGCCCGTCCCATGGCTGTGGCCGCCGCGCCGAGGTTGCGCAGGTGCTCGATCACCCGGTCGTCGCGCAGTTCGTACCCGCGCGTGGCGTAGGCGTGGGCGGCGGGCAGGTCGCCCAGCTCGCGGCAGTAGCCGGACAGCTTGGCCAGGAGATGGGACCCGTCAACGGCCACAACGCCGAGGGCCTCTTCTGCCAGGGTGCGGGCCGTGGTGAGGTCGCCGGCCGCTTCGGCCTCCTCCAGCCGCGACCACAGCTCCAGCCGCTCCACCTCCTCCCCCCGCCGCCCCTCCGCCCGCAGGGACGCCACCGCCTGGGCGAGGGTGGCCCGTCCGCGGACGAGGTCGCCCAGGCTGAGCTGGATACCGGCCAGGCGGGACAGGAGGGCGGTGTCCAGGCCGCCCGCCATGGCGGCGACGATCTCGAAGGGCGCGCCCGAGGACCGGAGGTCGGGTGCGGCGGCCAGACCGGCCAGCCCCTCCTCGAGCCGGGCCCGCGCCTGCCGGAACTCCCCCAGCGACTCCAGGGCGAGGCCGAGCTTGATGGAGGCGAGGGCCGTCAGCCGCTCCTGGCCGCCGGCGCGGAACCCGTCCAGGGCGGCCTCCAGCTCGGCGGCCTGCGCCCGCAGGTCGCCGTCACGGGCGGCGAGCGCGGCGAGGCGGTCGCGGACGACGGCTTCCTTGAGCGGGTCCTGGGAGGCCAGGCCGAGCGCCGCGTACAGGTGTTCCGCCGCCTCCTGCGGTTCCCCCAGCCGGACGTGCGCGGCGGCCCGCCCGAGTGTGGCCGTGAAGAGGGCGTCCAGGTCGCCTTCCGCGGCGGCCAGGTCCGAGGCGCGGTCGAGGTCGGCGAGGGCGTCCTCGACGAGGTTCAGCGCGATGAGGCAGGTGGCGCGCATGACCAGCGCGACCGCCTCCTTGGCCGGCGCCCGCAGCCCCGCGAACGCCTCCGCCGCCGCCTCGAACGCCTCCAGCGCCCGCTCCGGCTCACCCTCCGCGTACGCCAGCACGCCCAGGTTGTAGCGCACCGACGCGGCCCCGTCGTGGTGGGCGATCGCCTCGTACTCGCGTCCCGCCAGCTCGAACGCCATCCTCGCGCCGCTCGTGTCGCCGCGGGCGCGGCGGCGCTGGCCGAGGCGGTACCACTCGTCGGCGGGCTCGCGCCGCTGCCCCCTGCGGCGCACGATCTCCACCAGCCGGGTCTCGCAGGCCGCCGCGTGGCCGTGGTGTCCGTGCGCCGCCAGCGTGACGGCGTACGCGTCGAGCGCCCCGCACGCCTCCTCCCACTCCCCCGCCGCCTCCAGCTCCATGGCGCAGGCGGCCATGCGCTCGTTGGCGGCGGTGAGGTCGTCCTGGTCCACGGCCGCTCTGGCGGCGGGGACGAGGGCCAGGGCGGCGGCCCGCCTGTCGCCGGCGTCCTGGTACAGCTCGCGGGCTCGGGCGGCGCAGGTGACGGCGGAGGCGGGGTCGCCCAGCGCCAGGTACGCCTCGGCCGCGTGCTCGCGGTGGGCGGCCTCCTCGGCGGGCAGTCCGGCGGCCTCGCACAGGGCCACGGCCCTCAGGTGGTGTTCGACGGCTCGGGCGGGGTCGCCGGTGCGCAGGTGGACGAGGCCCATGTTGCCGAGCTGGCGCGCCTCCGCGCCTGGGTCGGGGAGGGAGTGGTGGAGGGTGGCCGAGCGGTCGTACGCCGTGAGGGCCCGGACATAATCCTGCGCGTCCTCGTGTGTCGCGCCGAGAACCTCCAGCGCGTACGCGGCCCGTCCCGCCGCGCCCGCCGACTCGAACGCCCGCACCGCCCGTTCCAGCACCCGGGCGGCGGTGCTGCGGCGGCCGGCGGCGGTCAGACGCTGGGCCGTCTCCAGGAGGAACTCGCCAGGTTCGGGCGCCCCGGCTTCGGCCACCGCGAGCAGTCTGAGCGTCACCGGCTCGTCCGGCAGGCGCAGTGCCAGTTCGGTGGCGGCCCGTGCGAGCTGTTCGTCCACGGCGGGCGGCACGTCCACGCCGGACAGCAGCGCCGCGTCGTCCTCTCCGGCCAGGGACAGCGCCTCGGTGAGGTCGCGGGCGTCGTGCTGGGCGGTGTAGCGGGTCAGCAGCGCCCTGCACAGCACCCGTTGCGCGCCCGGCTGGCCGTGCGAGGCCTTCAACGCCAGCTCGACCCCCTGCCGGGCGGCGAGCACGGCCTCACGCAGGTCCTCGGCCCGCCGCTCACCGTCCGTACGGGTGACGGGCAGGTCCTCGCCCCGCCGCTCGCCGTCCGTCCGGCTGGCGCGCAGGTCCTCGCCCCGCCGCTCGCCCTCCGTCCGGGTGGCGCGCCAGCACAGCACCTCCGACATCAGCCCGTACGCCTCCACCCGGAAGCCCGCCTGCCCCCCCACCGTGAGGGCTTCCCGTAAGACGGCCACGGTCTCATCGGCCGTCGCCGGGGTGAGGCCGAGGCGGAGCGCACGGGCGAGCAGCATGAGGGTGCCCGCCCTGGCCGGGTCCTGCGGCTCGTGGCAGGCGAGGGCGGCGCGGGCCGCGGCGATGGGTTCGGCGGGGTCGCCGCCGGTGACGACGGCCCGGCGGAGGAGGGCGTTGGCCAGGGTGGTCAGGTGCCTGGCACGGTCCGGGTGGCCGTCGGGGGCGCGTCTGGCGGCCTGGCGCAGCACGTTCACGGCGTCGTCCAGGTCGGTGAGGTCGCCGGTGACGAGGTAGCGGCGCCAGCGGCGCTTGCCGAGCAGCCCGAGCCGGACGAGCGGGTCGGCGCCGAGCCCGCGGGTGCTCTCGTCGGGCGCGACGCGCAGCGCTTCGAGCATCTCGGTGGCGGCTTCGAGTGAGCGTTCGTCGCCCGTGACGACGTACCACTCGATGAGCCCCGACGCGTACGGCGCCACGACGCCGGGATGCGCCCACTGCTCGTGCCAGAAGTCCAGCGCGCACTGCCCTGCCCTGATGAACGCCAGCAGGTCGCCGTCCGCGTATGAGGCGGCGGCCCGCGCCTGGGTGAGGTCGACCAGGGTGAGCAGCGCCTGGGACCGCTCCCGGCTGCGCGGCGGCGTCTCGGCCGCCGCCACGTACGCCCTGACCAGCTCCTCGTCGTCGGGCGCCGCAGAGCCGAGCGCCGTCGCCAGCTCTCCGGCGTGGGCGGCGTCGCCGAGCGCGGCTCGCAGCAGGACGTGCACCGCGTCGCCGATGACGCCGCGTTCGCCGGTCATGGCGTGCAGGCGCACCAGCCCTGCGCCGACCAGGCCGAGCGCGCCGGACGCCCAGGAGGAGTCGGCGGAGCGCATGGACTCCTGGAGCAGCAGCCGCGTCAGCCGCTCGCTCACCTCGGGCGAGGGGTGCGCCATGGCGCGGCGGACCAGCGCGTGGATGAGCAGCCCGACGTGCCGGTACGCGGCCGGATCGACGTGCCCCAGCACCTCCTCCACCAGCCCCGCCCAGGTGTCGGCCGACTCGCCCGGCGGCACGTTGGAGCCGCGCAGCTTCTCGGGCAGCCGGCCGGGGTCCAGCACGGCCACGGCGGCGAAGAAGGCGCCGGCCACCGCGGCGTCCTGGGTGGTCTGCGGGTCGAGCCGGTAGCGGGCCAGGTGCAGGATGCCGATCAGCCGCCAGGTGACCGCGTCGGTCCGGTCGCCGGCGCACGCCCGCATCGCCTGCTCGGCCTCGGACAGCGCCGCGGGCTCCCAGATCAGCTCCGGGTCCGCGGCCTGTTCGAACCGCTCGATGCGGGTGGCCAGCGCCCTGGCCGGTTCGGTCATGGGCACAGGCTCTCACCGGCGTGCGCTCGCGTACAGGACCGTCACTCAGGGTGTCAGCTCCACGAACGACACACCCGGCATGGGCAGGTCGAACGCCAGGCTGACGGCCGGTCCGGTGACGGTGGCGGGCGGGGCGAGCGCGTCGAGGCCGTCGGCTTCCGCGAGCGCCTCCCACTGCTCGCCGGTCGGCCAGTCGCCGCCGCCCATCGCCTCCCAGGCCGCCTCCACGTTGGTGTGGTGGGCGTCGATGCGGTGGTGGGTGAGCGTGTACGCGCGGCGCTCCAGCCCTTCGACGGCCAGCGTGACGGCGCGGGTCAGCTCGGGCGCGCCGGTGGACTGGGCGCTGTTGAGCGTGCCGTTCCAGACGAGCACGCCGACCCGGCCGTCGGGGTGCCTGGCGGCCCACGCCTCGACGCCCGCGACGTCGCCGTCCACCTCGGCGGCCAGCTCCGCGTCGCCCAGCCGCTCGGCGAGCGCGAGGGCGTGGAAGCGGGGCTTGCGCAGGTTGCCGACGGTCAGCAGGCCGAACCCGCCGTGGAAGAGCCGGGGCGGCCTGCCCACCTCCTCGAAGTGGTCGGAGGCCACCCAGTGCGACAGCGCGGCGATCCGGCCGGCGGCGGACTTCATGCCGTGCAGCACGAACGCCGCCCCGAACGGCCCGTCCCCGATGCCGTGGAAGTGGGTGGGCGTGGGGCCCCACTCGGTCCACCAGATCGGCACGTCCCGCCCGTGCGCCGCCAGGACGGGACGCCAGTCGAGCGGGGCGTTGCCGTAGGTGTGGGTGGAGACGAAGTCGAGCGCCGCACCCGACTCGGCGACGTGCGCGAGCAGCTCCGCCACCCAGCCGTTCGCGGCCGAGGCGGGGCCGCCGACCCGCAGGTCCGGGTGCACGTTGCGGACGGCGGCGGCGGTGACGTCGTAGAGCAGGAAGTACTCCTCGCGGGTGCCGGACCAGAAGACGTCCAGGTTGGGCTCGTTCCACACCTCGAAGGGCCAGTGATCGACCACCTCGCGCAGGCCGTAGCGGCCGATCAGGTGCTCGACGAGGGCTCTGACGAGGTCGGCCCACGCCTCGAAGTCCTTGGGCGGCGAGATGACGGCCGCGTAGTCGAAGACGGTCCTCGACGGGTCGGCGGCCAGGTCGCGGGGCATGAAGCCGAGCTCGACGACCGGCCGCAGGCCCAGCGCGACGACCCGGTCGTAGACGGCGTCCACGCGGGAGAAGTCGTAGGGCTCGCCGTGCCGGTAGACGCCGAGGTCGTCGCCGAGGATGGCGTGCGCGCGGACGGTGGCGACGCCGAGCTGCTCGCGCACGATGCGCAGCGCCGCCGTCAGCTCCTCGCCGATCGGCCTGCCGCCGGTCTCGTCGGTGCTGAGCAGGTGGGACAGGTGCTCGGAGCCCACCATGTACGCCCACGGCCTGGGCAGCTCGCGGGTCGCGCGTCCGGCGTCCACCCGTACCGAGACCTCGGCCCCGTCCCCGGCGGGCAGCGGCGCGGCCTCGATCGGGGCGCAGAAGGGGCCCTGGGCGGGGGTGAGGGCGGCCACCGTGTACGCGGCGGGCCCGTGGCCGGTGTCGACGAACCGGCAGGACGGCACGGCGGGCACGTCCACCTCGGCGGGGACGGCGGGCGCGCCGTCCCGGTGCACGAGGTAGCCGATGGCGCCGGGCACGGGCTCCCAGGTGAGTGTGACGTGCCCGACCCCTGGGAGCGCGGTCAGACCGCCAGGTGCGTCGGTCATCCGACCTCCCAGTTCTCGAGCCCCATCACCGGCCTGAGCCGCTCTTCCACGCCCGACCCGCCGAAGTAGCGGTGCAGGCCGCCGCCGGTGAGCACGTTGCCCAGCGCCGCCATGGCCATGCCCTGGTCGAGCGCCAGGTACCACTTGGACACGACGCCGGAGCGGACGGCGATGGCGTCGTAGAACCCGCCGGGCCCGTAGGCGTCGAAGTCGCGGCGCAGCTTGGCCAGGTTGTCCAGGGCGGCGCGCTGGGCGTACGGCAGCGCCAGGAAGCTGGCGTGCGGCGTGACGACGCCGTCCCCGTACGCGGCGGGCGGCGGCTGGGCGGGCCGGCAGCCCTCGTAGCCGGGGTCCACGCTGGTCCGCTCGCGGTCGGAGGGGTAGCCGGGCTCGTCCATGCCGAGCTGGTCCACGCCGTAGACGTTGTAGCCGCCGTGCGGGTCGTTGGACGGCGAGAAGCCCCAGTAGCCGTACTCGGCCTCGTTCAGCCCGTGCTCGATCTGGCCGCGCACGAACACGGGGTGGTTGCGGCCCCAGCTCCTGGGCGCCCACTTCGCCTCGGGGACGACCAGGTCGGGCATCAGGGCCTCGAACATGGAGCCGCCCCAGTTGGGGACGTACCGCATGCCGCGGTACTCGTAGGTGCCCTCCCAGACGTTGACGCCCCTGTACTGCTTCCACTCGCCGACGGGCTTCTGCTCCTGCCAGCCGTAGTCGCAGGCGTTGTCGGGGAAGGTGCGGTAGGGGCCGAAGTAGCTCTCGGCCGGGAGCTGGCCGAGCGCGATGCCGATGTACTGGCCGATGCGGGTCTCGGCGGGGGCGCCGTAGTGGTGGCAGGTGGAGTAGACGGTCACGCCGGTGCCGGCGTAGTCGGTGGGGGTGTTGCAGTCCCTGGGCGGCGGTTCCGGCCAGAAGCCGCCGCGCAGCAGGCCGGTGCCGGCGTCGGGGCGGGCGGCCGGGTCGTAGTAGGCGGTGAAGTCCATCGAGTCGACCAGGGTGTTCGCCGTCTTGGCGTGGGCGGGGACGGCGTTGCGGATCATCATCAGGGCGGCGGCCAGCCAGCCGTTGTCCACGCTGGAGGCGAACGGGTGGATCGGGTCGCCGGAGTCGGGGAAGCTGCGGGCGAGCTGGAGGGTGGCCGGGTCGTACCAGTTGTAGAACTGGCCGGTGGGGGCGTTGCGCTCCAGGCGGGCCAGCGCGTCCAGCACCCTGCCGATCCTGGTGGCGGCGTCGCGGGCGGTGATCAGGCGCAGGTCGCGGGCGACGAGGGTGCTCCACACGTACGTGGCGATGTTGGTGGGCGAGGTGATGCGGACCCTGGTCTTCAGGTCGCCGGTCACCTTGTCGGCGGGCAGGCCGGTGGCGGGCTCGACCATGGCGGCCATCGACCGCCAGGTGTCCCTGGCGTAGCGGTGCAGGGTGCTGTCGGCCTGCGCGGGCGCGGCCGTCACGCCCAGGGACAGCACGAGTAAGCAGGACAGGACCGTCTTGCGCATGGGGTGCTCCTCTACTTGAGGCCGGTGGTGGCGATGCCCTGGATGAAGAAGCGCTGCAGGAAGACGAACAGGAACAGGATCGGCGCGATGACCACGACCGACCCGGCGACCAGCAGGTTGTAGTGGGTGCCCTCGTTGCCGTTGAGGATGTTGAGCGCGACGGGCAGGGTGTACAGGTCCTCGCTCTGGGCGACCACGGCCGGCCAGAGGAAGTTGTTCCACGAGCCGAGGAACGTGATCAGCCCGAGGGTGGCGAGGGCGGGCCCGCACAGCGGCAGGATGATCGTGAAGAAGACGCGGAACTCCCTGGCGCCGTCCACGCGGGCCGCGTCGATCAGCTCGTCGGGCAGCTCGGCGATGAACTGCCGCATCATGAACACGCCCAGCGGCGTCACCATGGTCGGCAGGATGATCCCGATGAACGTGTTGACCAGGCCGAACCTGGCGATCAGCACGAACTGCGGCATCATCACGACGATCGCGGGGATGGCGAGCTGCACGAGCACCAGGCCGAAGGCGAGGTTCTTGCCGCGGAAGGAGAGCTTGGCGAAGGCGTAGCCGACCATGGAGCAGAACAGCAGGTTCGTGGCGACCAGCACGAGCGCGATCAGCATGCTGTTGGTGAACGCGGTGCCGAGGTCCACCCGCCCGAACAGCTCGGCGAAGTTGTCGAGCGTCCACGTGTGCGGCCAGAACGTCGGCGGGTCGCGCCTGATCTCGCTCTCGGGCTTGAACGAGCTGAGCGCCGTCCACAGGAACGGCCCGGCGACCAGCGCCAGGCCGGCCGACAGCCCGAGATAGATCACCGCGCGCTGCCGCCTGGTGGTCCTGTTCATCGGTTCCTCCCCAGCCTGAGCTGCAGGACGGCGAGCGCCACGATCACCGTGAACAGCACGGTCGAGGCGGCTCCCGCGTAGCCGTAGTTGCCGACGCCGAACTGGCCGAAGATGGCCAGCGAGGCCGACAGGGTGGCGTTCAGCGGCCCGCCCCTGGTCATGACGAGGGGCTCCTCCAGGAACTGCATGAAGCCGACGGAGCTGTAAACGGTGCAGAACAGCAGCACGGGGCGCAGCGACGGCACGGTCACCGCGTGGAAGCGGGCCCAGCGGCCGGCGCCGTCCACGGCCGCGGCCTCGTACAGCTCTCTCGGGATGGTCTGCAGGGCGGCCAGCAGCACGACCATGTTGAAGCCGAAGCTGCGCCAGGCCGTCATCACGATGATCGAGGGCAGCGCGGTGGCCTCGTTCTCCAGCCAGTTGGGGCCCTGCGCGCCGGCCAGCCCGAGCAGCCGGTTGACCAGCCCGGCCTCGGGCTCCAGCAGGAACTTCCAGGCGACGGCGATGCCGATGATGCTGGTGATGTTGGGCAGGTAGTAGCCGAGCCGGAAGAACGCGGCCGGCAGGCGGGCGATGCCCGTGTTGAGCAGCACGGCGGCGGCCAGGCCGAGCCCGATGGTCAGCGGCAGCGCCGTGACCACGAAGATCACGGTGTTGAGCGCGGCCCTGCGCATGGCGCCGTCGTTCATCAGCCGCAGGTAGTTGTCGACGCCGACCAGGTTGACGCCGAGCGGGTCGGCCACGTCGGTGCTGCGGAGGTCGGTGAAGCTCATCCCGATGCCGACGAGCAGCGGCCCCAGGTAGAACACCGCGAACAGCACCACGAACGGCAGGATGAAGACCCAGCCGACGCCCGACCGGCGTAGGGCGCCCCTGACCTTGACCGGTGCGGGGGCGGGCGGCGCCTGTCTCGTGAGCACGGCCATGGCGCGCTAGAGACCGGTGCCGATCGTGTCGGCCTGCGACTGGATCGCCTTGGCCGTCTGCTCGGGCGTGGACCTGCCGCGGGCCAGCTTCTCCAGCTCGGCCTCCAGCACCCTGGCCACCTGCTCCCAGGTGGGGAACGGCGGCGGGGTCCTGGCGTCCTTGAGCTGCTCGCCGAAGACCGCGAGCTGCTCGTCGGCCTTCAGCTCGGGCTCCTGCCAGGCCGCCTGGACGGCCGGCAGCGCCTTGACCGTGGTGTACCACTTGGCCTGCACCTTCGGCTCGCTCAGCCACCGGATGAACGTCCAGGCGGCGTCGCGGTTCTTCGCCTTCTTGAACACCGCCATGTCCGCGCCGCCGACGAAGCTCGTCGCCGAGACGGGGCCCCTGGGGTAGGGGGCGACGTCGAACTTGCCGGCGAAGCCCGGCCCGCCGTCGTCGTTCAGCACGCCGATCATCCACGGGCCCGAGTAGAAGGCGCCGACCTCGCCCTTGATGAAGGTCTGCGGGAAGGCGTTCGCGGGGGTGTCGGTGGGGGCCAGCTTCTGCTCGAACAGCGAGGCGTACTGCTTGAGCGCGGTGACCGCCTCGGGGGTGTCGAAGGTGTACTCGCCGTCCTTGACGATCTCGCCGCCGGCCTGCCAGATCAGCGGCAGCACCTCCTGCCAGGAGGCGCCGAGCTGGTAGCTCTGGTTGAAGCCGCGGCTGGCGCCGCCGTCTTCCTTGAGCGCCCTGACGAACGCGGTGAACTCCTGCCACGTCGCGGGCGGCCCTACCTTGGCCTTCTCGGCCTGGTCGGTGCGGTAGTACAGGACGCGGGTCTCGACGTACCAGGGCACGCCGTACGCGGTGCCGTTGATGTCCACGGTCTGCCAGGCGCCGGGGAAGAACGCCGACTTGTCGACCAGGTTGCCGGGGGTGGGCTCCAGCGCGCCCGTCTTGGCCAGCTCGCCGGACCAGGTGGAGCCGATCATGCTCACGTCGGGGGTGGCGCCGCCCGCGATGGCCGAGGTGATCTTGTCGTGGGCCAGGTCCCAGCCGATGGCCGTCACGTTGATCTTGACGCCGGGGTTGGCGGTCTCGAAGTCCTTGACGAACGCGCCGAGCGCCTTGCCCTCCTCGCCCATCGCCCAGACCGTGACCTCCCCCGCGGCCTTGCCGGTCGTGACGTCCCGCGCCTGCTCGGGAGCGGAGTCCGTGCCGCGTCCGCAGCCCGCGGCCACGATCGTGAGCGCCAGCACGCCCGCGGCGCGCCGGGTGGTGGTGTTCATGCCGATACCTCCTGGGGGTGCTGACCGCAGCTTGAGCGGACGACCAGCTCGGTGGTCAGGACGATGTGGCTCGGGGTGTCGCGGGCCCCCGTGATCAACTCGTCGAGCGCGCGGGCGGCGCGGGCGCCCAGCTCGCGCATCGGCTGCCGTACGGTGGTCAGCGCCGGGCGGGCGTGGCGGGCGGCCATGATGTCGTCCCAGCCGGTCACGGCCACGTCGCCGGGCACGTCCAGGCCGAGCTCCTCGGCGGCGAGCAGCGCCCCCAGCGCCACCTCGTCGTCGGAGCAGATGATCGCGCGCGGCCGGCCCGCGCCCTTGAGCAGCTTGGTGGCGGCCTCGTGGCCGCACTCCACGGTGTACTGGCCGGTGCCGACGGCCTCGATCGCGCCGCCGAGCACGCCGCGGACGCCCTGCCAGCGCTCGTCCACGTCGTCGCGGCTGGTCAGCGGGGCGCCGAGGAAGGCGTAACGCTCGTAGCCGTGCTCGCGCAGGTGCGCGGCGAGCGCCCGGGCCGAATCGGTGTTCTCACTGCGCAGGGTGTCGGCGCCGGGCAGCGGGTCGCGGGAGACGAACACCAGGCGCACGCCGAGCCGTACCAGCTCGGCGACCAGCGGCTCGGGCACGGTGTGGCCGAAGATGAGCATGCCGTCCACGCGGCCCGCCAGGTCCTTGATCAGGTCGCCGACCCTGGTGCGGCCCTTGGTGGACAGGATGACCACCGAGCGGCCCAGCTCGGAGGCGACCTCCTCGTAGCCGAGCAGGACCTCGGCGTAGTACGGGCCGGCCAGGTCGGGGAAGACGACGCCGTTGGCGGCGTGGCGGCCCTCGGCGAGGCTGACGCCCAGGCGGCTGGGCGTGAAGTTGAGCTCCTCGACGGCCTTGAGCACCTTCTCCCGGGTACGGGCGGCGACGGGGCCGGTGCCGCGCAGGGCCCTGGACACGGTGGCGATCGACACGCCCGCTCGTCTGGCCACTTCGTAGATGGTCACGTCCATGGAGCTGCGGCTTCCTTTCGTGTAAGCGCTTACAGCAATTCGTGAGTGAAAGCGCTTACAGAAATGTACGTGCCAACCACGTTAACTTCTCGTCCAGACCGCGTCGAGTAACGGTGAGGTCACGACGAGCGTGGGTAGGTCGCCAGCATGCTCTACGGAGAAGAACACGTCCGGCGTTACCAGGAGACCGACGGCGAGGAGGGCCACGACTGGAACAACACTGTCGTGCTCCTGCTGACCACCAAGGGGCGCAGGACCGGCCGCCCGTTCACGACTCCCCTCATCTACCAGCCGTTCGGCGACGACTACCTGGTGGTCGCGTCCAAGGGCGGCGACCCCGACCATCCGGGATGGTTCAAGAACCTGACGGCAGATCCCGAGGTCGAGGTGCAGGTGAAGGGGGACAAGTTCAAGGCCAGGGCGCGCACCGCCACACCCGAGGAGAAGCCCGAGATGTGGCGGGCCATGGCGCGGACGTGGCCGGACTACGACGAGTACCAGAAGAAGACCGACCGGGAGATCCCGGTCGTCGTGCTCGAACGCACCACCTGACCTGACGGAAGGCCCCGCCTCGGCGGGGCCTCCCTGTCCTACTTGATCCGGTACGCCCGGATGACGGTCTCGGTGAAGGCGTTGCCGCCGCTGTCGGCGGCCTTGACGCGCAGCGAGGCGAACTTGCCGCGCGCCTGCGCCGGGTGCCAGGTCCCGGCGGACCACTCGCCCTTGCCCGACGGGTGCACCAGCGTGGGCAGCCAGGTGCGGCCGTCGTCGTAGGAGATCTCGGCCGTCAGCGTACGCAGCTTCAGGTCGGGCGAGCCGACCTGGCGCTGGACGCGCAGCGGGATGCTGATGGGGCCCGCGGCGGCCTGGTTGTTCTCGTCCAGCCCGGGTTCTGCCTTGACGGCCAGCAGCGGCAGCAGTTGCCGCTCGCCCGCCGCCGGGGTCTTCGACCTGAACCGCCACTCGGCGCTGACCCGGGTGGACAGCGCGGTCATGGCCGGGTCGCGGTCCGCGGTCATGGTCAGCCGGTATTCGCTCTCCTTCCGCTCGGCGGGCACGTCGATCCAGCCGGGCAGGTAGTCGGCGGTGCTGAAGATCTCCTTGCCGTCGCGGTAGAGCCTGGCCCGCGGGGCCGTGTACGAGGTGAAGGAGTGGCGGTCCAGCCTGCCGTCGTCGAACAGCGAGGTGCTGAACTGCATCAGGTTCTCCTCGCGCCAGTTGTAGTCGCCGTCCGGGTTGAGCGCGGCCCCGAGGACGGCGCCGTTCCAGCGCTCGGTGCTCTTCTGGCCCGCCCGGTAGACGGTGGTCCGGCCGAAGAAGAACTGGTCGAGGTCGTCGAGGCCCTCCGGCGGGAGCTTGTACTGGGCGAACGACGGGTACCAGCCGGTGTCGCCCGGCGTGTAGTACTCGGTCCTGCGGAACGGCAGCGGCACGTGGGCGACGTGCACGTACGGCATCCAGGCCAGCTCCGTCCCGTAGAGCACGGGCAGCGCCATGTGCTCGCCGGTCTTGCCGTCCCGCTGGGCGGCGTAGGTGGAGTCGACCTGGGCGAGGTCACGGCGGCGCGGCCGGTAGCCGGGGTCGGCGGGGATGCGCGGCTCCGCCTTCATCAGGTGGTAGAAGTACGGGCTGTCGTCGTAGGTGCCGTCGCCCTTCGGCTTGGCCCACTGCGTCCACCGGTAGTAGGCGAACTTCTTGCTGGCCGTGCGGGTCGTCGGGATCGCCTTGACGCCTTCGACGCGATCGGCGCCCCACTGGCCGGCCAGGTCCACGTCCACGCCGAGGGGCTGCTTGCCCTCGACGAGCTGCAGCATGCCCAGCATGCCGATGGCCAGCCGCGCCGTCGGCTCCTCCGTGCGCACGTCCACCGGCTTGGCGCGGCGGGCGTCGGCGGTGACGGTGCGGTCGCCGTCGAGCGTGAACTCCGGCTCGGCCGCCATCACCAGGGTGCCGTCGTGGTCGGACATCAGGAGGACGACCGTGTAGCGGCGGCCCTTCAGCAGCCGCAGGTCCAGGCTGCCGCTCGCGATGTCGTAGTTGGTCTGCTCGCCCGACTCGACGTCGATGACGCCGGCGAAGGCGAGCTGGGCGGGCTTGCCGTCGCTGCCGGTGAAGCGCAGGCCGAGGCCCCTCTTCTCCGGCTCGACGCGCAGGCCGATCCCGGTGCGCACGGTGACGTCGCCGCTCCTGGCGATGACCGTGCCGCTGAACAGGCCGATCGCGTCCGGCTTGGCCGTGACCTCGACCTCGGCGGCGCCGTGCGCGGGCACCTCCAGTGCGTCGGCGCCGAGGGTGAACGGCGTGGCGCTCTGGCCGTGCCCGTCCTTGGCGACCACGCTCAGCTCCAGCCGGACGGCGGCGTCACCGTCGTTGCGGTAGGTGAGCGTGCGCTGCTTGGGCGCGGTGTCGGGCAGCTCGACGTCGCCCATGCCGAGGGAGGCGGGCTCGGTCGTGATCCGCTGGCCGACGGCGCGGGCCACGTCCACCCGGCCTGAGCCCTGCACGTAGGCGCCCAGCTCCTCGCCGGGGGCCGTGGAGGCCATCAGGGCCGCTTTGACGCGGCCGGCCTTCCAGTCGGGGTGCAGGCCGGCCACGATGGCCGCCGCGCCCGCCACGTGCGGGGTGGCCATGGACGTGCCGCTCATCTCCGTGTACTGGTCGCCGCCCTCGGGGGCGTTCGCCCTGGCGGCGACGATGCCGACGCCGGGGGCGATCAGGTCGGGCTTGACGGCGGCGTCGCCGGGGCGCGGGCCCGTGCTGCTGAACTGGGCGACGGTGTCGGCGTCGCGGTAGGAGGCGCCGACGGACAGCGCGGCGTCGGCGCTGCTCGGGGAGCCGAGCTGCTGGGGCCCGTCGTTGCCCGAGGCGATCACGAACAGCGTGCCGTACTCGGCCGTGAGGCTGTTGACGGCCTGCTCCAGCGGGTCGACGCCGGGGGCGTCGGGGCCGCCGAGGCTGAGGTTGGCGACGCGGGCGCCGTTCTGGGCCGCCCAGGTCATGCCCTCGACGATGGCCGAGTCGGCGCAGTAGCCGTCCTGGCCGCAGACCTTGCCGATCATCAGCTTGGCGCCGGGGGCGACGCCCTTGCGCGTGCCGCCCGAGGCGGCGCCGGTGCCGGCGATCGTGGACGCGACGTGGGTGCCGTGGCCGTTCAGGTCGCGCGTGTCGGGCTCGGCGGTGAAGTTCCCGGTCTTGACGACCTGGCCCTTCAGGTCAGGGTGGGCGGGGTCGTAGCCGGTGTCGAGCACGGCGACGGGGACGTCCTGGCCGGTGTGACCGGCCGCCCAGGCGGTGGGGGCGCCGATGTGCGGCACGCTGACGTCGAGGGAGACCTTGGCCTTGCCGTCGAGCCAGATCTTGGCGGGGGCGGCGGCGGTGCGCGCCTGGCCGGTCAGCGACTGCCAGAGGGCGCCGTCGCGGGGCTCCTGCCTGGCGACGCCGTTGACGGCGGGCAGCGGACGCCCGCCCGCCGCGCGCAACGTGGCCGCGTCGGCCCCGTCCGGGTAGGTCAGGATGAGCGGCAGGCGCGGGCTGGCGGCGTCGTCGTAGCCGAGCGCGGCGAGCCGGGTGACGTCGAAGAGGCGGGGGTCGAGCGTGCCCGCGGCCAGCAGCGGCATCGCGTCCACGGGCACGATGCTGAGCCCGTCGGCGGACCTGCGTCGGACGAAGTCGATCTTCTCCCGGCCGGGGCCGGCGGCGACGTCGAGCTGCGTCTGCTTGTCGGGGAGCTCGCGGAGGGTGACCTTGTCGCCGGTGATGAGCGTGATCGTCTTCGCCGGTTGGAACGTGGTGGAGGGCTGGGCGGGCGCCGCCTGGGCCGGTACGGCGATCGCCGTGGCGGCCAGTAACACGACGCCCAGGAGGGCCGTTCTCTGTTGCACATCCCGTTTTCTATTTGTCAGTGAAATTTGGTGACAAGGTGGTGTCTGTGGCCTATTGCGGCAACTGCCGGAAACGGCCAAGATCGATCCCGTGCAGGAAGACGGCCGCGCGCTGGAGATCGTCGGTGTCAGCGCGTTCGACGAACGGATCTACCGCGGCGTGCTGGCCTGCCCTGGCATCACCGTCCAGGAGCTGGTCATGCGCACCGGCGAGAGCGCCGGGCGCGTCCAGTCGTCACTGAGCAGGCTGCGCGCCAAGGGCTTGGTCAGCCGCCTGTGGGGGCGTGCGCCCCGCTGGACCGCGACCAACCCGGGCACCGCCATCCGCTCGCTCGTCCGCGACATGCAGAGCGAGCTGGACCTGCTCACCGACACGGCCGACGAGCTCGAAGCCGCCTTCCGCGACGTCGGCACCGACCCCGCCGGCGGCGACCAGTTGGAGGTGCTCGCCGGGCCCGAGGAGCAGGCCCGCTGGTACGTCAGGCTGCAGCAGGAGGCCAAGGAGGAGGTGCTCACCTTCGACCGGCCGCCGTACGTGCTGGACTACCACAACCCGCTGCAGACCGACCTGCTGCGCAACGGCGTGCGCTACCGCACCATCTACGTGCCGGAGGCGTTCGACCACGCCGGGGCGCTCGACGAGGTCGGCAGCCTCATCAGGGCCGGTGAGGAGGCTCGGATCCTGCCGTGGCTGCCGTTCAAGATGGCGCTCGTCGATCGGTCGCGGGCCGTCATGCCGCTGCACATGGAGCCGCCGCTGACGCGCGGGGTGCTGATCAGGGGGTCCACCATGGTCGTGGCGCTGGTGGAGCTGTTCGAGCGGCTGTGGCGGGAGGCGCTGCCGGTGCGGCCCGAATTGTGGTCGCAGGGGTCGCCTGAGCTGGCCCCGGACAGCGATCCCGGCGCCGGGCTGAGCTTGGATGATCGGCGGCTGCTGGCGTTGCTGGCCGCCGGGCTCAAGGACGATGCCATCGCCCGGCAGCTCGGGACCAGCCCGCGCAGTTTGCGGCGGCGGCTGCGGCACCTGCTCGACGAGCTGAACGCCGAGACGCGCTTCCAGGCGGGCGCCCAGGCCAGCCGCCGCGGCCTCGTCTGAGCCGCCGCGACGGGGCGCCGACTCACGATCCCGGCGCGCAGGCCCTCGGCGCAGGCCCTCAGCGCAGCCCCTCAGCGCAGCCCCTCAGCGCAGCCCCTGGGCTCAGGCAAGGCATCAGCCCAGGCGGACGCTCGCCCGGACATGCCACCGGCCCAGGCCGGGCAGCGACTCGGGCCAGGCAGGGGTTGGGGGCCGGCCCGCGCGGTCTGCGGCACCTGAGCGACGAGCCGGACGCCGAGACGCGCTTCCAGGCGGGCGCCCAGGCCAGCCGCCGCGGCCTCGTCTGAGCCTCCGGGAGGCGTCGGCCAGGTCGCGTGGCTCCGGCGGCCATCGGCGCAGGGACCTCAGCGAGCCGAGCCGTCGGGGGTCAGGCGCCCACGGAGGCGTACAGGTCCAGGGTGCGCTCGGCGATGCGCGTCCACGAGAAGTGCTCGATGGCGCGCGCCCGCCCCGCCTCGCCCATGGCCCGCGCCCGCGCCGGATCCCCCAGCAGGGCGTTGACCCGGTCGGCCAGGTCGGCGGCGAAGCGCTCCGGGTCGTGCGGGGTGCCGTCGGCGGCCTGCGAGACGGGCACCAGCAGCCCCGTCGCGCCGTCGGCCACCACCTCGGGGATGCCGCCCGTCGCCGTGGCCACGACCGCGGTCTCGCAGGCCATCGCCTCCAGGTTGACGATGCCCATCGGCTCGTAGACCGACGGGCAGACGAACACGGTGGCGTGCGTCAGTAGCTGGATCACCTCGGGCTTGGGCAGCATCTCCTGGATCCAGAACACGCCGTCGCGGTCGAGCCCGCGCACCAGCTCGGTCACCTCGGCGGCGATCTCCGGCGTGTCGGGCGCGCCCGCGCAGAGCACGAGCTGGGCGGCCGGGTCGAAGGAGCGGGCCGCGTGCAGGAGGTGGACCAGGCCCTTCTGGCGGGTGATGCGGCCGACGAAGACGACGTACGGGCGGCCCGGGTCCACGCCGTGCTTGGTCAGCACGTCGGTGGCCGGGTCGGGAGCGTACTGGGCGGTGTCGATGCCGTTGTGGATGACGGTGACCTTCTCCGGCGGGATCTCCGGGTAGGCGGCCAGGACGTCGGCGCGCATGCCGTCGGAGACGGCCACGACCGCGTCGGCGGCGGCCAGGGCCGTGCGCTCGGCCCAGGACGAGATCGTGTAGCCGCCGCCGAGCTGCTCGGCCTTCCACGGGCGCAGCGGCTCCAGGCTGTGCGTGGTGATCACGTGGGGCGTCCCGTGCAGCAGCTTGGCGACGTGGCCGGCGAAGTTGGCGTACCACGTGTGGGAGTGCACGACGTCGGCGCCCGCGCAGGCGGCGGCCATCTCCAGGTCGACGCCGAGCACCTGCAGCGCGGCGTTGGCGTCGCTCAGCCCGGCCGGCACGCGGTAGGCGGAGACGCCGGGCTCGGCGCGGTCGGCGCCGAAGCAGCGCACGCGTACGTCGGCCAGCTTCCGCAGCTCCCTGGCGAGGTACTCCATGTGCACCCCGGCCCCGCCGTACACCTCGGGCGGATACTCCCGGCTGAGCAGATCAACACGCATGAGACGACCTTAAGGGGGGTCTAGGCAAGAAAAACACATCGACAAGCCCAAGCTCGGCAAGCCCGGTTCGTACATTGGATCCCAAAACCGGACAAGATTGGAGCTTGCCGGGCGGGGTTTCGTCGATAGATCGGCCATTTGAGGGTAGCGTCCTGGACATGAGGTCCCGGAGGGTGCTTGCGGTCGTGCTGGCAGGTGGAGAGGGCAAGAGGCTCATGCCGCTCACGGCGGATCGGGCCAAACCAGCGGTGCCGTTCGGCGGGATGTACCGGCTCATCGATTTCGTGCTGTCCAACCTCGCCAACGGCGGCTTCCTGAAGATCGTCGTGTTGACGCAGTACAAGAACCACAGTCTCGACCGGCATGTGTCACGGACCTGGCGGTTGTCGGCGATGCTGGGCAACTACGTCACGCCGGTGCCCGCGCAGCAGCGGCTCGGGCCGCGCTGGTTCTCCGGCTCCGCCGACGCGTTGTTCCAGAACCTGAACCTGATCTACGACGAGATGCCCGAGCACGTGATCGTGTTCGGCGCCGACCACATCTACCGGATGGATCCGCGGCAGATGGTCGAGCAGCACGAGGATTCGGGCGCCGACGTGACGGTGGCGGCCATCCGGCAGCCGCTGTCGCTGGCCGACCAGTTCGGCGTGATCGAGACCGACCCCGAGGGCCGCAGGATCGTGGCCTTCAGGGAGAAGCCGAAGGACGCGGTGGGGCTGGCCGACTCCCCCGACGAGGTGTACGCCTCGATGGGCAACTACGTGTTCAAGACGCAGTCGATGATCGACGCGCTGCGCGAGGACGCGCTCGACCCGACGAGCAAGCACGACCTGGGCGGCAACATCATCCCGATGCTGGTCAAGTCGGGCGGCGCCGACGTGTACGACTTCGCCAACAACCTGGTGCCCGGCTCCAGCGAGCGCGATCGCGGCTACTGGCGCGACGTGGGGACACTGGACGCGTACTACGAGGCCCACATGGACCTCATCTCGGCGCACCCGATCTTCAACCTGTACAACGACAAGTGGCCGATCTTCACCGGGCACGACCCGCTGCCGCCGGCCAAGTTCGTGCACAACGACGGCGACCGGGTGGGGCGGGCGATCGACTCGCTGGTGTCGCCCGGCGTGATCGTCTCCGGCGGCACGGCGATCAGGTCGATCCTGTCGCCGAAGGTGGTGCTCCACTCGCACTCACTGGTGGAGGACTCCGTGCTGATGGAGAACGTCAAGGTGGGGCGGGGCGCGGTCGTGCGCAAGGCGATCATCGACAAGAACGTGGTGATCCCGGACGGGGCGCGGATCGGCTTCGACCTCGAATACGACCGGACACGGTTCGCGCTGACCAGGGGCGGGGTCGTGGTGATCGGGAAGAACGAGATCGTCGATCGGTGAGGGCGGCGGCCACCCCCGGCCGCGCCCTCGTTCAGGCAATGACAAGGTCCCGGGTCACGTGAGAGTGCCCCGGGACCACGCCGGACTGGCCGGCCTCTGCTCAGAAGCGGTAAGGCGAGGCGGGCCAGCCGGAGCCGCGCGAGCCCCACGTGCCGCGAAGGCCCCAGCCGCGACTGACCGGCGAGGCCCAGTTGGTGGTGTAGCCGTGGCCCTGGTTGCCCCAGGTGCCGTTGTCCCCGTTGCCCCAGTTGTTAACGCCCCAGTTGTTGGCGCCCCAGTTGTTGCCGTTGCCCCAGTTGTTGCCGTTGCCCCAGTTGTTGCCGTTGCCCCAGTTGTTGCCGTTGTCCCAGCCGTGGTCGTTGCCGTGGTCGTTGCCCCAGCTGGAACCGTTGTCCCACTTGTCGTGGGCCGTGCCGTGGTCGCTCTCGCACGCGTCGGCCTCGCGCTGCCCCGCGAAGACGCCCCAGGCGTCGATGCCGACCGAGCGCGAGGCGTCGGACAGGCTCAGGTTGCAGTACGACGGCACGGCGCCGGCCGGACCGGCCAGCGCGACGAGTGCAGCGGCCGTGGCGAGTGCGCCACCTGCCGCTATGAGCGTACGTTTCATGATCTCCCCCTGTAGTCACGATGGTGACATCGGTTCCTCACTGTACGTAGCTGACCCCGGAACGCCGTGTAACGCCACGCCCGGAACTGTCTCGTCGGTTTGTGGCCTCCTGTGCCATAGCCACCGGTTATGGCGACAGGTCTTGGACGGGATGCGCGACGCCGCCGCAAGATCGGGGGCATGCGAACTCTTCTCGGTGCGACGCTCCTTGTCCTCCTGGTTGTGAGCTGCGGCAGCCCGGCCGCGACCCCGCCCTCGGCTTCGGGCAGCGCGGGGCCGGTCGCGGTGGAGGGGGCGGCGCAGGCGTACGTGGACGCGGTCAACGCCGGCGACCTGGACGCCCTGGTCGCCTCCTTCGCCCCGGACGCCGAGATCGTCGACGTCAGCCGGAGCATCAAGGGACATGACGCCATCAGGCGGTGGGCGGACGCCGAGGTGATCGGCGGGACGTTGCGGGTGCTGTCGATCGCCGGCCGGCGGGCGGACGGGCAGAAGCTGCTCGTCCACTGGGCTCCCGGCGGATCCGGCGGCTGGCGGGCGCACTACGACTTCACCGTCGGGAACGGGCGCATCGTCAAGGCCGATCTCCAGTACGCCTGACACAACCCGCTTTTGGGTCTTGCTGCCTCCGCCCTTCGGGATCACCCTGGGGGCCACAGGAGGCACTGACATGTCGCACCCACTCGGAGTCAGCCGTCCCGATCTCGAAGTCACCGACCTGCCCACCCCCGAAGAAGTCTTCAAGGTTCAGAGAATCGGCTTCAAGGAACTGTTCAAGTACGCCGTCGGTCCGAGCCTGATCGCCCTGGGCATCTCGATCGGCAGCGGCGAGTGGCTGCTGGGCCCCCTCAACGTGGGGCAGTACGGATTCGTCGGCGTCGGCTGGGTCATCCTGGTCTCGGCGCTGCTGCAGACGTTCTACAACGTCGAGTGCTCCCGCTACGTCCTGGCCACCGGCGAGACGCCCGTGGTCGGCTGGGGGCGGGTGCCGCCCGGCTGGATGTTGTGGGTGCCGCTGTCCGTCCTCATCGTCATCTTCGCGTTCATCGCGGGCGGCTGGGCCGCCTCGGCAGGGCAGGGCGTGTACGCGCTGGTGCACGGCGTCCCGCCGGCCGCCGACGACGCCGAGCCGCGCTTCTGGGCCATCGGCCTGCTCGTGGTGGTGTTCCTCATCACCGCCGCCGCCCGCCGCATCAGCCGCGCGCTGGAGCTGGCCAACTGGGTGATGGTCAGCACGATCCTGATCGCCCTGCTGGCCGTGGACCTGCTCGTCGTCCCGTTCAGCATGTGGTGGGAGGGCATCCGTGGCTTCATCACCCCGGCCGCCCCGCCCGCCGGGATCACCGCCACCCAGCTCGGCGGCCTGGCCGGGTTCACCGCCCTGGCCTCCGGCCTGAACTGGTACGTGATGGGCCACTACCGCGACAAGGGCTACGGCATGGGCCACCGCGTCGGCTTCATCTCCGGGCTGCGCGGCGAGCGGCGCGCGATCCTGGCCAGCGGCGTCACCTTCCCCGACGACGAGCGCAACCGCGGCCTGTGGCGGCGCTGGTACCGGCTGCTCATGGTGGACATGTGGGGCGTCTTCTTCGTCGGCGCCATCCTCGGCATGCTGCTGCCCACCCTCCTCATGTCGCAGGCGGTCGCGATCTCGGGCGAGAAGCCCACCCGGGCGAACGTGCCCACGTTCGTCGCCAGCGTCCTCGGCGACCAGTACGGGCAGGTGGCCTTCTACGTGGCGCTCGTGGTCGGGGTGCTGATCCTGTTCTCCACGCAGCTCGGCATCTTCGAGGCCATGGTCCGGGTGACGACCGACGCCGCCAACGCCACCAGCCCGCGCCTGCGCCGGCTCATCGAGGGCGACCCGCGCCGCTTCTACTACCCGTTCATGCTCCTGCTGCTCGTCATCATCTCGATCGTCATCTTCCAGTCGCTGCCCGTGGGGCTGGTCGAATGGTCGGCGAACATGTCGAACCTGGGGGCGCTGATCTACCCGTTCCTGCTCATGTACCTGAACAGCAAGCTGCCGCGCCCGGCCCGCCCGCGGCCCTGGCACTACGTCATCCTGGTGCTCAACTTCCTGTTCTTCGGGTTCTTCTTCGTCAACTTCATCGCCGACTTCCTGGGGGACCCGCTGGTCACCTTCTAACCGGCGGCCCACAGCGTGATCGCCACGTTCACCCTGCCTGCGTTGGGGTCGGCGAAGATGACGTACGCGAGGTCGGAGGCGTGGGTCAGGATGCACAGGCGCTGGTGCGGCCTGGCCCGCCTCTCCCCGACGGTGACGCCCTCGACGGGCGGGCTGCGGCGGCACTGCTCGCGGGACGTGACAGCCAAGGTTCGGTTCTGGTCGACGTGGATGCCGTCGCGGGCCAGGACCAGGTCCGCGTCGCCCGCCTCGGCGGGGGCGGGGCCGTCCGGGGTGAGTTTCCACAGGTCCATCGCGTTCTTGGCCGTCGGGACGGGGAGGGAGGCGACGTCGTCGTAGAGCGGGGTTCCCGCGGGCGTCGCCGTGAGGGTGGCCGCCGGTGGGGTGGTCGCGGAACCGCCCGCGATGGGGTCCTGGGTGGTGAGCGGGCGGAACGCGAGCACGCCCGCGGTGACCAGCGTTCCCGTCATCGCCACGGGGAGCAGGACCCGGCCGAGCGACGACGTCCACCGTGCCCGCGCGGGCTCGGCGGCGGGCGGTCGGCGCCGCTCGGGCGCGGACGGCTCTGCGGCGGCGGGCCGATCGGGCGCGGCGGGCTCTGCGGCGAGAAGCGGCTCCGGCGCGGGTGGTGGCGGCAGGCCGAGGAGGGCGATCCAGTAGCGCTGCCACAGGCTGAGGTCGCAGCGCACCCGCAGGTCACCCAGCTCGTACGGGCGGCTGTCGATGAGCGCATCCCAGTACCGTCGCGCCAAGGTGCGCTCCCCGCGCTGGGCGGCGCTCACGGCGTCACCGGCCGCGCCAGGACGGCGCTCACGACGCGACCTCTCCGCGCCCGGACGGCGCTCACGGCGCCGCCTCTCGCGCCTGCTCCGCCGGAGCGTCGGGAACCTGACGCAACGAGCGCAACGAGCGCAACGTCCCGACCTGGCGCAGCAGCGCGGGCGCCGAGGCCCCGACCGCGATGGCCGCCATGGTGCCGGTGATCTGGTCCTTGAACAGCAGGCACGCCGCCGCCCCCAGCGCCAGCCGGGTAGCGGCCACGAGCGAGTCCGCGACCGGATCGAGGTACTCGTCCAGCCGCGGCAGCTTGCCGCCCTTCCGTTGCGACCTGGCCTTCCTGCGAGCCTGCTGCCAAGCCGTCAGCGAGCTCCACACGTACAGGATCTCGATGACCGCTCCCCCGACGGCCCCCAGACCCGCGGCCGTCAGCGCATCCATGACTCCGCCCCCCCGTTCCGGGCTATGGGGCCAGCATGCTCGGGCAGGTCGCGGGCGGGCGAGCACCCGATGGTCAGGTAGTGCTCACCCGCGAGGTGGACGAATGTGTCCGCCCCGGCGCCGCTTGTGGGAGGCGGCCCCGGCGTGGTTCCTTGGCTGGGTGATCTCCCCCTACACGGGCTGGACCAGGGAGCACTGGGCCGGGCTGGCCGACCGCCTGCTGCTGGCGGCCCGCCGCCACGCCTCCCCCTCCCACGCCCGCATCAGCTTCCCCGGCGAGCCCGGCGGCTACGGCCCCGACGTGGACGCCCTGGAGGGCTTCGCGCGGACGTTCCTCGCGGCCGGGTTCCGGGTCGCGGGCGAGGGCGGGCGCGACCCGCTGAACCTGATGGAGTGGTACGCGCGGGGCATCGCGGCCGGCACCGACCCGCACCACCCCGACCGCTGGGTCCGGCTGGACGAGCACGGCCAGGCCAAGGTGGAGGCCGCCTCACTCGCGCTGGTCCTGCACCTGACGAGGCCGTGGCTGTGGGACCGGCTGACATCGACGGTGCGCGAGCAGGTGGTGGACTACCTGGCGCCGGCCGTCGGGTCCGGCTACCCGCCGATCAACTGGGTGTGGTTCCAGATCGTCGTGGAGCAGTTCCTGGCCTCGGTCGGCGGCCCGTACGAGCAGGAGGACATCGACGCCGGCCTGGCGCTGTCGGAGAGCTTCGAACGTGCGGACGGCTGGTACGCCGACGGCTCGGAACGCGCCTACGACCACTACGCCGGCTGGGCGCTGCACTTCTACCCGCCGCTGTGGCGCGAGATGGCGGGCCTGCCGCCCGACCCCCGCCACCTGGCGCGCCTCGAACGGTTCCTGGACCACGCTGTGCACCTGGTCGGCGCCGACGGCTCGCCGCTGATCCAGGGCCGCAGCCTCGCCTACCGCTTCGCCGCCGCCACGCCGTTCTGGGTGGGCGCCAGGGCCGGGGTCGGCTCGCCTGGGCTGCTGCGCAGGGCCGCGTCCGGCATCGTGCGGCACTTCGCCGGGCACGGCGCGCCCGGCGAGGACGGGATACTCACGCTGGGCTGGCACGGCCCCCACCGGGCGATCGCGCAGGACTACTCCGGCCCCGGCTCGCCGTACTGGGCCGCCAAGGGCCTGTACGGGCTGGCGTTGCCGGCCGGCCATCCGGTGTGGACGGCCGTGGAGGAGCCGCTGCCGGTGGAGCGGGGCGACTTCACGCGGGTCGTGCGGGCTCCCGGATGGCTGGTGAGCGGCACGCGGGCGGACGGTGTGGTGCGCGTCGTCAACCACGGCACCGACCATTCGTATCCGGGCTCCGACCTGGCCGACGCGCCGCTGTACGCGCGGCTGGGGTACTCGACGGCCACCTTCCCGCTGCTCGCGGGTGATCCGCTGGACCAGTCGGTGGTGGTGCTGGACGAGGAGGGGCGGGCCAGTCACCGGACCGGGTTCACGGCCGGGGCCTTGGACGTGCTGCCGTCGGGCACCGTGGTGGGGTCGTCGCGCTGGCGGGCGCACTGGGGGGAGCAGGGTCCTGGGCCCGATCACGGTTACTCCAGGGCGGGCGCGGAGATGCGGCACGGGCCTGAGGTGGAGGTCGTGTCGCTCGTGCGGGGGGCCTGGGAGGTTCGGCTGACCCGGGTGGACGGGCGGGCGCGGGGGCTGCGGGTGGGCGGCTGGCCCGCGCCGGAGCACGGCCCCGCCACGCGGGTGATCGGTGGGGCGGGGCTGAGCGCGTCCGGCGTGGAGGTGGCGGGGACGCCGCTGGGTGAGCGCACGCTGGTGCCGTGGTGTGCGACGCCTGGGGAGGTGAGACCCGGCCGCTGGTACGCCGCCGCGCTCCTGCTGGGCGACGGCGGGGAGCCGCCCGCGATCGGCGACCGGAAGATCACCTGGCCGGACGGGACCATCGACGACTTCACGACGATCCCGGTCCTGTCGAAGTGACGCCCGGCTTCCCGGCCACGGACGGTCCCGTGGCCGGAAAACCGGGCCCGTGGCCGGAAAACCCGATCTGCGGCCGGAAAGCCAGATCGGCTGAGCGGACAGCCAGGTCAGCGGCTGGGAAGCCGGGTCAGCGGCGCGTCACCAGTCGCCGCCCTCGTCATCCCCCTCGAAGAACTCCTCCACGACCTCCTCGACGACCTCACCGGCCACGAGCCCGCCGACCACACCGGCAGCACCCGCGGCGACCACCATGCCCATACCGGGCCCGCCGTGGTGCCCGCCGTGATGCTCGTCGTGATGGCCGTCGTGGTGGCCGCCGCCGAAGGGCGCGTGCCCGCCGTACTGGGACAGGCTGTCGAGCCACCGCCCCAGCTCCCCCGCCCAGTCCGTACGCAAAGCGTCCTCATGGCTGACGTGGAAGCGGCCGATGGCGTCGCTGGAGGAGTAGCGGCCGGTGCGCTTGTCGGCCTCCAGCACCACCTGCAGCCCCGCCGGGTCGGCGACGAAGGTGACCTCGATCTCGCCCACCCGGCCCGCGTAGTGCCCGGTGGGGTAGAACTCGATCTCCTGGTAGAACGGCAGCTCCTGCCGCACCCCGTACAGGTGGCCGGCCTCCAGGTCGGCGGACTTGAAGGCGAAGCCGAGCTGGAGGAACGACTCCAGGATGCGGAGCTGGGAGGGCAGCGGCTCGACGGCCACCATGTCGAGGTCGCCCTTGTCGACGGCCTTGGCGATGGCCAGCTCGGTGCGCACGCCGACGGCCATGCCCCGCAGCGGCTGGCCGGCGATCTCGCTGATCGGGGCCTCCCACGGGACGGAGATCTGGAAGCCGACGGTGCGGTCCTCGCCCTTGCGCAGGGTGAAGGGGCCGGAGACGCGGACGCTGCCGAACTCGCTGAGCCCGGCGCTCTCGCCGTCCCCGTGCTCGATCTCGACCCGCGCGACCAGGCCGAGGGTGATGTGCTCGATCTCGGCGTCGAAGTCGCCGCCCTTGAGCCGCACCTCGCCCTCCAGCGTGCCGCCCGGCCGGGTACGCGGTGTGGACAGCACGGTGTCCACCGTCGGCGCGCCCACTCCGAACGCACCCAGCATCCTCTTGAAGACCACGGCTCTTGTTCTCCCTGTCGGCCGAAGATCGGAAACGTGTGACGCCCGCGTCAACGATCGGCCGCGGGGCGGAGTTCCTCCTGGCGCTCACGCATCAGAAGCTGATCCAGCTTGGCGTTCACGGCGGCCAGCTCCTCCTTGACGGCGGCCAGCTCCGGCGGGGTCTCGCCCTCCTCGTTCATGGCGTTGACGACGACCGCGATGAACAGGTTCAGCGCCACAAAGGTGGACATGAGGATGTAGACGATGAAGAAGATCCACGCCCACGGCTTCTGCTCCATGACCTCCTGGGCGACGTTGCCCCAGTCGTCGCCGGTCATGATCTGGAACAGCGTGAACAGCGAGCGGGGCAGCTCGTCGAAGCGTTCCGGCACGATGTCGCCGAAGAGCTTGGTGGCGATGACGGCCGCGATGTAGATCATCAGCACCAGCAGGCCGATGATGGAGGCCATGCCGGGCACCGCGGCGAGCAGCGCGCCGACCACGCGGCGCATGCTGGGCACGGCCGAGACCAGCCGCAGCGCCCGCAGGATGCGCAGGGCGCGCAGCACGGACGTGGGTCCTGACGACGGCACGAGCGCGACCACGACGATGATCGCGTCGAACCAGTTCCACGGGTCCTTGAAGAACGCCCTGCGGTAGGCGTAGAGGCGGGCGGCCAGCTCCACCGTGAAGACGGCCAGCGCGACCCGGTCGATGGCGTGCAGCAGGCCGCCGGCCCGCGCCATCAGGTAGACGCTGGTCTCGCAGCCGATGGTGATCGCGTTGACGACGATGACCAGGATGACCGCCCGCTGCGCGTGACGGCTCTCCAGGATGGCCCGAACGCGTTCCTGCCCTGACAACGTGCTCCCTCCCAATGATCGTTGATCATCGTAGGGACGCGCGCGGGCCCGGCTCCTGGCAAAGGTCAGGCTGAGACGTGGATCACAGGCCGCCGCTCCGCCTGACCCGTTCGACGAACCCGCACACGTGCGCCCGCAGCAGCTCCGCCGCCTCGGCGGCGGAGCCTGCCTGGGCGGCCCGCAGGATCTCGCGGTGCTCTTCGGCCTCGGCCTCCCAGGTGGGGACGCGTTCCCAGGCCGCCGCGGAGATGAGCGCGGTCTGGTCGCGCAGCGAGTCGAGGGTGCTGACGAGCAGCGGGTTGCCGCAGCCGGCGTACAGGGCGCGGTGGAAGTCGCGGTTGGCCAGGCTGCGGTCGGCGCGGTCGGCGGCGGTGTCGGCGCGGCGCAGCGCCTCTGCGGCCGGGGCCAGGTCGGCGCCGCGCTCGACCGTGCGGGTGACCGCCTCGGGCTCCAGCAGCAGGCGCAGGTCGTAGACCCATTCCATCAGCGCGTCGTCCACGGTGCGGACGGTGGCGCCCTTGTACTCGCTCATCGTCACCAGCCCCGCGCCCGCGAGCGTCTTGAGCGCCTCGCGCACGGGGGTCTTGGAGACGCCGAGCTGCTGGGCCAGCTCGGTCTCGACGAGCTGGCGGCCGGGCGGGAGCGCGCCGGTCAGGATCGCGTGCTTGATCGCCTCCAGGACGACCGTGCCGCGCGAGGACAGCGACCTGGGCTGCCCGGAGAAGACCGGAGACGCCATGACCTCACTCATGAGATGAAAGATATCGTACATCGCATCTCGTATATGACCGCTCTTTGAGTTACAGTCGCGTGAATTAGGACTTGAAGAAACCTCACCGACAGGAGACCCGAAACCCGGCCGTCCGGTGTGGCCCGCGGACACGGACCACACCGGCAAAGACGGCTCCGTTCACTTGGACACCCGGACCGGACGGATCCCCGCCCGGACGCCGTTGGCGCGGCGACCGGCGGGCTCACGAGCCGGCGGTCCGGCGTGACCACTGCACTGACCTGCAGCCTGGAGCTCGAATGCAGTCTAACTCCGCAACACCCGCCCCGGCCGTGCCCGCGACAGCGCGACGCGCACGGTCCCGACTCCGCTGGACGATCATCACGCTGTCGGGCCTCGGCCTGACCATCGCCTACCTCGACCGCTCCGCCCTCAGCGTCGCCAGCACCTACATGCAGGACGAACTGGGCTTCGACCAGACCACGAAGGGGATCCTGCTCAGCTCGTTCTTCTGGACGTACGCGATCTTCCAGCTCCCCTCCGGGTGGCTGCTCGACCGTTTCGGCCCCCGCCTCATCTATCCGATCGCCGTCGTGTGGTGGTCGCTGTGGACGGCCGCGACGGCCCTGGCCCACGGCGTCGGCACGCTGCTGGTGACCCGGCTCGGCCTCGGCATCGGCGAGGCGCCGGTGCAGCCCGCCAACATCAAGGTGGTCTCCGCCTGGTTCCCGCGCAGGGAACGGGCGCTGGCCTCCAGCCTGTTCGACACCGGGCAGCAGGTCGGCGTGGCCCTGTCCGTGCCGGTCGTCACCGCGCTGATCGCGGCCTTCGGGTGGCGCGCGGCGTTCGTGGTGATCGGCGTGGTCGGCATGGTGTGGGTGATCGGCTGGTGGAAGATCTACCGCTCGCCGCAGGACCACCCCCGCATCTCCCAGGCCGAGCTCGACTACATCGAGGGCGGCGACGCCGCCGTGCCCGAGACCGGGCCGCGCATGCGCTGGGTGGAGCTGCTGCGCTACCCCACCGTCTGGGGCCTGGTGCTCGGCTACATCTGCCGTTCGGCGACCGGCGCGTTCTTCCTCACCTGGTACCCGAGCTACCTGGTCGAGGACCGCGGCTTCACGATCCTGGAGCTGGGCGTGTTCGGCTCGATCCCGTCCCTGCTCGCCGTGGGCGCCACGATCGCGGGCGGCGCGTTCTCCGACTGGCTGGTACGCCGCGGCGTGCCCATCTCCCGCGCCCGCAAGCTGCCCATCATCACCGGCATGCTGCTGGCCTCCACGATCGCGCTGACCACGTTCGTCGACGGGAACGTGGCCGTGATGGTGCTGCTGTCGATCAGCAACTGCGCCCACTCCTTCGCCGGCGCCGCCATCCTCAGCCTGCCCGCCGAGGTGGCCCCCGCCCCGTCGGTGGTCGGGTCGGTCGCGGGCTTCCAGAACTTCGGCTCGCAGATCGGCAACATCATCAGCCCGATCCTCATCGGGTTCTTCCTGACGATGAGCGGCGACTCCTACACGGGCCCCATGTTGTTCGCCGGGGCGATGGCCATCCTGGGGACGCTGATCTACGGCTTCGTGGTGAAGGTCCGGCCGCTGAACGAGAACGTGCCCGCAGAGAGCAGAGGTTGATCGATGCGTGACCTGACCGAACTGCTGAACGACGTCGCGGCCGTCACCGTGACGCCCTTCGACGCCGATGGCGCCGTCGATCTCGACGCGAACGCCAAGCTGGTGCGCAGGCTGATCGACGCGGGCGTGCGAGTGATCACGCCCAACGGCAACACCGGCGAGTTCTACGCGCTGACCCCGGACGAGCGCCGCCAGGTGCTGGAGTCGACCGTGTCGGCGGCCGGCGACGACGCGGCCGTGCTGGCCGGGGTGGGGCTGGACGCGTTCTCGGCGGCCGAGTCCGCCAGGCAGGCACGCGACCTCGGCGCCCGCATGGTGATGGTGCACCAGCCGGTGCACCCGTACATCGCGGCCGAGGGGTGGGTGGACTACCACCGGCAGATCGCCGAGGCCGTGCCCGGCCTGGGGGTCGTGCCGTACCTGCGCAGCCCGCGGATCACCGGCGAGGAGGTGGCGCGGCTGGGCGAGGCCTGCCCGAACGTGGTCGGCGTCAAGTACGCGGTGCCCGACCCGGTGAGGTTCGCGTCGGTGGCGCGGGATGCCGGGCTTGAGCGGTTCGCCTGGCTGTGCGGGCTGGCGGAGCCGTACACGCCGGCGTACTGGGCGGTCGGCGCCCGGGGCTTCACCTCCGGGCTGGTCACCGCGGCGCCCGCGCTGACGCTGCGCATGCGCGACGCGCTGCGGGCCGGCGACCAGGCCGGGGCGATGCGGGTGTGGGAGCTGATAAGGAGGTTCGAGGAGCTGCGCGGCGCCGACTCCTCGGCGGACAACGTGGCGGTGGTCAAGGAGGCCCTGGCGCAGCTCGGGCTGTGCCGCCGTGACGTGCGCCCGCCGAGCCGGGCGCTGCCGGCCGCCGTACGGGAGGAGGTGGCCGCGATCCTGGCCACCTGGCAGGAGGACGCCAAGTGAAGATCACCGCACTGCGGACGTACATGCAGCGGGTGGACGTCCGCCCCCGCCTGCTGGTGAAGGTGGAGACCGACGAGGGGGTGTCCGGCTGGGGCGAGGCCTACAACCACGGCCCCGACCACGCGCTGATCCCGGTCCTGGAGTACATGTTCCAGCAGATCGAGGGCGTGGACCCGCGCCGGGTGGAGTACGTCGTGCGGCGGCTGCTGCAGGAGGCGCGCTTCCCGCCCGGCGCGATCGGGCTGGCCGCCATCGCGGCCATCGACCAGGCGTTGTGGGACATCTCAGGCAAGGCGGCTGGGCTGCCGGTCTACATGCTGCTCGGCGGCAACGTCCGCGACCGCGTGCCCGTCTACTGCGGCGTCTACACCGCGCCCGACCCGGCCGTCTGCCGCGACCTCACCCACGAGCTGCACGAACGGTACGGCTTCACCGCCTTCAAGCTCAGCCCCTACCGCCGCGACCTGTACGCGGGCCGCTGGGGCAACGTGGTCAAGGAGGCTGCCGACTACTTCGCCGAGATCCGCTCGATCCATCCGGTGGAGTGGGAGTTCGCCTTCGAGGCGCACGCCCGCATCTTCGAGCCGCGCCAGGCCATCCAGCTCGGCAACGCGCTGGCCCCGTACGACCCGCTGTGGTTCGAGGAGCCGATCAGGCCCGAGTACATCCCCGCCTGGGGGCACCTGCGCGGGCGCCTCGACGTGCCGCTGGCCACGGGCGAGTCGCTGTTCCTGCCGCAGGACTTCCTGGCCCTGCTGACGGCGGGCGGCGCCGACATCGTCCAGCCGGACGTGTGCGTGGTCGGCGGGCTGGCGCAGATGCGCAGGATCGCCACGATCGCGGAGGCCCACTACGCGAGCGTGGCCCCGCACAACCCGATGGGCCCGCTGGCGACGGCGGTGAACGTGCACTTCGCCGCCGCGCACCACGGGCTCAAGCTGGTCGAGTACAAGCCGTGCGAGACCACCTGGTGCCCCGACCCTTACCTGCCGGTGGACGGGTACCTGGAGCTGCGGCCCGACCGTCCCGGCTGGGGGGTGGAGATCGACGAGTCGGTGCTGGGCAGCGACGACTACGTGCGCTGGGAACGCGTGCTGCCGATCAGGCCGGACGGCTCGACCGGGTACGTGTGATCCTCACCGCGCGAAGCGCTCGCTGAACGCATCCGGCCCGGCCGGGGCGGTCAGCGGGCGCTCCACTTGATCTCGTAGCCCTTGAGCGTGTACTCCTTGCCGTCCACCGTCGTGGTCACGTCCCCGTCGCCGGTGTTGACCAGCAGCAGTTGCTCGGGCTGCGCCAGCACCTTGACCGACGGCTCGGACGAGGTCACCTCGTCCACCTGCACCCCGGCGGGGAACCACTTGACGAAGTTCGTCAGGAGCTGCCCGGTCTTGGTCTCGGCGCCGTCCTCGGGCCCCCACAGGCAGCCCCGGCACGCGCCGTCCTTGGCCTGCGGGTTCCAGTAGAGCGCGGTGGCGGCCCCGCTGGACACGAACGTGATCATGGAGGCGGCCTGGACGGCCAGGCGCTTGGGCTCCGCCCAGTTGGTGCTGCCGTCCTCGGGCTCGTAGTACCACTCCGACCACCAGATCGGCATGTCGCCGGTCTTCTCCCGCAGCCACTTGGTGACGTCGGCGAACTTGTCGACCGCGTTGAACTCGTCCGGCAGCATCTCGTGCGCGTCGGTGACGGAGGCGCCGTCCACGACGATGAAGTCGGCGCCCTTCTTGTTCTCGTACCAGTAGTCGAAGGCGTCGAGCACGTTCTGGTTGACGACCCCCCAGTCGCCGCGCAGTTCGGTGTCGCCGCCCGCGTTGCTGTCGAAGCCGAGGTACGGGCCGCCGATCTGGGCGTCGGGCCGCGCCTTCTTCACCGCGTCGTAGACCTTGTTGTACATCTCGGTGTAGCCCTTGTAGTCGGCGGGCTTGGCGTGGTCCTTCCAGAAGCCCTTGAACTCGTTCCACACCATGAAGTACTTGACGTCCTTGTAGCGGGTGGCCACCGCCGCCGCCAGCTTGGCGAAGTCGTCGAAGTGCTCGGGGTAGGGGGCGTCCTCCAGGTGCTCGCCCCAGGCCGAGTCCTCGGTGGGGCCCTCGGGGCCGCCCTTCATCCAGTCGGGCGCGCAGCAGAGCGTGATGACGGGCGTGGCCTTGGACTGCCGCATGAGGTTCATCCGGCTGTCGAGGTCCTCCCAGTAGTACTGCCCGGGGTAGGGCTCGGGGTTGAGCGCGCCGAAGCCCATGATGTGCTGGTTCTGCAGCATCGGCGTCTCGCCGAGCCGGCCTGCCACGACCTGCTCGAACTCCTGGGTGATGTTGTTGGCGCTGACGCCCGTGTGGGTGAAGCCCCAGCGGGGCCAGCCCTCCTCCACCTTCGGCGGCGCCGCCGCCGGACTCGCCTCCTGCGTCCGCGGCGCGGCGCTGCTCTCCCGCGGCGCCGGCGGCCCCTGCTCGGTGCCGCCCATCGTGCCGCATCCGGCCACGATCACGGCCATGGCGGTGACCCCCGTCACCAGGCCGAGTCTGCGCCAGAACGATCCCCCGCTAGTCGTTGCCACCCGGTTCTCACCCGATCCCTACTCTGTGCATGCCGCTCGTAGCGTTCCATGCATGGGCTAAGGCGGGCATATCGGGGGACGACTTTCACAGGTAATCGTTACCGTTCGGTGTTCGGGACCGTTTTGGCTGCCTCCAGGGCGGCGGCGGTGTTGACGACGGCCAGGTGGCTGTAGGCCTGCGGGAAGTTGCCGACCTGGCGGCCGACGGCGGTGTCGTACTCCTCCGCCAGCAGCCCGACGTCGTTGCGCAGGCCCAGCAGCCGCTCGAACAGCTCGCGCGCCTCCTCCTCCCTGCCGAGCAGTGCCAGCGCGTCGGCCAACCAGAACGAGCAGGCCAGGAACGTGCCCTCGCCGCCGGTCAGCTCGTCGAGGTTGTCGAGGTCGTGGCGGTGCCGCAGCACCAGGCCGTCCCTGCCCAGCTCGCGCCGCACGGCCTCGACGGTGCCGGCCACGCGCGGGTCGGACGGCGGCAGGAAGCCCAGCCTGGGGATGAGCAGCAGCGCCGCGTCCACCCCGCGCGAGCCGTAGAACTGGGTGAAGGTGTTGTGGTCAGCGTCGTAGCCGCGCTCGCACACCTCGCGGTGGATCTCCTCGCGCAGCGCCTTCCACCGGTCGGCGGGGCCGCCGTGATCGCCCGACTCGACCGTGCGCACCATCCGGTCGGCGGCCACCCAGGCGAGGATCTTGGAGTGGGTGAAGTCGCGGCGGGGGCCGCGGATCTCCCACAGGCTGTGGTCGGGGTCGCGCCAGTGCCCCTCCAGGTAGTCCATCAGCGAGCGCTGCAGGTCCCAGGCCGCGTCGTCGTGCTGCAGGCCGGCCTTCCTGCCCTGGTAGAGACAGTCGAGCACCTCGCCGTAGACGTCGAGCTGCACCTGCGCGTACGCGGCGTTGCCGATGCGCACCGGGCGGGAGCCCTCGTAGCCGCACAGCCAGTCGGCCCGCCATTCGGGGATGCGGCGGGTGCCGTCGAGCGTGTACATGATCTGCAGGTCGGCGGGGTCGCCCGCGACGGCGCGCAGCAGCCAGTCGCGCCAGGCCCTGGCCTCCTCCTCGAAGCCGGCCTTCAGCATGGCGCGCAGCGTGAAGGAGGCGTCGCGCAGCCAGCTGTAGCGGTAGTCCCAGTTGCGGCCGCCGCCGATCTGCTCGGGCAGCGACGTGGTGGGCGCGGCGACCAGGCCGCCGGTGGGCGCGTAGGTGAGCGCCTTGAGGGTGAGCAGGCTGCGCCGCACGGCCTCGCGGTACCTGCCGCCCTGGTACGCGCAGTCGCGCAGCCAGCCGGTCCAGGTGCGCTCGGTGTCGTCCAGCGCGGTGAACGCGTCCACCCTGGCGGGGCGCGGCAGCCAGGACTGCTGCCAGGTCAGCACGAACGGCAGCCGGTCGCCCTGCGCGACGGTGAACCGGGCCGTGCCGGTGCCGTCGTGCTCGTCGAGCGGCACGGGCGCGTCGAGCCAGGCCGAGTCGGGGCCGGCGACCGCCGCCAGCTCGCCGCCGTCCTGGCGGGTCCAGGGGACGATGCTGCCGTAGTCGAAGCGCAACGCCAGCTCAGTGCGCATGTCGACCCGGCCGCGCACACCCTCGACGATGCGGACGACGTCGGGCGCCTCGACGCGCGGCGGCATGAAGTCGAGCACCCGCACGCACCCGCCGTCCGCCTCCCAGGTGGTCTCCAGGACGAGCGTGTCGTCCCGGTAGCGGCGCGTGGCCGTGGCGCGGCCGTCGGCCGGGGCGAGCAGCCAGCGCCCGGCGCGCGGCTCGTCGAGCAGCGCGGCGAAGCAGGCCGCCGAGTCGAAGCGGGGCAGGCACAGCCAGTCGATGGAGCCGTTCCTGCCCACGAGGGCGGCGGTCTGCATGTCGCCGATCAGCGCGTAGTCCTCGATCCGCATCGATCCACCCCCTTGACTCCGATTAGTGCCCCAGGGCCGCCCGATGGAACGCAGGGGATATCCCTGGGTCGCTCCCGGTGTCGCGGGCGCGGAGAAGGGGTGAACCCTGGAGTCATGGCCGCTGAGGGTGACCTTCTTTCGGCCGAGGTGGAAGCGGTGCCCGGCCGGCAACGCCAGGTGGCCACCGCCCTGACGCGCCTCGGCTTCAAGGTGCTCCACATCGGGACGACGATCAGCGTGAACGCGCCCAGGGAGGTCTGGGAGCGGGCGTTCGGCCTGCCCCAGGTGGAGGTTCCGGGGGAGCTGGGTGACCTCGTGGTCGGCGTGCACTTCGCGGAGCCGCCGGATCTCCACGCCCCTTGACGTCCACCTCCGGTCTCGACTCGCAAAGGAGCGACATGACCACGATGACCGAGCGCCGGGAGGACACCGTCTACTTCGAGGCGGCCTTGCGGCCGGACACCGGGGCCTCGATGTTCGCCGAATCCTCCGCCTCGCAGAGCGCCGACCTGGACGAGCTCAAGCCGGCGCCGGGCCTCGCCGAGCGCACCGCGAACGCGCTGCAGGCCAAGGGCTTCACCGTCCGCCACATCGGGACCTTCTCCATCAGCGGGGAGGGCCCGCGATCGCTGTGGGAGAGCACGTTCCACACGCACGTCGAGGTCCGCCAGGCCGAGCTGGAGGGCCGCCCGCCCGACGTGACCGCCACCGCGGGCGCCCAGGTGCCGTACCTGGCGCACGTCAGCAGCGAGCCGTTCACGATGCCGCAGGACCTGGAGCCGTTCATCGAGCGCGCCTACCCGCAGCCGCCGCCGCGCTTCTTCGCCTCCCCCATCCCGCCGCGCGTCAGCTACCACCACCTGCGGGTGCCCGACGACGTCGCGCTCCTGCTGCGCTCGCACCCCGTGCACGACCGCGGCGTCACCGGCAGGGGCGTGCTCGTCGCGATGCCGGACACCGGCTTCTACCGGCACCCCTTCTACGACCACCACGGCTACAACTACAACGCCACCCTCGCCCCCGACGCGACCCGCGTGCAGCACGACGAGCACGGGCACGGCACCGCCGAGGCGGCCAACATCTTCGCCAGCGCCCGCGACGTCGACTTCGTCGGGGTGAAGATGGGCGCCAACGCCACGCTCGCGTTCAAGGCGGCCTCCGACCTGTCGCCCGCCGTCATGACCAACAGCTGGGGCTACCACCTGCCCGGCCTGGACACGCTGCCGAACTTCCTGCGCCCGCTGGAGCTGGCGGTCGTCGAGGCGGTACGCGAGCGCGGCATCACCGTCTGCTTCTCCGCGGGCAACGGGCACGTCGCCTTCCCCGGCATGATGCCCGACGTGATCTCCGCCGGCGGGGTCTTCGTGGACGAGACGCAGGTCAACGGCGAATTCAAGCTGGAGGCCTCCGACTACGCCAGCAGCTTCGACAGCCTCATCTACGCCGGCCGGCACGTGCCCGACGTGTGCGGCCTGGTCGGCAAGGCGCCCCGGGCGCTGTACATCATGCTGCCCGTCGAGCCGGGCGACGAGATCGACTCCAGCCTGGCGGGGCCCGGCTACCCGGCCAAGGACGGCACGGCGGCCGACGACGGGTGGAGCGTCATCAGCGGCACCAGCGCGGCGTCCCCGCAGGTCGCCGGGGTGTGCGCGCTGCTCATCCAGGCCCAGCCCGGGCTGTCGCCCGACCAGGTCAAGTCCATACTGAAGGCGTCGGCGCGGGACGTGTCGGAGGGCAAGAGCGCGATGGGGCAGGTGGCCGGCGACGGCTACGACGGGCCGACGGGGGCGGGGCTGGTGAACGCCGAGGCGGCGTTCCGGCTGGCCCGCTCGGCCCGGCCCCGCGGCCGTCACGCCTTCCCGCCGGGCCGCTGACCCGCCCATGAGGCGGCGGGGCCGCACACGTCCCCGCCACCTCGCCCAAACGCCCGCGAGGCCGTCCCGCCGCCTCGCTGAACGCTTTCGGCGCCGCGGCCCGCACGGGTCGCGGCGTCCTAGGTAGATCTTTACCTGGTACTCCCGCACGCGCCCGCCGCGGCGCGGGACGATCTCCCTCGGAGAAACGGGGGGATCCGATGAGTGTCATCGACGAGCTGGTCACCAACGCCGAGCGTTACGCCGAGTGCTACCCCAACGGCTGGCTCCCGCCCGAGCCCCGGCTCCGGCTGGCGATCGTGACCTGCATGGACGCGCGCCTCGACGTGTGGCGGGTGCTCGGCCTGGAGGAGGGCGACGCGCACGTCATCCGCAACGCCGGCGGCGTCGTCACCGCCGACACCAGGCGCAGCCTGGCGATCAGCCAGCGCCTGCTGGACACCACCGAGATCATGCTCATCCACCACACCGACTGCGGCTCCACGAAGATCACCGAGGATGCGTTCCGCGAGTGCGTCTACCGCGACACGGGCATCAGACCCGACTGGGCGGCCGAGGCGTTCCCCAAGAACGCGGATCTCGACGTGGTGCAGTCGATCGCGCGGATCAGGGCCGACGAGCTGATCCCGCACCGGGAGCGGGTGCGGGGTTTCGTGTGGGAGGTCAAGACGGGACGGCTGCGCCCCGTCAGCCGCTGACCCCCGCGGTTCAGCCGAACAGGGTGAGCGGGACGGCCTCGGCCAGCGCGCGGTAACCGGCCGGGCTCAGGTGCAGGTGGTCGCCCTCGTCGTAGGCCGCCGCCAGCCGCCGGGGCGCGGCCGGGTCACGGACCGCGACGTCGAAGTCGATCACCGCGTCGTACGCCCCCGCCTCGCGGATCCACGCGTTGACCGCCTGCCGCGCCTCCTCCCGGCACCCCTCGGGATCGTCGTAGGGGTCGCTCCCGCCGAACGGCGTCAGCGTGGCCCCGTACACGAGCAGGTCACGGGCACGGGCGCGGACGGCGATCTGCTCGTACGCGGCGATCAGCTCCTCCACCACCTGCCGCTGGGCCTCACGGGTGGCCGGGGCGGTGCCGAGGTCGTTGACGCCCTCGAAGACGACGAGCCAGCGGGCGGCGCTCTGGGCCAGCACGTCCCGGTCCAGCCGGGCCAGGGCGCTCGGGCCGAGCCCGTCGTTGAGCACCCGGTTGCCGCCCGCGCCCTGGTTGGCGACGGCGACGCCGGGCGGCAGCCGGTCGAAGAGCCGGTCGGGCCAGCGGTCGTTGCCGTTGGTGGTGGAGCCCCGGCCGTCGGTCAGCGAGTCGCCCAGCAGGACGACCGTCGCCGCGTCCGCCCCGGCCTCCACCTCGACGCCGCTGAGCAGGTACCAGTGGTCGACCGGGGTGGCGGCGGGCAGGTCGGCGGCGTGCACGTGGTCGCCGGTGGCCAGGTGGGAGGTGGTCCTGGAGCCGGGGTGCGAGGTGAGGGCGGAGGAGGCCAGGCCCTCGGCGAGGTGCACGGTCACGGCCAGCACCGTGCCGGGGGCCACGGCCAGCTCCAGCGGGTCGGAGACGACGTGCGCCCCGGCGGGAACGGTGGCGCGGGCGCGGCCGGAGAACGTCACGGGCCTGGAGGTCTCCGGCCGGATGCCGCTCACGCCCGCCGCCCCGCCGCTCGGCAGGGCCACGGCCACGCTGGTGATCGGGAGCGGCGCGCCGCCGAACGCGTTGGACAGGCGCAGCCGCAGCCGCTCGCCGCCGAGCGACACGCGCAGCGTCTGCCGCAGCGTGGTGTCCGCCAGGCTCAGCCCCTCCTTGGCGTACGGCGGGGGCGGCATGTTGTCCGGCTCGGTGAGCTGCGGCATCGCCGTCCACGTGGTGACCCAGCGGCCGGTCGGAAGGCTGGATGCGGGCATGAGAGCGGCTCCCCTGAAGAGTGCGAAACTTTCGGCACGATAGCGAACGTTTCGTCCGCCCCTATCGACCGGGTCGCGGTTTTTACCGGCACTTGTCGATCAAGTCATAGGTGTCGCGGCCCATCACGCCTAGGGTCGCCACCATGGACTCTGCAGACGGCGACGGGCGGGAGCTGATACTGCGGACCGCCACCAGGCTGTTCGCCGCGCTCGGCTACGACAGCTCCTCCGTCGCGCAGGTCGCCGAGGCGGCCGGGGTGAGCCAGGAGGAGCTGAGCACCTACTTCGCCAGCAAGCGCGAGCTCTACCTGGCGGTCATGGAGCAGGCCCGCAACCTGCTGGCGGAGGTCGTCACCCCGCACGTGGACGCGCTGATGACGGCCCCGGCGGAAGGGCACGCGCCGGTGCTGCACGGCTTCATCGACGGCTACATCGACCTGTGCGTGGCCCATCCGGAGATGCCCGCGCTGTGGATGCACCGCTGGCTGTCCGACGCCAGCGACATCGTCGACCTGGAGGCCGAGAACGCCCAGCCGCTGACGCAGTACATCGTGGAGGGCGTCAGCACGCTGACGGAACCGGCCGGCGCGGATCCGCTGCACACCACGTACACGATGATCTGGTGCATTCACGGCTTCGTGCTCAGCGGGGTGCTGGACGGCAGCGCGCACCGGCGCGGCGCCGACGACCAGCGCCAGTTGCGGCGTTTCCGCGCCCACATGCACCAGCTTCTCGGCCGCGCGCTGGGGCTGCCCCTACCGGGGGCCTGATCGCGATATTGGCGGAACGTAACCAAATCCCTACGCTTCTGCGTGTAATGTGCCCATATGGGGGGTTTCGACGAGCTGCTGATCGAAACCGTCTCCGCCACGGGCGCGCACATCGGCGCCGCCTACCTCCTGGACGACAGCGGCCAGGTCCTGCAGATGGTCGCCGAGGTGGGCCTGCCCGCGCCGATCGCCCGCGCGTGGGCCAGGATCAGGACCAAGGACCCTGTGCCGATCGCCGTGGCGGTCCGCGAGCGGCGGCTCATCTGGATCAGCGGGCGCGAGCACCTGGCCCGCGAGTTCCCCGCGGCGGCGCTCGCGCTGCCGTACCCGTTCGCCGCCGCCCTGTCACCGATCTGCTCCGACGGCGAGGTGCGCGGCGGGTTCATGCTGCTGTGGCCCGCCGGGCGCACGCCCGACCTCGACGGCCGCCGGCGCGGCCTCATCGACAGGACGTGCGCCGCGATCGGCGAGCTGCTGCGCGAAGCGGCCCTGCGGGGGCGGCCGGTCAGGGCCGGTGACCAGCCGCGGCTGCTCGGCCCGCGGCCCGTGCGCCCGAGCGACCCGCAGGCCGACTTCGTCGCCCTGGAGTGCCTCAACCGGCTGCCCGAGGGCTACTGCGTGCTCGACATCGAGGGCCGCGCCACGCTGGTCAGCGCCCCGGCCGCCGACCTGCTGGGGGTGGCGCCGTCCGCGCTGCTCGGCAAGCGCCTGTGGGAGGTGCTGCCGTGGCTGGCCGACCCGGCGTACGAGGACCGCTACCGCGCCGCCGTCATCGGCCGGCAGATCACCCAGTTCGTCGGCCGCAACCCGGCCGGGCGGCGGCTGTCGTTCTGGCTCTATCCAGGGCTGACCGGCATCACCCTGCGCATCACGCCCGGCGCCGTGTCGCGCGGCCCCGCGCCCGACCCCGTCACCGGCGGCGACCGGACGCTGCGCGTCATCGCGGTGCACGAGATCCTGCACCTGGCCACCGCGCTCGCCAGGGCGGTCACCGCGCAGGAGGTGCTCGACCTGGTCGCCGACCACGTCATGCCCGTCTACGACGTGCAGGCGCTGGCCATACTCACCGCCAAGGGCGGGCGGCTGCGGGTGGCCGCCTCACGCGGCTACAGCCGTCAGGCCGTGGACGAGTTCGACGGCCGCCCCGTCATCCCGGCCGCGCCCGCCGGCCAGCCGTTCGACGCGGCCCAGCCGGCGTTCTTCTCCACCTGGGACCAGTTGCGCGCCACCTACCCGGACGCGATCCGCTCCGACGGCATGTCCGCCTGGGCGTTCCTGCCGCTGGTCACCTCGGGGCAGCCCATCGGCACCTGCATCCTGGCCTACGACCGGCCGCACCGCTTCAGCACCGACGAGCGGGCCACGCTCACCGCGCTCACCGGCCTGATCGCCCAGGCCTTCGAACGCGCCCGCCTCTACGACGTCAAGCACCAGCTCGCCCAGTGCCTGCAGTCGAGCCTGCTGCCGCACCGGCTCCCGCGCATCCCCGGCCTGGACGTGGCCGCCAGATACGTGCCCGCCACCCCCGGCATGGACATCGGCGGCGACTTCTACGACCTGATCCGCCTCGGCGACACCAGGGCCGCGGCCGTCATCGGCGACGTCCAGGGCCACGACGTGACCGCCGCCGCGCTCATGGGCCAGGTCCGCACCGCCATCCGCGCGCACGCCGCGACCGGCGGCAGCGCCGGCGACGTGCTCGCGCACACCAACCGGCTGCTCGCCGAGCTGGCGCCCGACCGCTTCACGAGCTGCCTGTACGTCAGCTTCGACCTGCGCAGTCACACCGCCTGCCTGGCCAGCGCCGGTCACCTGCCGCCCGTGCTGGGCAGGCCCGGCGCCCCGGCCCAGGTCGTGGACACCTCGCCCGGCCTGCTGCTCGGCATCGACCCCGACGCCGAGTACGCCACCACCGACCTGCCCATGGAGCCCGGCGCGGTGCTCGCCCTCTACACCGACGGCCTCATCGAGGAGCCGGGCCTCGACCTCGGCGACGCCATCGCCGCCCTGGCCGCCCGCTTCGCCCCCGCACCCGGTCAGCCCCTGCACGACCTGGCGGAGACGCTCATCGAACCGGCCACGATCGAACGGCGCACCGACGACATCGCCGTCCTGCTCCTGCGCGACGTGCGAAGCACGAATGGCGCTACGGCTCCCGCAGCATGAACCCCGACCCGCGCACGGTGTGCAGCAGGCGCGGGCCGCCGTCCGCCTCCAGCTTGCGGCGCAGGTAGCCGACGAGCGTGTCGAGCGGGCCGGCGTCCACCGCGAAGTCGTACCCCCAGACGCGTTCCAGGAGCAGGGCGCGGGACATGGGGATGCCGGCGTTGCGCGCCAGCACCTCCAGCAGGTCGAACGCGCGCCGCGTCACCTCCACCTCCCGCCCATGGAGGGTGACCCGGCGGGCGGCCGGGTCGAGGGCCAGCGGGCCCGCCCTGACCGTCGCGCGCGAGGCGGCGCCGGTGTAGGGGGCGACGTGGCGCAGGAGGGCGCGCAGGCGCAGCGCCAGCTCGTACAGGTCGAACGGTTTGAGCACGCAGTCGTCCGCGCCGGCCGCGAGCCCGGCCGCCCGGTGGTCCACCTCGTCCCTGCCGGATAACAGCAGGACGGGGACGCGCGTGCCCGAGGCGCGCAGGCGGGCGCACACCTCGACGCCCGGCATGCCCGGCATGGAGACGTCCAGGACGATGGCGTCCGGCGGGGCCTTGTCCACCCGGTCCAGCGCGAGCGGCCCGGTGTCGACGGTGTCCACGGCGAAGCCCTCCAGGCGCAGGCCGCGCCAGAGGGCTCGCAGGATCGCCCAGTCGTCGTCCACGGCGAGGATGCGGTACACGGTCATGTGCGGGCTCCGGTCGGCGAGGGTCGCGGCGCGGCGGATGGCCAGAGGGGGTCGCGGCGCGGCGGGTCACCGGGGGTCGCGGCGCAGCGGGTGGTCGTCCGGGACCTGGACCAGTGCGATGCGGTGGCCGTCGGGGTCGGCGATCCACGCCTCGATCAGCCCCCACGGCTCCTGGCGGGCCTCGCGCAGCACGGTGACGCCCCCCTCGCGCAGCCGCTTCTCCTCCTGCGCCGCGTCGCGCACCTGCAGCCAGAGCTGCATCCCCGTCGTGCCCGCCTCCTGCGAGGACCCGGACAGCTCCAGGAACCCCTGCCCCAGGAAGAAGACCACGCCAGGGTGGTCGGGCGGGCCGAACTCGCGGTAGACGGCCAGGCCGAGGGTCTCCGCGTAGAAACGGCGGCTGCGCGTGGGGTCGCGGGGACGCAACAGCACGCGACTGCTCAGCACCTCCATGCCGAACCTGTTCCCCGCGCCGGGTCGCGGAAGCCCTCGGATCGGGAAAGCCCGGAATCCGGAAGATCAGCCGCCGCTACACCGCCCGGCCGCCGCCGCACCGCCCGGCCGACCGCCGCCGCCCCGATCCACGCGGGGGTGGCGGCGGCCGGCCGCAGAGCGTCCCTTACACCACCGCTCCCGACCCCCGGGCCTCGCGCGCCGCTCGCCGCGGCTTGGCGGGCTCGGGCGCCGGACGCCGGTCGAAGCGGCCGAGCCAGATCGCCGCCGGCCCGGCCACGAAGGCGGACGACAGCGTGCCCGTCACGATCCCCACGACCAGCGCGATCGCGAAGTCCCGCAGCGAGTCCCCGCCGAACGCCATCAGCGCGAGCAGGCTGAACAGCGCGCCGAGCCCGGTGTTGACGGTCCGCGGCATGGTCTGCAGGATCGCCCCGTTCACCGCCTCGGCGAGCGGCTCACCGCGGCGGGCCGCCCACAGCTCCCTGACCCGGTCGAACACCACCACCTTGTCGTTCACGGAGTACCCGACGATGGTCAGCGCCGCCGCCAGGAACACGCCGTCGATCGGTTTGCTCAGCCAGGCGAACAGGCCCGCCACGACGAGCACGTCCACCAGCAGCGCCAGGACGGCGGCGGCGCCGAACGTCCAGCGGAACCTGACGGCGAGGTAGCCGAGCTGCAGGGCCACGGCCACGCCGAGCGCGACGAGGGCGTTGCGGCGCAGCTCCTCGCCCAGGCTGGGCCCGATGAACTCCTCGCTCCGCTTGGTCACCTCGCCCGCCCGCGCCTCCAGGGCCTGCTCGATCCTGGCGACGTCGTCGAGGCCGAGCCGCGCGGCGCGGACGGAGACGCCGTCGTCGCCGGCCTGCACCACCGCCGTGGGGAACCCGGCCCGCGCGACCGCCTCCCCCGCGACGTCGGCCGGGATCGGCCGGGAGGTGGCGAACTCGACGAGCCTGCCTCCGGTGAACTCGACGCCGAAGTTCAGCCCGCGCAGCGCGAGCCCGGCGACGGCGACCGCCACCAGCCCGCCCGCGACGGCCAGCCACAGCTTCGGGCGGCGCATCAGCCGCGGGTTCCTGCCGGTCAGCCAGGTCCTGACGGAGCCGGCGGTGCCGAGCCCGGACAGGCGCGGCCCGACGCGGCCCATCACGGCCTGGGTGAGGACGCGGGTGATCAGCATGGCGGAGACGAGCGAGGCGAGCACGCCGACGGCCAGCGTCACCCCGAACCCCTTGACGGGTCCCGACGCCAGCCAGAACAGCAGCCCGGCGGCGATCAGGGTGGTGACGTTGGAGTCGGCGATCGCGCTCCACGCGTTCTGGAACCCCCGGTCGAGCGCCTTGCGCAGGCCACGCCCCGGCGCCTGCTGGTACTCCTCCCTGGCCCGCTCGAAGACGAGCACGTTCGCGTCGATGGCCATGCCGATGGCCAGCACGAACCCGGCCAGCCCCGGCAGCGTGAAGGTCGCCCCCATCGCCACCAGCGCCGCGTACGAGATCACCCCGTAGCAGAGCAGGGCGGCCACGGACAGCAGCCCGGCCAGCCGGTAGACGGCCACGATGAACACGGCGGTCAGTACCAGGCCCGCGATCGCGGCCCGGGCGCTGGCGTCGATGGCCGCCGCGCCGAGCGTCGGGCCGACCGTGCGCTGCTCGACCAGGTCGAGCGGGACGGGCAGCGCGCCGCCCTTGATGAGCACGGCCAGGTCGCGCGCCTCCTCGTGGGTGAAGGAGCCGGTGATCTGGGCGCTGCCGCCCGGGATCCCGGCGCCGCACGCGATCGACGCGTCGAGCGGCGGCGAGGAGATGACCTCCCGGTCGAGCACGATGGCGATGCGCCGCCGGGGGTCGTCCCGCGGCTGGCAGGCCGCCTCCCCGGTGAGCTCCCGCCAGGCCGCCTCCTCGCGGAACTCCAGGCCCACCCACCAGCCGGGGCCGCGCTGGGGGTCGCTCTGCTCGGCGGCGTCCCGCACGCCGTCGCCGGTGATGGCGGCGGGGCCGAGCTTGAGCAGCCCGCCGTTCTCGTCGCGCACGGCCGACGCGTCGCCGGGCTCGGCAGCGCCGAGCACGGGATGGAAGGCGAGCTGCGCGGTGCGGCCGATGACCTCGGCGGCCTGGCGCGGGTCGAGCACGCCGGGCAGCTCGACGATGATCCGCCGCTCGCCGGAGCGGACCAGGGTGGGATCGACGACGCCGAGCGCGTCCGCCCGCTGGCGCAGCACGTCGAGCGCGCGGTCGGTGGCGGCGGCGTCGGCCTGGACGGTGGGCGAGCTCCTGGACTCGAAGACGAGCTGGGTGCCGCCGCGCAGGTCCAGGCCCAGGCGCGGGGTGCCGGCGAGAGTGACTGCCAAGGAGATGACGATGACGGCGCACGCCGTCACCGCACGCCAGAACGGCGCACGGAACATGGAAGCCTCCACAGGCTCTGATCGATCAGGGGTGAGGGTCGTCAGTGCCCTGTGGAGGGAGGCGCCCTGGCCGCCGCGGCCTGCGGGCGGCGTGCCGTGGGGACGTCCTGGGGCCGCTGCGGGACGACGGCGGCCCAGCCGGGGCGCACGCCGGGGAGGCCGGCCGCGAGTGTGCCGGCCGGGCTTCCCGTCGTGCCGCCCTGGCCGGGCCAGGCGCGCAGCTCCGGAGCGGGGTGCGGGAGCTGCCGCGCGCCGGAGTGCTGCTGCTCGGCCCGCCAGGCAGCGGCGGTGACAGTGGTGATCTGCTGGGTGACCTGCTGAGTGACCTGCTGGGTGACCTGCGCGTGCGTGGTCGCGGGCAGGAACCACGACAGGAGGAGGAGCAGGACGGCGGGCAGCCTCTCGCGCATGTGCCCCCCTCCTCCGGAGCCTCCAACCCTAACGCGCCCGATCAGGCGACGAGCGCGGCCAGCCTGGCGATCGACTCCCGTTCTGCCTCGTGAATGGCGGCCACCCGAGCGCTGAGCGCCCCGAACAGCGGCCCCGTGTCACCAGCCGCCTCCAGGACGTCGTTCGCGGCGGCACGCGCCACCGCCAGCTCCCGCGCCACCTGGGCCGCCTCCTGCCCGCCGGCGCTCCCGTCCGCCATGACGCTCTCCTTGACAGCGGCGGTCAGCTCGCGCACCCTGCCCAGCTCCGGCACGTCCGCGGGCAGCGCCGCCTCGGCCAGGTCGTGCCACAGCCCGTGGATCTCCCTGAACCGCCCGGCCAGCCCCGCCAGCGCGGGACGGTCGAGCAGGGCGGCGGCCTCGTCGAGCCCGTCGGCGAACAGGTCGCGCAGGTTCCCGCCGTCCACGCCCACCGGCTCGGCCCCCTCCCAGACGGACAGGAGGGCGTCCGCCAGCCCGCGCCGGTCGGCGAACACCTTCGGCCACGCCTTCGCGTTGCGGGTGTCCACCAGCAGCCGCGCCCACTTGCGCCAGGCGGGCAGCGAGAAGGAGTCGGAGGCGGCCGACAGGTGGGCGGCGCAGTCACGCAGCCCGTCGAGGGCCGCGGCGGCGAGCGTCGCCTCGTCCGGCTCGGCGTCGCCGAGAACGTGCAGCACGTTGCGGTAGGAGCCCACCCTGGCCCGCGCGGCGTCGAACCTCTCGCGGGGGACGCGGATCGGCGCCCGGCCGCGGTCGTCCACGAGCACCGCGTCCTGGTCCTCGTCCAGCCGGTAGGCGACCATCGGGTGGCCGCCGTGCCCGTCCATCGCGGCGGGCAGGTGCCAGTAGCCCGCGTGGTAGCGGTCGGGCAGGACCACGCACGGCCGGCCCGCCGCCAGCTCGGCCGCCAGCCGGTCGCTCGCGCCGCGCACGCCGGACGTGCGGTGCTCCTGGTACGGCACCCCGAGCCGGCCGAGCGTCTTGGCCATCCACCGATCGTGGTACTGCCACTGGTTGCGGAACCCGAGCACCACGCAACGGGACCCGTCGTGCTGGAACTCCCACAGGATGTATCCGGCGCCGATCCCGCCACCGGCCAGGAACACCAGCGGCTCTCCGACGTCCACGCCCTGGTTGGCGAGCACGGCGGCGATGGCCGCGCTGGACGGGTGCCGCCCGCCGGTGAAGCGCCAGCCGCCGTCCGCCGCCTGCCCGTCCCGCGCGGCGGCGGGGCCGGCGACGTGCTGGCGGGCCGCGGTGTAGCTCTCGCCCGTCTTGGCCATGCGCGCCCTGACGCGCGCCTTGAGCTGCTTCTTGCTGGTCATGTACGGCTCTTCCCGCGGCCTTCGCCACCGGCCCGGCCCACGCCCGCGGCCCGTGGCGGCCGCGAAGGGATCGCCGGCCGTTCGACTGCGGGCTCCCGAGGCGCGTGGAGTCCCCTTTGCCTCCGCGTCCGGCGGGCCGCGTGGGGACCCGCTCTGGAGGTTCGGCGGGAGAGTGCCGCCGGTGCAGCGGATGCTAGTACACGGCGGCCCAGGACGGAATCCCCGCGGGCTCGGCTACGCCTTGGGCCCGTAGGTCAGGACGACGATGCCCGACTTGAAGCGGGTCGTCTCCAGCAGGTCGAAGTGGGTGAGGTCGAGGCCGTCGAGCAGCCGCTCGCCGCCGCCCGCGACGACGGGGAACATCCACAGGTGCAGCTCGTCGATCAGCTTGTGCTCGATCAGGGTGCGGTCGAGCGTGCCGGTGCCGTACTTGAGGATGCTCTGCCCCTCCTGCTGCTTCAGCGCCGTGACGGCGGCGGCCACGTCGCCCTCGATCAGGTTGCCGTTCCACGCGGTGGCCTCCTTGAGCGTGGTGGAGGCCACGTACTTGGGCAGGCCGTTGATCCGGTCGGTGTACTCGTCGCCGGAGCGGGCGCCCCACGCCTCGGCGAACCCTTCGTACGTCTCGCGGCCCAGCAGCAGCGCGTCCGCGCCGAACAGCAGCTTCGCGGAGTAGCCGTTGTGCTCCTCGTCCCAGTACGGCTGGCCCCACACGTGCGGGTCGCTGATGACGCCGTCCAGCGTGACGAAAGTCGATTCGACAAGCTTCCTCATCGGGTGCTCCTCAGGTCGTCTCTTGTTGCCGATGAGTAAAGTGTGGCGGGAGCCGCTTACGATTTTCTTACGGCCGCTCGGCGAGGAACACGAACTCCATGCCCGGCCGGTCGGGCGCGTCCCTGACCTCGCGCAGCACGTAGCCGCTCGCGGCCAGGTCCGCCTCGACCTCCTCGCGTTCGCGGAAGCGCAGCGTGGAGTGCGAGGTCAGCACCTCACCGTCGGAGGCGAAGACGACGGTGGTGCGGAAGGTCACCAGCGGGCCGCTGACGTCGAGCAGGTCGTGCCACTGCTCGACCTTGCCGACGCCGGGGATCTCGACCGCCTGGTACGTCTCCTGCCTGGTCCAGCCGAGCCAGGCCCGCCTGGCCGGGTCGCGCGTCTCGAACACCAGGTGCCCGCCGGGGCGCAGCGCCGCGTGCACGGCGTCCAGCGTGGCCCGCCAGCCCTCCGGCTCGACGATGGCCTGGGCGGCGTTGCCGGTGATGGTGGCGAGGTCGGCCCGCAGCGGCGGCACGTCCGTGGCGTAGCCGTGGATCCAGTGCACGCGCTCGCCGCCCGGCTTGGCCCTGGCCACGTCGAGCGAGGCCGCGGCCGGGTCGACGCCCGTCACCTCGACGCCGCGGGCGGACAGCAGCAGCGCGAGCGTGCCCGTGCCGCAGCCGACGTCGAGCACCCGGCGCGCGCCCAGCTCCCCGGCGATGGCGGCGTAGACGTCCAGGTCGCCGCGGTCGGGGTCGAGCGGGTCGTAGACGGCGGCCAGGCGTACGTGCTCGAAGATCGCGTCAGGCATGCGGTCACGATAGGCGGCCCGGCGGGGGCGGCGCGACCAGATAAAGCGACGTGGGCGGGGCGCTGGGCGGCTATCCTCCTTCGATCATGAGCTTCACGATGACCGACGCACCGTCCCACTTCACGCCGGGTGCAGCCCGATGAGCGCCGCGGTGCACGCCTACCTCAGGGCGGCGGCCGAGCCGGGCGCGCGGCGGGCCGGGCCGTTCCTGATCCGGTTCGACGAGCACGACGACGCGCCGCCGTTCAACTACGCCGTGCCGGACGACGGCCTCTCACCGACGGCGGACGAGGTGGCCGCGCTGGTGGCGGCGTTCAGGGAACGTTCCCGCGTGCCGCGGCTGGAGTACGTGCCGCAGACCTCGCCCGGCGTGGAGGCCGCGCTGCTGGCCGCCGGGTTCGTGGCCGAGGGGCGTTACCCGCTGCTCGTGTGCCCGCCCGAGGCGGTGGTGGGCGCGCCCGTGTCCGCGCGGGTGGAGGTGCGGCTGGTGAGTGACGACGCGGCGTTGTGGGAGGTGGCGCGGGTCATGAACGAGGCGTTCGGGGCGCCGGAGGCGAGCGAGCACGACGTGGCGCGGCTGCGGCGCGTCCTCGACGGCGGGGGGCTGGTGGCCGCCGCCGTACAGGATGGGGAGAACGGCGGCGAGGTGGTGGGCAGCGGGCAGCTCGGCCGGCCGCACGAGGGGGTCGCCGAGGTGGCGGGCATCGCGGTGCTCCCGCCGTACCGGCGGCGCGGCATCGCGGGCGCGGTCACCGCGCTGCTCACCCGGGAGGCGGCCGGGGCCGGGGTCGGCATGCCGTTCCTCACGCCGGGCGACGACGCGGCGGCCCGCGTGTACGCCCGCGTCGGCTACCAGCGGACGGGCGAGGTCCTGCACATCTCACTCCCCTGAGCCGTTCGGGGAGGTGCGCCTGGACACCCAGACCGCGAGCTGGGTGCGGTCGCGCAGCCCGAGCTTGCGCAGGCAACTGGAGATGTGGTTCTTGGCGGTGCCCTCCGTGATGTGCAGGCCGCGCGCGATCTCCCGGTTGGACGCCCCCGCGCCAATGAGCAGCGCGATCTCGTACTCGCGGTCCGACAGCCCGCCGGGCGGCTCGTGGGGCGGCGTCACGGGCATCGGGGCGGGCAGCTGGGCGGCCGTCGGGGCGGGGGCGGCGCGCAGCAGGGCGACGAGCCGCTCGCTGGCGGCGCCGCCGAGCACGGTCTCGCCGCGCGCGGCCCGCCGGATGGCCGCGACCAGCTCGTCCGGCGGGATGTCCTTCAGCAGGTAGCCCTTCGCGCCCGCGCGCAGGCCGCCGAAGATGTAGTCGTCGTCGTCGAACGTGGTCAGGATGACCGGCGCGACCTCGGGGAACCGCGCGCGCAGCCGGGCCACCAGCTCGACGCCGTCCATGCCGGGCATGCGGGCGTCCACGAGCGCCACCTGGGGCCGCCCGCCGTCCGCGGTGCTCGCCAGCCAGGTCAGCGCCTCCTCGCCGCCGGCGGCGCTGACGGCGATCTCGATGCCGGGCTCGATCTCCAGCAGCTTGCGCAGGCCCTCGCGCATGAGGATCTGGTCGTCCACCAGCATGACCCGGATCACCGCCGCGTCCTCACTCATCACTTCGGCACCGCCGCGTCCTCGGGCATCGCACCGGCACCGCCGCGTCCTCGGGCGTCGCACCGGCGCCGGCCGTGTTCGCGCCCATCACACCGGCACCGTCGCGCGCAGGGTGAAGCCGCGGCCTGAGCCGGCGCTCACGTCCAGCTCGCCGCCGACGCCGCGCAGGCGTTCGCGCAGGCCGTGCAGGCCGGAGCCGTTCGACGTGGCCTCCGGTCGCGCGCCGGAGCCGTCGTCGGAGACCGTCACCTCGACGCGTTCGTCGGTGCAGTCGAGCGCGACCTGGACGTGCCGCGCGCCCGAGTGGCGCAGGGCGTTGGTGAGCCCTTCCTGGACGACCCGGTAGCAGACCAGCTCGCGGCCCTCGTCCACGTCGGGCCAGGTGCCGTGGAGGGTGAAGGCGACGCCGGTGCCCGCCGAGCCGAACGACTCGGCCAGGGCCCGCAGGGCGTCGGGGCCGGTGCGGCCGTCCATGCGCAGGGGCTTGAGCGCGCGCACCCAGCGGCGGGTGTCGGTCAGCGCCTCCAGGGTGAGCGCCTGGGCCTGGCGTACCTCCTCCCAGGCGTCGTCGGGCCGGGCGGTGCGGTAGCGCTGGGCGTTCTGCAGGCCGACGTTGATGACGGTCAGGTAGTGGCCGACGGAGTCGTGCATGTCGCGGGCCATCCGGGCGCGTTCCTCGGCGACGGCCAGCTCGCGGGAGCGGGCCGCGTACTTGGCCAGCTCGGCGTGGGCCTTCTCCAGGTCGGCGAGCAGGCGGCGGGTCTCCTCGGCGCGCGAGCTGTACTGCAGCAGCGCGGTGACCAGGACGAGCAGCACGAGGCACAGGCAGGTGGTGAGTACGCCGTTGACGACGGCGCCGAGCACGTCATGGGCGGGGTTGAGCAGCCCGGTGAGGAGGCCGAGCCCGCCGGTGACGGCGGAGTAGCAGAGGGCGCCGCGCACCCCGAGCACGACCCGCGCGTTCGCCACGGCGATGCCGACCATCAGCAGGCCGGCGAGCCCTCCCCCGGTGGCGACCAGCAGCGTCATGCCCAGGAACGCCACGGTCGCCGCCTTGCGCCGCGCGGGCGCGCCGCGCTGCCAGGGCAGCAGCGGCCACAGGGCGATCACCGGCAGCAGGGCGGCGCCCGCCGTGTAGAAGAGCGCCTCCAGCAGCGGCCAGCGCGCCGTCACGACGTCGAGTGAGCGCAGGGCGGCGACGAAGTTGACGGCGAGCAGCCCGGCGGAGCCCCAGAAGAACACGCTGAACACGAGGGGCGGCCGGTCGTCGGTGAACCGCACCCAGCCGTCCAGGTCCCGGATCGATCGCGCCTGGCGCATATGTCGGAGCATAACCAGCCGTCCGCGCGCGGGGCAGCGTGCCGATGGTCATGTATCGCTGGTCATATCAAGACATGACCGGCAGGTGCCGCACGCTGGATGTCCGCGCCGATCGCCCGAACCTACGATCGCAGCACACCACATCGAGGAAGAGGGGCAGGCATGCAGGCGGTGGAGCGGCGAACGAGCGGAATGCCGTGGGTCGGCGTCCTGGTGACCGTGCTCAGCGTGCTCGCCATGGTCGCGATCTCCCGTGCCGTGTACGACTCCCTCCCGGAGCTGGTCACGACCCGGGAGCCGCGGCCGGGGCAGACAGGCACCCAGGTGCCGAGGATCGTCCTGGCGACGGCGATCCCGGTGACGATGGTCCTGCTCGGCACGCTCATGGCCGGTCTGACCGTGGCCGCACACCGCCTGCGCCGGCTGGTGCCGCCGGCGCTCCTGTCGCCGTCCCGCTCGACGAGCCTGGTCCTGGTGGTGCTGCCGCCGTTCTTCGTCGTCGTCCACGGCGGGCTGCTGCTGAGGACCGCCGGGCACGACTTCCCGCTGGAGGTGAGCGTCACCGTGGCGCTCGGGCTGCTGATCGCGGGCCTGGGCAAGGCGCGGCCCCTGTTCGATCCGCTGCGGTTCGTGCCGGGCGTGGAGCGGGCCAGGCACTTCGGCGGGCACGGCCTGATCGCGGTGGGCGGGTGCTGTGTCGTCGGCGCGTTCTTCCTGCCGCCCATGTTCGTGTCGGTGGCTGCCGCCTTCGCCGCCGGGGCCGTCTCCTTGGCGACGGTGCTGGTGCCGCTGGCCAGGCTGCGCCACTGATCGTCAGGGTGGGGGCCGCTGGTGAGCCCGTACGGGATCGACGGCGTGCCACCACCAGCCCTGGGACGAACGGCATAAATGGGCCCTCTCGGCACGCAACCCTCCGTTTACTCTGACGGCAGCACTCGTTCATCGAACGCTTCTGCCCTTGTCCCGAGGGGAGCACCATGACCGAGCTCGACCGCCGTTCCTTCCTCGGCCGCGGCCTGGCCACCACCGGCGGGGTGCTGGCCAGCGGCATCGCCATCGAGACCCTCACGGCCCACGCCGCGTGGGCGGACGCGGGCCGCCCCGCCACCCATCCCGGCGAGACGGGATACGGGCCGCTGCGCCGCACGCCCGCCAGGAACACCGGCGAGGAGTTCCTCGCGTTACCCGCGGGCTTCTCCTACGTCGTGCTGAGCAGGAGCGGCGACCCCATGACCGACGGCGTCGCCACCCCCATCGCGCACGACGGCATGGCCGCCTTCCCCGGGACCCGCCGCCACACCGTCCGCCTGATCCGCAACCACGAGGTGCGCACCACCCCCGGCTCCCCGGTCGGCCGCGTGCACGTCGAGGGCTCGCAGCGCTACGACGAGCTGGGCGTGGGCGGCACCACCACGCTGGAGGCGGACCTGCGCAGCGGCGAGGTGCTGCGCCACTTCGTCAGCCTCAACGGCACGATCGTCAACTGCGCGGGCGGCCGCATGCTGCACGACCGTGGCTGGCTGACCTGCGAGGAGACCACCGCGGGCACGGTGCAGGGCTGGCAGCGCAAGCACGGCTACATCTTCGAGGTGCCGCTCGACGGCCCCCGCCCCGGCACGCCCGCGCCCTCGCAGCCCCTCACGGCGATGGGCCGCTTCTCGCACGAGGCCGTCGCGGTGGACCCGCGCACCGGGTACGTCTACGAGACCGAGGACGAGTCGGGCAGAGCCGACGGCTTCTACCGCTTCCGCCCCAGGAACCCGCGCGACCTGGCCGCCGGCGGCGTGCTGGAGATGCTCAAGATCAGGGGCGTGGACGGCTACGACTGCCGCGAGGGCCAGACCATGGGCGCCCGCCTGCCCGTGGAGTGGGTCCGCATCGACGACCCCGACCCCGACCTGGAGAACGGCGCCACCCCGTGCACCCTCCAGGGCCTGGCCAAGGGCGGCGCCAAGTTCAACCGCCTGGAAGGCTGCTGGTACGGCGACGGCAGCGTCTTCTTCAACTCCACCAGCGGCGGCGACGCCAAGAACGGCGACCCGCCCAACGCGGACGGCTACCTGGAGGGCTACGGCCAGGTCTGGCAGTACGTCCCCGGCCGCCGCGACGGCGGCACGCTGGTGCTGGTCTACGAGTCGCCGGGGCGCAGGGAGCTCGACTCGCCCGACAACCTCCTGTTCACCCCCAGGGGCGGCATCGTGCTGTGCGAGGACGACGCCAGCTCGGCCGACGCCGACCCGCACCCGCTGGCCCCCGGCCTGGCCAACGTGAACCGGCTGATCGGGCTGGACCCGCGTAAGGGGCAGCCGTTCGAGTTCGCGGTGAACGTGGCCGACGACAGCGAGTTCGCGGGGGCGTGCTTCAGCCCGGACGGCTCGGTGCTGTTCGTCAACAACTTCGGCGACTCGGTCTCGCTGGACCCGCCGGGCCGCACGTACGCGATCCGCGGCCCCTGGCACCGCGGCCCGCTCTGACGCGCCCCCACGGGTGGACATCCCCTTCCGGCCCGTCGAGGATGGACGCATGCCGATGGGCGGAAGGCCGCCTCTCTCCCGGGCCGCCGCCGTGCGGCGCGCCCGGCGGCTGCGGGCCGTGGCGGACCCCGTACGACTGCGCCTGCTCAGCGTCCTGCTCTGCGACGAGGACGGCCGCGCGTTCGGCCGCTCCCTGGGCCGCCACCTCGCCGTCCTGCGCGCGGAGAACCTCATCGAGCCGTACGGGACCGGCTACCGCGCCACGCGGGCGGCCAGGGAGCTGTTCCCCCTGCTGACGCGCCTGGCGGAGACGTCAGGCGATCAGCCCGCGCAGCCCGTCGAGCCGCTCGGGGACCACCGCGTACCACGCCCACTTGCCGCGCTTCTGCCTGGTCAGCAGCCCGGCATCGACGAGGATCTTCAGGTGGTGGCTGACCGTGGGCTGGCTCAGCCCGAGCGGCGCGGTGAGGTCGTTGACGCAGGCCTCCCCCGCGGGGCTGCCGATGATCAGGCTGATGAGCTGCAGCCGGGTCGGGTCGGCGACGGCCTTGAGCGCGCCCGCCAGTTGCTCGGCCGCTGATCGCGTCAGCGGCCCGGGGATCACGTCGCTCGGCTGGTGCTGGTCGGTCGGCGGGATCTCGTCGGGCTGCACCGGCCCAGTTTAGTGAGCGATCGGCGGCGGCGAGTGAGGCCCGCGCCCGCCCGCCGTGATGCGGTAGCCGATGCCGCGCACCGTGAGCAGGATCGCGGGGTGCTTCTCGTCGTCGCCCAGGCGCCGCCGCAGCCGCTTGACGTGCACGACGATGGTGTTGTTCGGCGGTCTGCCGTCGCTGCGCCACACCTGCCGGGTGATCTCGTGCTTGGTCACCGCGCGGTCGGCGTTCTGCATGAGGAAGCGCAGCAGCTCGAACTCGCGCAGCGGCACGTGCACGGGCTCGCCGCCGACGCGTACGACGTGCGCGACCTGGTCGAGCTCGATGTCGCCGACCCGCAGCAGCGGCACGGCGGCGCCGCCGTGCGCGGCCCGGATCAGGGTGAGCAGCGCCCGCACCCGGTAGGGCCTGGCCACGCAGGCGGTGGCGCCGGCGGCCAGGGCCCGCATGGCGATGTCGGCGTCCTCCGTCCCGGTGCCGAGGATGATCGGCAGGACGGGCAGCGTGCGCCGCACGCTGTTGATGAGCGTCACCGGGTCGACGCCCGGCAGGCGCGCGCTGACCACGAGCACGTCGGGCGGGCGCGCTCCGACGCTGATGAGCGCGCTGGGGCCGTCGGCGGCGCGGACGACGGTGATGCCGTGGGCGGCCAGCTCGCGCAGGTCCTCGTCGGGGTCGGCGACGAGGAGCACCGGCGCGTCGCAGGACGCGCCGGGCGGGTCCGGTCGTGGTGCCGCCGTGGCATGGGTCAAGGCTGGTCGCTCCCTTCCCCGGTCAGCCGAACCGCCCGGTGATGTAGCCCTCGGTACGCTTGTCCGCCGGGTTGCTGAAGATCCGCGCGGTGGCGTCGAACTCGACGAGGCGCCCGTGCCGCTCCCCGCGCTCGTCCACCTCCGCGGTGAAGAAGGCGGTGCGCTCGGAGACGCGGGCCGCCTGCTGCATGTTGTGGGTGACGATGACGATCGTGTAGTCCCTGGACAGGACCTGCATGAGGTCCTCGATCTTGGTGGTGGCGATGGGGTCGAGCGCGGAGCACGGCTCGTCCATGAGGATGACGTCCGGCTTGACCGCGATGGCGCGGGCGATGCACAGCCGCTGCTGCTGGCCGCCTGACAGGGCCAGGGCGTTCTGCTTGAGCTTGTCCTTGACCTCGTCCCACAGGGCCGCGCGTTGCAGGGCCTCCTCGACCACGTCGTCGAGCCCCTTGCGGCGGCCGTTGACGCGCGGCCCGTAGGCGATGTTGTCGTAGATGGACTTGGGGAACGGGTTCGGCTTCTGGAAGACCATCCCGATCCTGCGGCGCACCTCGATCGGGTCCACCTCGTCGCCGTACAGGTCCTCCGTGTAGTAGAGGATCTTGCCGGCGATGCGGGCGTCCAGGATGAGGTCGTTCATCCGGTTGAGGCAGCGCAGCACCGTGCTCTTGCCGCAGCCGGACGGGCCGATCAGCGCGGTGATCTCGCGCGGCGCGATGCGCATGTCGACGCCGCGCACGGCCTCGTAGGCGCCGTAGAAGACCGACAGGTCCTCCAGCGTGAAGACCGGGTCGAACAGATCGGGCAGTTGCGACGGAGCCATGTGCTTCTCGGATCCTGTGGTCAGGTGCGCGGACACGGCAGGGTTCACCACCGCTTCTGTGAGCGATTGCGGACGTAGATGGCGATCGAGTTCATCGTGATGATCACGAGGAGCAGCAGCACGATCGCCGCCGAGGCCAGGTCGTGGAACGCCTCGCGGGACTGGCTGATCCAGCCGTAGATCTGGATCGGCAGCACGGTGTAGCCGCTGAGCAGGCCGTCCGGGACGTACGCCACGTAGGTCAGGCCGCCGAGCAGCAGCAGCGGCGCCGCCTCGCCCGCCGCCCTGGACAGGGCCAGGATCGAGCCGGTCGCCATGCCGGGGACGGCCGAGGGCAGCACCTGACGCCAGATCGTCTGCCACTTGGTGGCGCCCAGCCCGTACGAGGCGTTCCTGATCTCGCCCGGCACGGCCCTGATCGCCTCCCGCGAGGCGATGATCACGATCGGCAGGACGAGCAGCGACAGCGTGATCGACGCGGTCAGCACGGTGGTGCCGAGCCCGAACCCCCTGGCGATGACGCCCAGGCCGAGGATGCCGTAGACGATGGACGGGATGGCGGCCAGGTTGGCGATGTTCAGCTCGATCAGCCGGTTGTACCAGCGGCGGTGGTCGGCGTACTCCTCCAGGTAGATCGCGCCGAGGATGCCCACCGGCAGGCAGATCACCGCCGTCAGCCCGATCACCCACAGGCTGCCGAACAGCGCCGATCTCGCGCCCGCCCGCTCAGGCCGCCTGATCGACGGGAAGTTCTCCCACAGCCGGGGGTCGAGGCGGGACCAGCCCTTGTGGACGACGTAGCCGAGCAGCGTCACCAGGAACGCCACCGCGACGGCCAGGCACAGCCGCAGCAGCAGCTTGAAGGCCAGGTCGCCCCAGTTCACCCCGCGCCGGGCCAGCAGGCGCCGCTGGGTGGCGGTCATTCGTACACCTCCCGGTACCGGCGGACCAGGCGGGCGCTGATGACGTTCATGACGAGCGTGATGAGGAACAGCAGGGCCCCGACCGCGAAGATGGTCTTGTAGTCCAGCGAGCCGGTCGGCAGGTCGCCCGAGCCGGCCTGGGCGATGAAGCCGGTCATCGTCTGCATGGCGTCCAGCGGGTTGAGCGACAGCGCGGGCTTGTTGCCCGACGCGATCGCCACGATCATCGTCTCGCCGATGGCGCGGGAGACGGCCAGCACGAACGAGGCCACGATGCCCGACAGCGCGGCCGGCACCACCACGCGGACGGCGACCAGGCGGGTGGAGGAGCCCAGCGCGTACGCGCCGTCGCGCAGGCCGCCCGGCACCGCCGCCATGGCGTCCTCCGACAGCGACGCCACCGTGGGGACGATCATGACGCCCATGACCAGGCCCGCCGCCAGGGCGTTGAAGATGTCCGGTTGCAGGCCGGGGGGCAGGTACGCCTGAAGGGCCGGGGTGACGAAGCGGAGCGCGAAGAAGCCGTACACGACGGTCGGCACGCCCGCCAGCACCTCCAGGACCGGCTTGAAGACGCCGCGGGTGCGGGCGTGGGCGTACTCGCTGAGGTAGAGCGCCGCGCCCAGCCCCAGCGGGATCGCCACCACGACGGCGATGAGCGTGATCAGCAACGTCGCGCCGACCAGCGGGAGCACGCCGTAGGCGGCCGGCTCGAAGAGCGGCGCCCACTCGGTGCCGGTGAAGAACTCCACCGGGCTCACGGCCTCGAAGAACTCCACCGTGGGCGGCACCAGCGAGACCACGATGCCGACGGTGGTGGCCACCGAGACCAGCGCGGCGGCCACCAGCACCACCCGCACCGCGTTCTCGCCGTAGCGCGTGCGCGCCCTCCCCAGCGGCCCTGGCGAGCCGGTCGGGGAGGGCGTCGTGCCGCCGGTCGCGCTCATCCGCCGGCCGCGGCCTTCAGCTTGGTCAGTGCGCCCTGGAGCAGGCCCTCCTGCTCGGGGTTGAGCGGGATGAACTTGGCGTCCTCGGCGATCCGCTTGTGGTTGGCCACGAAGTACTCGACGAAGGCCAGCACCTCGGGCCGCTTGAGGGAGGCGGCCTTCGGATAGATGAACAGCGGCCGGGACAGCGGCTTGTACGTCCCGTCCTGCGCCGTCTGGGCGCTCGGGCCCACGCAGCCGCCGCCGCTGTCGATCTGCACGGCCTTGAGCTTGTCGGCGTTCTCCTCGAAGTAGGTGTAGCCGAAGTAGCCCAGGCCGCCCTTGGTGCCCGCCACGCCCTGCACGACGACGTTGTCGTCCTCGCTCGGGCTGTAGTCGGTGCGGCTCCTGCCCTCCTCACCGACGATCACGTCGGTGAAGTAGTCGAACGTGCCCGAGTCCGTGCCGGGGCCGAACAGCTTCAGCGGCTCGTCCGGGAACTTGGCGTCGATCTGGTCCCAGCTCGTCACCTTCGAGCCGGGTGACCACATCTTCTTGAGCTGGTCCACGGTGAGGCAGGTCGCCCAGGTGTTGTCCTTGTGCACGACCACCGTCAGCGCGTCGTTGGCGACCGTGAACTCCGCGTAGGAGACGCCCTTGGCCTTGCACGCCGCCACCTCCTCTGCCTCGATCTGCCGTGAGGCGTTGGAGATGTCGGTCTCGCCGTTGCAGAACTTCTCGAAGCCGCCGCCGGTGCCGGACGTGCCGACCGTGACCCGTACCTTGGCCTGCTGCTCGGCGAACAGCTCGGCCGCGGCGGTGGCCAGCGGCGCCACCGTGCTGGAGCCGTCCACCTTCACGTCGCCCGCCAGCTCCCGGGCCGGCTGCCCCGAGTCCTCCCCTTGCCGGGCGGGCGTCTGGTTCCCGCCGCCGCAGGCGGCGAGCACGAAGACGCAGGCCGTCGCGGTCAGCGCCGTCCGCATTCGATTGCTCACGATGCATCCTTCGGCTCGTCACGAGCCCGGCCTGGGACCAGGCTTCCGTATCCCCCGCATTCGCATCGAAGAACGTCAATGTGAACGTCCGGGAAACGGCGCTTGAGCGTGCGCTGAATTCATCGATGACCGTCTATTTGATCCATTCGGGAATCTCGGGCGCCTAACATCACAGTGGGCAAGCCTTTTGTGGCGGCGAGTGTCACAACTGCCTTCTTGCGCAGGGGTACGGGCAGAGGCGGACACTCGGAGGGAACACCCACATACCCGGCCAGGGGGTGATTCCCTGTGCACGACGGGTTCGAATCCCGTGAATCATGGCCTTTCGAGTGCCTGCGGTGCCTGTACGTATGGGAGGAGGACTACGTCGTCCGTCACCTGACCGACGACCACGGCAACGAGGTGGACATCTGGCTCACCTCCGGCGTGCCCGTGCAGCCCCCCTGGTCAGGGGCGAGCTGCCCGGCGTGCGGCGCCTACCACCTCACCTCGTTCCCCACCGGCTACCTGGCCCGCCACCCCGAGCTGACGGCGGCGCCCGACCCGGTGCCGCTGGCGAAGGTGCCGGTGGTGCCCGTCAACGAGATCGACCTGCCGGCCGCCATCCGCGCGCCGCTGCCGCGCCGCCTGCTCATCGCGGTCGGGCTGCCGGTGGTCGCGTTCGTGGGGTACGAGCTCTACCAGTACGTGCTGGGGCCCGCCGTCCCGCACCACTGAGGTCTCACAGGCGGGCTCAGGGGGCCAGGGCCAGGGCGTCGATGTCGACGTGGAGGTCGGCGCAGGCGCGGGTGGCGCGGATGGCGGCGGCGTTGGGCTCGTCCACCTCCGCCACCCAGCGGACCGCCTGTTCGGGGCTCTTGCCGAACTCGACGTGCCGCCGGGTCAGGCGGTCCAGGCGGACGCGGTCGTCGAGGTCGGCGTACCAGACCTCGGTCATGGCGGCCCGCACCTGCCGCCAGGGGTCCTGCGTGGAGAGCAGGTAGTTGCCCTCGCTGACGACCACCCGGGCGTCCGGCGGCACCGGGATGGCGCCGGCGATCGGCTGCTCGAGGTCGCGGTCGAAGGACGGGGCGTACACGGTGGTGCCGGTCTCGGTGCGGATGCGGCGCAGCAGGGCCAGGTAGCCGTGGCCGTCGAAGGTGTCGATGGCGCCCTTGCGGCCGAGCCGTCCGAGGCGGTCGAGGGCGACGTCGGCCAGGTGGAAGCCGTCCATCGGGACCCAGACGGCGGGCAGCCCGGCCGCGGTGAGCGCCGTGGCGAGCCAGCCCGCCAGCGTCGACTTGCCCGCGCCAGGACAGCCCGCGATGCCGATCACCACCCGCTCGCCCACACCGTCCGGCCCAAGCCCGCGCTCGCCACCGGCGCCCGGCCCAAGCCCGCACTCGCCCTCAGCGGGCGGTTCTCCCCCGGCGGCCAGGGCGCGCACGCGCTCAATCAGCCGCGCCCCATCGTTCACGGGGCTTCCCCTTGACGCACGCAAGCACCTTAACGGCGTGCGAGGGCCGGGGTCACCAGGTGACGGGCAGCTCGTAGACCCCGTACACCTGCCCGTCGTGCTTGAACGGGACCCGGTCCAGGCCGGTGGCCAGGGCCAGGGTGGGGATGCGCCGGTACAGGGTGCCGTACACGACCTGCAGCTCCAGCCGGGCCAGCGGCTGGCCGAGGCACTGGTGCACGCCGAAGCCGAACGCGACGTGGCGGCGGGCGTCGCGGGTCAGGTCGAGCTCGTCGGGAGAGGGGAAGACGCCGGGGTCGCGGTTGGCGATGTCGTTGGCCATGATCATGCCCTCGCCCGCGCGGATGACCTGGCCGGCGATCTCGATGTCGGCCAGCGCCACCCGGCGGCGCCCGCTGTGGGTGATGTTCAGGTAGCGCAGCAGCTCCTCGACGGCCCCCGCGACCACCTTGGGGTCGTCGGCGTCGCGCAGGAGGGCGAGCTGGGCGGGGTTCTGGAGCAGGGCCAGGGTGCCGAGCGCGATCATGTTCGCGGTGGTCTCGTGGCCGGCGATGAGCAGCAGCACGCCCATCTGGGCGGCCTGCGAGCGGGTCAGCTCGCCCGCCTTGACCCGCCCGGCCACCTGGGACAGCAGGTCGTCGCCCGGGTGGTCGAGCTTGGCGCCGACGAGCGTGTCCAGGTACTCGAACAGCCGGCCGCCGGCGGCGGCCCGCTCCTCGGCGGTCACGTTCCGCTTGATGATCGTCTTGCTGTTGTCCTGGAAGAAGTCGTGGTCGGCGTACGGGACGCCGAGCAGCTCGCAGATCACCAGCGAGGGCACCGGCAGGGCGAACGCCTCCACCAGGTCCACCGGCTTGGGCCCGGCCAGCAGGTCGTCGATCAGCTCGTCCACGATCCGCTGGACGGCCGGCCGCATGCCCTCCACCCGCCGCACCGTGAAAGCGCCCTGCACCATGCGGCGCTGCCGGTGGTGCTCGGGGTCGTCCATGAGGATGAAGCTCAGTGACCCGCCCTCGGCCCTGGGCGCGGACAGCGGGTAGCCGGGCCGGGTGACGTCGGCGCTGACCTGGGGATGGCCGAGCAGCGCCTTCTGCTCGGCGTGCGTGGTGACGAGCCACGGGGTGCTGCCGTCCCACAGCTGCACCTTGGTGAGCGGCCCGTCCTGCTGGAGGGCCTGGATGCGCGGCGGCGGGTCGAACGGGCACCGCTCCGCCCTGACGCCGGGGAACTCGGGCAGCGTGTCGGTCATGCCCGCTCGCCGGCCTCGATCGCGCCCGCGGGGCAGACGGCGGCGGCCTCGCGGACCTGCGCGTGCTGGTCCTCGCCCGGCTCGGCGTCCAGGAGGATCACGATGCCGTCGTCCTCACGCTGGTCGAACACCTCCGGAGCGAGCAGCACGCAGTTGCCCGCGCCGCAGCACTTGTCCTCGTCGACGGTGACCTTCATGGTGTTCCATCCTCTGACATCTGGTCTGACCCGGCATGACCCCTCTGGTCGGCCCCAGCCAACCAGGCGGCTCCGCTTCAGTCAAGCAGTTGATTTAAATTTTGCCAGGCCCGTCGGAGAGGGCGACGCGCCGTCGAGGGGGTGGATTGAATGGTCATGCATTCATGTGTATATACTTCTACTCGTGTCCAAGATGCTCACCTCCCTCCCTGTAGGCGAACGCGTCGGGATCGCCTTCTCCGGCGGCCTCGACACCTCCGTGGCGGTCGCGTGGATGCGCGAGAAGGGTGCGGTGCCCTGCACCTACACCGCCGACATCGGCCAGTACGACGAGCCCGACATCGCCTCGGTGCCGGGCCGCGCCTCGGCGTACGGCGCGGAGATCGCCCGGCTGGTCGACTGCCGGGAGGCCCTCGTGGAGGAGGGTCTGGCGGCGCTGGCCTGCGGGGCGTTCCACATCCGCTCCGGCGGCCGCACCTACTTCAACACGACCCCGCTCGGCCGCGCCGTCACCGGCACCCTGCTGGTGCGCGCGATGCTCGACGACGGCGTGCTGATCTGGGGAGACGGCTCCACGTTCAAGGGCAACGACATCGAGCGGTTCTACCGCTACGGGCTGCTCGCCAACCCGTCCCTGCGCATCTACAAGCCGTGGCTGGACGCCGACTTCGTCGCCGAGCTGGGCGGGCGCAAGGAGATGTCGGAGTGGCTGCTGGCCCGTGACCTGCCCTACCGGGCGAGCACGGAGAAGGCCTACTCCACCGACGCGAACATCTGGGGCGCCACCCACGAGGCCAAGAGGCTGGAGCACCTGGACGCCGGCATCGAGATCGTCGAGCCGATCATGGGCGTGCGGTTCTGGGACCCCGAGGTGGAGATCCTGGCCGAGGACGTCACGATCGGGTTCGAGCGGGGCCGTCCCGTCACCGTCAACGGCAAGGAGTTCGCCTCGGCCGTCGATCTGGTGCTGGAGGCCAACGCCATCGGCGGACGCCACGGCCTCGGCATGTCCGACCAGATCGAGAACCGCGTCATCGAGGCCAAGAGCCGGGGCATCTACGAGGCGCCGGGCATGGCGCTGCTGCACGCGGCCTACGAGCGGCTGGTCAGCGCCATCCACAACGAGGACACCCTGGCCAGCTACCACACCGAGGGCAGGAAGCTGGGCCGGCTGCTGTACGAGGGCCGCTGGCTGGACCCGCAGTCGCTGATGCTGCGCGAGTCGCTGCAGCGCTGGGTCGGCATGGCGATCACCGGCGAGGTGACGCTGCGGTTGCGTCGCGGCGAGGACTACTCGGTCCTGGAGACGACGGGCCCGGCGTTCAGCTACCACCCCGACAAGCTGTCGATGGAGCGCACCGAGGACGCCGCGTTCGGCCCGCTCGACCGCATCGGCCAGCTCACCATGCGCAACCTCGACATCGCCGACTCGCGCGCCAAGCTGGAGCAGTACGCCGGGCTCGGCATGGTCGGGCACCAGACGCTGCTGGGCACCACGCAGGTCGCGGCGACCGGGCTGATCGGCGCGATGCCGGAGGGCGGGGCCGAGGCGATCGCCGAGCGCGGCGAGGACGCCGAGGTGCCCGACGACGACCACCTCGTGGACCAGGCGGCGATCGAGGTCGGCACCGACTGACGATCCAGGTCGGCACCGACTGACGATCGAGGCCAGTACCGACTGACGCACGAGTAACAATCACCTCTGCCGGGTATGTCCCGCCCGGCAGAGGTGCCTTGCCACAACGATGCACCGGCCAAACATTTCCAAGACAACCGGTCTAGCGTGTTGTCATTGACTGGAATTGTTGGAACATATGGTTCGAGTCATCGAGTGAGGTCCAAAGATCGCTTACCGGAATGAAGGTAGCGGCGAGGGGAAAGGGGCAACGCTCATGCACCAGCGTGCCGTCCGGAACTTGGCCAGCCTCGAAACCACGCAGGCCAGAATCACCCGCATCTTCGACGCGGCGGCGGGCGGGAAGAACCATTTCCTGGCCGACAAGGACACGGTACGCCATTTCGATCAAGCAGCCCCCGCCCTGACCACGGCGGCCCGCGCGGTGCTCGACTTCCTCACCCGGGTGATCCGCCATCTGTCGGCCGAAGGCGTCGACCAATATCTGATCGTGGGCAGCGGCATTCCCACCGGCCCGGCCGCCGGGCAGGCGCTGCACGACGCGGCCCGCCAGGGCTGCGAGGCCCAGCCGCGCGTCCTGTACGTCGAGAACAACCCGATGGTCGTCACCATGGCGCAGGCCACCATCGAGCCCTTCACCGACCTGGTGCGAGTGGTCGAGGGCGACATCCGCGAGATCGACGAGGTGCTCAGGGACCGCGTGGTCAGGACGTTCATCGACTGGGACCGTCCCGTGGCCGTGCTGCTGCTGTCGACCTACAGCCTCAACGACGACGAGTACGCCCACTACGTCGTCAAGCGGCTGCGCCACACGGCGGCGGGCGGGAGCTTCCTCGGCCTGCTGCACACCACGTTCGACGGCATCCCCGCCGAGCTGCTGCCGGCCATCCGCGACCTGCTCGCCATGACCCTGCCGCACCTGGCGATCCGGTCGAAGGACGAGGTCGCGGCCCTGCTCGAAGGGCTCGACCTGCTGGCGCCCGGGCTCGTCTGGGTCCCCGACTGGCGCCCCTGTGACGACGACCTCGCCTGCCGCGAGGAGCCCACCACGTCGGGCAACTACGGCGCCGTCGCTCGCATCCCTTGAGGAAACTTCTCTGCCACGCATTCACAAAACTGAAGGCGAGCGCTTATCGTGGGTGTGGGAGCGCTCCCAATTCCGAGAGACGTGATGCGTATGGCCCCCCACCTGGCCGCTCATGGCGGTTCCGCGACCGCCTCGCAGGCCCGCGCGGTGGAGTACCTGCTGCCGTCCGCACCCGCCGGAGTCGCCGAGACCCGCTCCCTGGTCCGGGCGCAGCTCACCCACTGGGACCTCACCCACCTCACCGACGACTGCCTGATCATCGTCAGCGAGCTCGTCACCAACGTCATCCGGCACGGCGGCTCCGCCTACACACTGCGGCTGGAGGACAGGGCCGACCGGCTGTACGGGGAGGTGTTCGACCCGGGCGACGGGGTGCCGTTCCAGCGTTCCCCCGGTGTGGACGCTCTCTCCGGGCGGGGGCTGCAGATCGTCGGGGCCATCGCCGACGAATGGGGGGTCGCGCGGGCGGCCAACGGCAAGTTCGTGTGGTTCACGGTCAGCCGCACCGGCTGAAACCCATCGCGGGGCGTTCTCGCAGGATGCGGATGAGCAGGCCGGTCAACTGCTCGCGCTCGGCCTCGCCGAGCGGCGCGAACCACTCCCCCTCCCGCCTGGCCTGCTCCGCGAACGCCTCTCGCACGGCCTCCTCCCCCGCCCCGGTCAGCGCCACCACCACCGCCCGGCCGTCGCCCGGCACCGGCCCGCGCTCCACCAGCCCTGCCCGCTCCAGCGTGTTGACCGCGTTCGTGACGGCGGAGCGGGACATCGCCGAGATCTCCGCGAGGCGGACCGGCTGGGTGGGGCCCAGCAGCCACAGCTTGAACATCAGCCGAAAGCCAGGCAGCGTCCAGCCGCGCGGGCGGTGGATGCGGGTCTCCAGGTCCGTCACGAGCAGGTAGGCGAGCTGGAGCAGGTGGTAGGCCAGCGCGAACGCCTCCGGGTCGGCGGGGGCGGGCATCGCGGCCAGCCGCTCCCGCGCGTACGCGGCGTACTCGAGATCGGCCGGCGCGGCTTGACGCAGGCCGGGCGAGACGGCCTGCGGGAGGTCGGGCGGGGCGGCGTGCGGCAGGTCGGGCGGGTCGGCTTGGGAACGGTTCACCGGTCAAGTCTTGCGTAGCCGGACACGTACCCGAGATATTGTTTCGGCCATAACAATCTCAGGGGAGGGCCAGTGCGCATCGTCATCGCCGGAGCCGGCATCGGCGGCCTGACCGCCGCACTCAGCCTGCACGCGGCGGGCTTCTCCGACGTGACCGTGCACGAGGCGGCCCGCGAGCTCAAGCCGCTCGGCGTCGGCATCAATCTGCTCCCCCACGCCGTACGCGAGCTGACCGAACTGGGCCTGGCCGACAGGCTGGCCGGGATCGGCGTCGCCACGGCCGAGCTGGCCTACTTCAACCGCTACGGCACGCCGATCTGGTCCGAGCCGCGCGGCCTCGACGCCGGGTACGCCTGGCCGCAGTACTCCGTGCACCGGGGCCGCCTGCAACTGCTCCTGCTGGAGGCGGTGGTGGAGCGGCTGGGCGCGGACAGCGTACGGACCGGGAGCAGGATCACCGGGCCCGGCGGGGAGGACCTGCTGATCGGCGCCGACGGCATCAACTCGGCCGTGCGCGCGCACCTGTACCCCGGCGAGGGCCCGCCGCCGTGGAACGGCCTGGTGTTGTGGCGCGGCACCACGTACGGCGAGCCGTTCCTGACCGGCCGGTCGATGATCATGGCGGGCGACGGGACGCAGAAGTTCGTCGCGTACCCCATCGAGACCGGCGAGCGCACTCTGATCAACTGGATCGCCGAGCGCCCGCTCGACGGCGAGCCGCCCGAGCGCGGCAACTGGAACCGCCCCTGCGACCTGGCCGAGGTGGGCAGGCACTTCGCGGACTGGCACTTCGACTGGCTGGACGTGCCGGGCATCATCGCCGGGGCCGAGACGGCCTACGAGTACCCGATGGTGGACCGCGACCCGCTGCCGAGCTGGACGAGCGGGAAGGTCACGCTGCTCGGCGACGCGGCCCACGCGATGTACCCGATCGGCTCGAACGGCGCGTCCCAGGCCATCATCGACGCCCGGGTGCTGGCGTACGCGCTGGCCCGCGGCGACCTGTCCGAGTACGAGCGGCTGCGGCGGCCCGCCACGACGGCGCTGCAACTGTCGAACAGGCAGATGGGCCCCGAGGTGGTGATGAAGCTGGCGCACGAGCGCGCGCCCGGCGGGTTCGACGACGTCGAGCAGGTCGTGCCGCTCGCGGAACGGGCCGAGATCGCGGCCTCCTACAAGCGCACGGCGGGCTTCGACCCGGCCTCGCTGAGCGCGCGGCCGTCCTGGAGCGTCACCCCATGATGGGCCTCGAACCGCTGGCCAGCTTCCATGTCGAGCTGGACCCCATCCTCGACCTGGGCGACTCGCCGTGGGGCCGCCGCCGGGTGATCAACATCGTGGGCGGCTCGTTCGACGGGCCCCGCCTGTCGGGCGTCGTGCTGCCCGGCGGCGCCGACTGGCAGGTCGTCCACGCCGACGGCGCGATCAGCGTCGACACCCGCTACACGCTGCGCACCCACGACGGCGCGCTGCTCTACATCTCCACCAGCGGCGTGCGGCACGGCCCGCCCGAGGTGCTCGGCCGGCTCGCGCGGGGCGAGGAGGTGGACCCGTCGGAGTACTACTTCCGGCTGTTCTGCCGTTTCGAGACCGGCGACGAGCGGTACGGCTGGCTGAACCGTACGCTGGCGGTGGCCTCGGCGGCCCGCGCCGCCTCCGCGGTCCGTTACGACGCCTACACCCTGACCTGACCCGACCGGAGAGGCCCCCCGATGCCGAAGCTCGACCGCTCGCCGATGCGCGTCACCGCCGAGTACGACACCCCGATGCCGATGCGCGACGGCACCGTGCTGCGCGGCTCGGTGCACCGCCGCGCCGAGGGCGGGCCGTTCCCCGTGCTGCTGGCGCGCAGCCCGTACGGCGAGGGGCCGTTCCGGGCGGTCCCGCTGACGGCGGCGCTGGAGGCGGGGTTCGCGGTGGTGCTGCAGCACTGCCGGGGGCGCGGCACCAGCGACGGCGAGTTCCGGCCGTGGCTGGACGAGGGCGACGACGGTTACGACACGATCGCCTGGATCAGGTCGCAGCCGTGGTCGAACGGCGAGGTCGTGATGACCGGCATGTCGTACCTGGCGGGCTGTGCCCTCCAGGCGGCGGCCACCCGCCCGCCGGGACTCAAGGCGGTGTACGCGGCGATGACCCCGCACGACTTCCACGACGGGCTGAAGTACCACGGCGGTGCGCTGGCCCTGGGCTCGGCGCTCAACTGGGGCGCGATGCAGGCGGCGCTCGGCCTGATGCACGCCGCCGAGGCGGGCGAGGACGTCGGCGCGGCGTTCGGCGAGCTGCTGCCCGCCATGACGGACCAGGCCGCGGCGGTGCGGACGCTGCCGCTGGAGGCGGTCCGTGGCATCCCGTGGTGGCACGACTGGATCTCCCACCCCGAGCGCGACGCGTTCTGGGAGGGCCTGGCCGAGACGCTGCGCCACGACCGGATCGAGGCGCCGGTCATGCACGTGGCGGGCTGGTTCGACCTGTTCCTGTCCGGCACGCTGGAGAATCACCGCCGGCTGGGCGGCCCGCTGGTGATCGGCCCGTGGTCGCATCTGACGGCGGCCTCGTCCGGCACGGGCCGGCTGGACTTCGGGTTCGCCGCCTCGGCGCCGGCGGTCCAACTGGAGCAGCGGCAGCTCGCCTTCCTGCGGGGGCGCGACACGGGGCCGGCCGTGAAGATCTTCGTGATGGGCGACGACGTGTGGCGCGACGAGGAGTCCTGGCCGCTGGCCCGCGCCGTCGAGACCCGCTACCACCTGCACTCCGGCGGCCTGCTCTCTCCTGAGCCGCCCGCGCCGGGCGCGGAGCCGGCGGCGTTCACGTTCGACCCGCGCGACCCGGTGCCCACTGTCGGCGGCCCGACCCTGCTGGCCGACCCCACGAACGTGGGCCCGCAGGACCAGCGCGACGTGGAGCGCCGCGCCGACGTGCTCTGTTACACCTCCGAGGTGCTCGAGTCCGACCTGGAGGTGACCGGCCCTGTGACGGTGACGCTGCGCGCGCAGACCTCGGCCGCCGCCACCGACTGGACGGCCAAACTGGTGAACGTGCATCCGGACGGGCGGGCGCTGAGCGTGACCGACGGCATCGTGCGCACCTCGACGTCGTCCGGGACGTACACGATCGACCTGGTGGCCACCAGCCAGGTCTTCAAGGCGGGCCATCGCGTCCGGGTGCAGATCTCCAGCTCCAACTTCCCCCGCTTCGACCGCAACCCGGGTACCGGCCGCCCCGCGGCGTCGGCCACGGAGGCCGATCTGGTCGTCCAGCACCAGCGGGTGTTCCCGGACTCGTGGATCACCCTGCCCGTGGTGCCGCGTTAGACGGTCGTTCTTCTTCAGGCAATCTCCAGGTAGGACGGGTACTCTCCCGGGCATGAAGTGGCAGCGCACAATAAACGGGGCGCTGGCGAGGTACACAGGATTCCAGTTCAACCGAGTAGGTAAAGCAGGGCAAGCGGCTACGACGAAAGCGCCGGAAAAGGCTGCGGTCAAACGACCGGAATCGCCTTTCCGGCCGCCGGCGGATCCGAAGACCGATCGCCTCGTGCAGGCGCCGGTGTTCATCATCTCCCCGGTCCGATCGGGCTCGACGCTGCTGCGGGCGATGCTCAACGCTCACCCGGACCTGCATGCTCCGCACGAGCTGCACGTACGCCGGTTGAGAGTGGAATTCGACACCTCGCTGGCGGAGAAGGCCATGGAGGCACTCGGCCACGACAAGGCCGACCTGGAGCACCTGCTCTGGGACCGGGTGCTCCACCGGGAGCTGGTACGCAGCGGCAAGCGGTACATCGTCGAGAAGACGCCCGCCAACGCGTTCGCCTACGAGCGCCTGGCCGCGTGCTGGCCGGCCGCCCGGTTCATCTTCCTGCTGCGCCACCCCGCCTCGATCGCGTCCTCCTGGTACGAGGCCAGCCCCGGCAAGCGGACCCCGGAGGAGGCCGCCGCCGACGCGCTGCGGTACATGAAGGCGGTGCAGCGGGCCCGCAAGGCCCTGCCCGGCCTGACCGTCCGCTACGAGGAGCTGACCGAGGACCCCGAGCGCATCGGCCGCGGCATCTGCGAGTTCCTGGAGATCCCGTGGGCGCCCGAGCTGCTGTCCTACGGCACGCCCGACGTCGTGACCAAGGGCCTCGGTGACTGGAAGGACAAGATCCGCTCAGGAACGGTACAACGCGGACGGGACCTGCCCCGCGCCGAGGAGATCCCTGATGTGCTGAAGGACATGTGCAGGCACTGGGAGTACCTGACGTGAGAATCCGCTACATGCTGCTGCACGCCTACGGCATGGGCGGCACCATCCGCACCGTGGTCAACCAGGCCAACGCGATGGCCGCGGCCGGCCACGACGTCGAGATCGTCAGCGTCGTCCGGCGCAGGAACGAGCCACAGTTCGCGATCGACCCGCTGGTGCGCCTGTCGACGCTGGTGGACCAGCGCGAGGGCGTCACCGCCGACTCCCTGGCCCGCAAGGTGTGGCGCCGGGCGCGCGGCAAGATCGTCCCGTACGGCGAGTTCGCGGCCGAGTACTTCACCGAGCGCGTCGAGGCGGCGGTCATCGAGTACGTCTCCGGGCTGCGTGACGGCATCCTGGTCACCACCCGCCCCGCGCTCAACCTGATCGCGGCCCGCCGCGCCTCCTCCAGCGTGATCCGCGTCGCCCAGGAGCACATGAACCTGGCCTCCTACCACGAGCGGGTCCGCGAGCAGATCGTCCGCCACTACGACCGCTTCGACGCGGTGGCGGTGCTGACGGAGACCAGCCGCCGCGAGTACCGCAAGCTGCTGAAGGACACGCCCGTCGTGCGCATCCCCAACGCGGTGCACATGGACGAGCGCAAGCACTCCGACCAGAGCAACAAGATCGTGATCGCCGTGGGGAGGCTGGTGCCGCAGAAGGGCTTCGACATGCTCATCCCGGCCTTCGCCGCCACCGCGGAGGAACACCCGGAGTGGAAGCTGCGCATCTTCGGCACAGGGCCGTCCAAGGAACGGCTGCAGAAGCGCATCGACGAGGCCGGCGCGGGCGACCGGATCAAGCTGATGGGCCGCAGCAACCGCATCCACGAGGAGCTGGCCAAGGCGTCGGTCTACGCGCTCAGCTCCCGGATCGAGGGGCTGCCGATGGCCATGATCGAGGCGATGGGGCACGCGCTGCCGATCGTCGCCTTCGACTGCCCGACCGGGCCCGCCGACGTGCTCACCCCCGGCAAGGACGGGCTGCTCGTGCCGCCGCGCAACGTGCCCGCCATGACCGAGGCGCTGGACCGGGTGATGGCCGACCGTGAGCTGCGGCTGCGCCTGGGAGCCACCGCGGCCGAGACGGCGTACGGGTACACGCCGCACGTCGTGATGCCGCTGTGGGAGAAGCTGTTCACCGCGCTGGCCAACGGCGAGCCGCTCGACACCAACGCCCGCTAAGGCGGACGCGCCTCCCCCGCTCAGGCCGCCGGGAACATCGGCGGCTCCTGATCGGGGGTGAGCGCGGTCGGCCCGAAGAGCCAGTCCACGTAGCTGTAGTCGTGCACCTCGCGCTCACGCAGCACCCCGTTGCGCCACAACCGCTTCTCGCCGTCGTGGTGCCACAGGTCGCCCCACGCGCGCGCGGTCGTCAGCACGCGGCGGCAGTGCTCGGGACGCACCGCGTTGTACGCGGCCAGCGCCGCGTCCCAGTCACCGCCGCTCACGTGCTCCGACAGCACCCAGGCGTCCTCGATGGCCATGACCGCCCCCTGCGCGAGGTACTGCAGCGGCGGGTGCGCCGCGTCCCCGGTAAGGGCGATCCTGCCGGTGACCCAGTTCATGATCGGGTCCCGGTCGAACATCCGCCACCAGCGGTCCCGCCACATCAGCGGCAGCCCGGCGCGCACCTGCCCGCAGGTCCGCTCGAAGGCCGCGTCCAGCTCGTCGGGGGTGCCCCAGTCGGCCTCCCCCGCCAGCGCCTTCGGCGACTCGAACACCGCGACCTGGTTGAACATCTCGCCCTGGCGCAGGGGGTACTGCACGAAGTGGCAGCGGGGGCCGACGTGGACGACCACGTCCTTGGTGTGCACGTCGAGGTCGACGACCCGGTCGATCGGCACGGCGCCCCGGTAGGCGACGTACGCGGAGTTGACCGGCTCGTCGTCGCTGAGGATCCGGCGGGCCACCGAGTGCAGGCCGTCCGCCGCGATGACCACCGCGCCGTACTCCCGCCCCCCGGCGTGCACGGCGACCGCGCCGCCCGCGGCCTGCTCGTACCCCGTCACCGCGACGTCGGTGACCAGGTCCACGCCCGCCTCCCGGCAGGCGCGCAACAGCGTGCCGTGCAGGTCGCTGCGGTGGATCACCATGTACGGGAAGCCGTAGCGCCGCTCCACGTCGTGCAGGTCCAGCCTGGTCAGGACGCTGCCGTCGAGGGCGTCCTTCATGACGATGTTCTCCGGGAGCACGCCCAGCGAGGTGATCTCGTCGAGCAGGCCCCAGCGGTCGAGGATGCGGGTGCAGTTGGGCGCGATCTGCAGGCCCGCGCCGACCTCGCCGAACTCCTGCGCCCGCTCCAGCACCCGTACGCGCAGGCCCTTGCGGGTGAGCGCGAGGGCGTTGGACAGGCCGCCGATGCCGCCGCCCACGACGACCACGTCGGCGTCGTTACTGGTCACCATGAGGTGCTCCTTTCATCGTGTCGCGGCGACGGGTGGCCGCTAGAGCCATCGGGGCAGCGGGGGTGCGGGGCGGTCGCCCGGTCCTGGGGCGCGGCCGGAGAGGTAGGCCGCCAGTTCGGCGAGCGTGCCGGTGACCTCGGCGGGGTCACCGGCACGCTCGCTGGCACCGGCGACGGTCCAGGTGTCACGCGCGTCGGTCGCCGTGAGGGTGAGTGCCGGGCCGTCGCCCGCGCCCGACCGCTTGGCGGTGATGTCGTCGATCAGGGCGGTCAGGAAGTCGGCGGGCAGGTCGCCGAACCCCACCCCGGCCCCGAGATCGACGGCGTGCACCATGACCTCACGCGCCCGCAGCCAGGCGATCTCCGTCGCCGGCACGGTACGGCCCTGCGCGGTGCGGACCGGCCGGCTCCACTGCCGCTCGTCCAGCTCCGACAGCCGCCGGTCGAGCTGCTCGGCGGAGGCGGCGGCCCAGGACCGCAGCTCGGCCGGGGAGCGCACCGCGCCGGCCTGGATGTCGGCGTCGCGCTGCTCGAACGAGGTGTACATCGGGCGTTCCTCGCCGGTGCGCGCCCAGTGCGCCAGGTTGACCAGCGCGTCGGCGTTGGCGGCGACGTGCGCGACGAGGTGCCGGCCCGTCCAGCCGGTGAGCGCCGTGGGCCGGTCCAGCCGGTCGTCCGGCAGGCCCGCCAGCGCGGCGGAGAACGTCTTCCCGCCCTCGGCCATCCAGCGCAGGCTGTCGGCCAGGCTCCGCTGACCGGCCATCAGGGGGCGTTCCCAGAAACGGCCTGAGCGCCGAACTGGGTGACCGGTTCGGCCACGGCCTTGGACTCCGAGCGGCCCAGGCCGGTGATCTCGGTGGCCAGGACGCTGCCCTCGGCGAGGTACCGGGCGGGCTTGCGAGCATGCCCCACCCCACCCGGCGTACCGGTCGCGATGACGTCGCCCGGGTTCAGCGTGAGGATCGTGGAGACGTAGCGGACCAGCGCGACCGGATCGAAGACCAGGTCCGAGGTGTCGGCCCGCTGCACCACCTCCCCGTCCACCTCCCCGGTGAGGGTGAGCGACGGCCGGACGCCCCCGGGCAGCTCGTCGGGCGTGACCAGGTAGGGCCCGAACGGCGTGCTCGCCTCCCACGTCTTGCCCTGCAGCCACACCGGCGACCGGTACTGCCAGTCGCGCATGGTGACGTCGTTCAGCACGGCGAACCCCGCGATGGCCGCCTCGGCAGCGGCCTCGTCGGCGCGGCGGACGCGCGCGCCGATGACGACGGCCAGCTCGGCCTCCCAGTCCACCTGATCGGACTCGGGCGGCAGCAGGATCTCGTCGTACGCGCCGATGAGCGCCTCGGGGTACTTGGCGAACAGCGTCGGGTGCGCGGGCAGCTCCCGTCCCATCTCCAGGATGTGCTTGCGGTAGTTCAGCCCGATGCAGACGATCTTGCCGGGCCGGGGCACGACGGGCGCGAACCCGGCGCTGCCGACCGCCTCGCCAGCCGCGCGGGCGGCGCGCTGCGCCCAGTCCGGCTGGGCGAGCAGCTCGCCCACGTCGGCGAGGCCGAGGTCGACGAGGGTGTCCCCGTCCACGCGCACGGCCCTGGTACGGCCGTCGGCGGTGCGGATGGTGGCGAGCTTCATGCGTTGTTCCCTTCCACTGCGACGCGGTCGAGGTGCAGTGCCTCGAAGACCGGCCCGTCGCTGAACCTGAACAGATCGAGGGCGCCCGAGTCGGAGTCGGACGCCGAGGCCTGCGACCTGGCGGAGAACGGCTGCCAGGACGGCACCACGAACAGGTCGCCGCGGGTCACCGACCACGAGGTGTCGCCGACCGTGACGCGTCCGCTGCCGTCGAAGACCTGGTAGACCGAGGAGCCGGCCTCGCGGCGGGGCGCGGTCTCCGCGCCGGACCTGACGCGGTGCATCTCGGCCCTGATGGTGGGCAGCACGTCGCCGCCGGTGGTGGGGTTGGTGTAGCGGACGGCGGCGTGGCCGGGCTCGACCGTCCCCGCGTACCCCTCCGACTCCAGGTCGAGCTGGTCGGCCAGGGCGCGGTCCGTGTCGGCCCAGCGGTAGGCCAGCAGCGGGGTGCCGGGCCGCGGTCCTGGCGCGCAGACGGGGCGCAGGCCCGGGTGCCCCCACAGCCGTTCAGAACGGGAACGGTCCGGGGTGATGCGCTCGGCGTCGGAGATGCGGTCCCTGCCGAACTCGAAGAACTGGGCGTCCACGGCGTACTGGAACGGGATGTCGAGGCCGTCGATCCAGGCCATCGGCTCGGCGGCGCCGTTGTGGTGCGCGTGCCAGGCCCAGCCGGCCTGCGGCAGGAAGTCGCCGCGCCGCATCGGCACCGGGTCGCGTCCGACGACGGTCCACACGCCCTCGCCCTCGACGACGAACCGGAACGCGTGCTGGGTGTGGCGGTGCTCGGGGGCGTCCTCGCCCGGCATCAGGTACTGGATCGCGGCCCACAGCGTGGGCGTGGCGAAGGGCCGGCCGCCGAGTGACGGGTTGGCCAGCGCGATCGCCCGCCGCTCGCCGCCGCGGCCGACGGGCACCAGGTGTCCTGCCTGGTCGGCGAGGGTCAGCAGGCTCTGCCAGCGCCACAGGTGCGGGACGGCCTTGGAGCGCGGATGCGGGGGCATCAGGTCGCCGATCTCGGTCCAGAGCGGGATCAGCAGCTCCTGCTCGAAGCCGCGGTAGAGCTCCTCCAGCGCGGGCGACGGCGGCGGCTGGTCGGGGGCGTCGACCACGGCGAGGCGCACGGGATGGTTCGCGGTCTCGGTCATTCTTCTGGCTCCTTCTCGGTGACACGCGTTGCCAGCTTGTAGCCTGGGCGTACCAGAAGAACAGGACATTCTGCTGTGAAGAATCCGCCCAACTACGCCATCCGCAGCGTCGACCACGCGCTGCACCTCGCTGTGCTGCTCCAGGTGGAGGGCCCGCTCAGCGTCGGCGAGGCCGCCGAACGGCTCGGCGTGGCCCCGTCCACCGCGCACCGGCTGCTGGCCATGCTGGTGTACCGCGACTTCGCGGTGCAGCTCGAGGATCGCCGGTACGCGGCCGGTCCCGTGCTCTCGCTGGGCGCCAGCTCCCTGTCGCACACCTCGCGGCTGCGCGCGGTCGCCATGCCGCACCTGTCGGCGCTGGTGGAGCGGGTGCGTGAGAGCGCCAACCTGGTGATCCTGTCCGGTGATCACGTACGGTTCATCGGCACGGTGGAGTGCAGCCAGGCGCTGCGGGTGGGCAATCGCGAGGGCATGGTGTTCCCCGCCCACCTGGCGTCCGGGGGCAAGGTGCTGCTCGCCGACCTGCCGTCCGAGCGGCTCGACGTGCTCTACAGCGAGGAGAAGTGGGCCGACCGGCCCGAGCAGCGGCCCAACCTGGTGGCGTTGCGGCGCGAGCTGCGTACGACGCGGGAGCGGGGGTTCGCGATCAACGCGGGCCGTACGGAGGCGGGCGTCACCGCCATCGGCCGGGCCGTGCGCGGCCCGGACGGCACGGCGCAGGCGGCGGTGTCGGTGTCGATGCCCGCCACGCGCTTCTCCCGGGACCGGCTGCCCGGCCTGGTCGGCGCGCTGGCCGTGACGGCCCGCGACATCGAGGAGGAGATGCGCGGCCCCGCTTGACGATGGATTATTCACATCATCCGATGACAAACCGCACCTGGATGGTCCCCGCGCCCGCTCCTACGGTCGGGGTATGTCTCTCAGCCGCATCGCCGCCACCGGACTGCTGGCCATCTCTTTCACCGCCGCGCCCGCCTGGGCGGACGGGTCGCACGAGTGCTTCTCCGGCGTCCGCACCTGGGACGGCGAGTACTACACCCTGTCCGCCTCGGGCTGCGCGGGGGCGGGCTACTACCAGGTGACCGTGATCGTCAGGGTCGGCGAGGCCCAGGGCGCGCACTTCTGCGCGAACGTCTTCTCCTGGAACGGCACCCTGACCGGCAACCGGTGCCGCCCCGCGTGAGGGTCAGTGCGCGTCGGCCGCCTGCTTCTTGCGCGCCCGGTACGCCGCCGCCTTGATCTTGTTGCCGCACGACTCCATGCCGCACCACTCGCGCCGCCCGCCGCGCGACCGGTCGATGAAGACCTTGGTGCACTCGGGGTTCGCGCACTCCTTCATCAGCGGCACGTCGGGCCCGCTGAGCAGCTCGATGGCGTGCCGCGCCACCGTGGACAGCGCCTGCTCCGGAGTGGCCTCGGTCCAGCGTCCGCCACCGGTGAGCTGGGGCGTCGCGGGCGGGGTGCGGGCGGCCTCGTTCACCAGCGCGAGCGCCTGGTCGTCGTAGCCGTCGCCGGCGAGCCTGGCGGTGACCAGCGAGTAGATAGCCTCCCGCACCGACACGGCCCGCGCGAGGTCGCCCTCCTGGCAGGAGGGCGCCGCGTTGACGAGGCCGCACTCCACGTACCACGCGTCGAGCGTGGCGGGGGCGTCCAGCGTCTCGAAGCGCGCCGTACGGCGGGCGCGCATCGTGCAGGCGAAGTCGAGCGCGGGGTTGCCACACAGGAAGACATGTTTCACATCACCAGTCTGACAGGTGACGTCATGTTCGCGCAAACGCCGGGGCGATGAGGGCGAAATGAAACAGCTTCGCGTTTGACTGGAGCCCGTCCGGATCATCCCAATCCTCCCGGGACTCCCATGAGAAGACTCCTGCTGGCCCTCCTCCTCGCCCTGGCCGCCCTCCCCGCGACCGCGGCCCACGCCCGTCCTCCCGCGGTCATCTTCGACACCGACATGGACTTCGACGACGCCGCCACCCTCGCCTACCTCGCCCAGGAGCACCGGGCGGGCCGCATCGACCTGCGCGCCATCACCGTGACCAACGGCGGCGCCGGCTTACCCGGCCGGGCCATCAGGCACGCCCGCTGCCTGGCCGAGCGGCTCGGCCTGCGCGGCGTGCGCATCGCCGACGGCTCGGGCACCGGCCCGAACTCCTTCCCCGCCGACCTGCGGCAGCTCTTCGACCGGGTGCTCACCGCCGCCACCCCCGGCTGCGCGGGCGACGATACGCCGTCGGCGGTCCGCGCGCCCGACCTGATCAGGAAGCTGCTGCGCGACGACCCCGCCACCCGGATCATCGTCACCGGGCCGCTCACCAACCCGGCCGCCGCGCTGCCGCACTCCGCCGCCGTGCTGACCTCGATGGGCGGCGCCGTGCACGTCCCGGGGAACCTGTGCTGCGGCACTCCGGCCGAGTTCGACGGCACGCAGGAGTTCAACTACTGGCTCGACCCCGCCGCCGCGCGGGCCGTGCTCACCGGCAGCCGGGGCGCCGTCCGCATGGTGTCGCTGGACGCCGCCAACGAGGTCCCGATCACCGCCGCCTTCCTGGACCGGCTGGCCGCCGACCACGGCACCCCGGCCGCGGACACCGTCCTGGAGATCGTCACCCACCCCGAGGTGCTGCCGCTCATCGAGCAGAACCTGCTCTACTGGTGGGACCCGCTCGCCGCGATGAGCGCCGTCCGCCCCGGGCACGTGGAGTTCACGTACGGGCGCGTGGACGTGGTGCTGAACGGCCCGTCAGCGGGACGCACCGTCCTGTCGCCGTCGGGCGGCCTCATCCGGTACGGCACGGCCGCCGGCACCGCCGCCTTCGAGCAGCGCTTCCTCGACACCCTCAACGGCCGGCCCTAGACGTATCGACCCGCGGGGTTGTCGCACCCCTGGCGCCGGCGACCGGTTCGCGGCCTTCTTCCGCGAAGCCGGTCCACCGGCGCCGGGGCTCGCCGTGTCGGTCCCGCGGCGGCCGACCCGGAGTCTCCCGCGTACGCGTGTGCCGCCCGGCCGATCAGCGGCGCGCACGGCGCTGTGCGTCACCTGCCGGGCCGCGTACCGGGCGCGGGATCAGGAGTTGCAGCCGCAGCTACAGCCGCTGGCGCAGGAGCAGGAGGATCCGTGTCCGCATGAGCAGGATTTCTTCGTCTTTACCGTCATATTGAATGTGTTGCACGGAACGCGGTCTCTCGAACTCGCTGCGAAGCCACAAAGCCGTTCGGAGAATCTCAGTGATTCTCTTGCCTGCTTCACTGGCATCTGCCTCGATTGCTCGAGGTCTTACGTCGCCTCCACAGGCGTTTAGCGTCTCCGGGGAACTGCCCGGCGACGTGGAGCTAGGCCGCTTGCCGCTCGAGCGTCATCGCGTTGAGCAGGTTGTGGGCAGCGTTGACATCCCGGTCGTGCTCGAGACCGCACCCGCACCTCCACACCCGATCCCCGAGCGTGAGATCGCGATTGATCGCGCCGCAGCCGCCACACAGTCGTGAGGACGGGAACCAGCGGTCGGCCGCCCACACGCTCGAGCCGTACCACTCGGCCTTGTAGGCGAGTTGGCGGAAGAACTCCCCGAACCCGAGATCGCAGAGCGCACGGGCGAGACGGTGATTGGCGACCATGCCGGTCACGTTCAGGGTTTCGACGGCGATGGCCCGCTTGGATCTCGCGAGCATCGTCGTCGTCTTGTGCAGGAAGTCCGCCCGCTGGTGGGCCACGTCAAGGTGGACCCTGGCGAGCCGCTGCACGGCCTTGGCCCGGTTGCTCGAGCCGGACTGCTTCCGCGATACCGCCTTGCCCGCCCGCCGCAACTTGCGGAGCGCGGACTTGAGCGGCTTGGGGGCATGGAGTTCAGTCACGGTGCCGTCGTCGTCCACGATGGTGGCGAACGTCTTCACGCCGACGTCGATCCCGCAGGCCGGCAAATCCTGCGGCACCGCGTGCCGCTCGTTGATGTCGGTCCGGTCGATCTCGAGCTGGAACGACACCCACCAGCGGCCCGCCAGCTCGCGGACGGTGGCCCCGATCACTCGAGCGCGAGCGTCCGACAGGCGCTCTGTCAGCCACGACATGTCCTCACGGGTGCGCACCTTGCCGATCATCGGCAGGTGTACCGACCTCGGGGTGTGCGGGCGAGCTGTTGCCGCGTCGTAGCGGAACCGGGAGCCATGCTTGCGCTTGCGCCAGGCAGGGAATCCGACCTTGTGCCCCGTGCGCTTGCCGGATCTTGAGTCGAAGAAGTTCTTGAACCCCGCCGCCCGGACCCGGCACGCCTCCTTCGGCACTCTGGAGGACAAGCCCTCTGCGGTGAACCACGGGTAGCGGTCGCGGTGCTGACGCCGCCACAACCGCTCAAGCGCGGGAGCCGACCACGGCACCGGCGTCAGGTCCGTTTCGCAAACGCCGTAGGTCTTCTCCGCCTCGCGCTGCTCGAGCGCTGCCCTCACCTTCTCCAGGCAGAAGTTCTCCACCACCCGTGACAGGCCGGCGTGCCGCCCGAGCCGGGACCTCTGCTCGACCGTGGGCGCGAGTTCCACCCGCAAGCCCTGGCGGGTCGTCACGCCGCAGTCCCGGCCGCGTCGAGCGCGGCCTTCGCCCGGCGGGCGGCGGAGCGGCGGCCGTACAGGCGGGCGCAGAACGAGGTCAGGACCTCGGTCATGTCCCGCACCAGATCGTCATCGACCCCGGCTTCGTCCGCCACGACGATGCGGCGGCCGGTCGCCTCGAGCGCGGCCGACAGGTGCTCGAGCCCGAACCGCGCGAGGCGGTCACGATGCTCCACCACGATCACGCTCGCCGAGGGGTCGCGCAGCAGACGAGCAAGCTTCGGCCGCTTGCCGTTCAGCCCGGATCCGACCTCGGTCACGACTTCGGTCACGACTTCGGCCATGGCCAGCCCCATGCCGGTCGCGGCTGTTACGACGCGCCCGGCCTGCCGTTCGAGGTCGGCCTTCTGGCCGGCACTCGAGACCCGGCAATACGCCACCGTACGGCCGTCTGTCTCGGTGGCGTGCTCAAGCACGAGGTACCGGCCGGTCGCGGTCTTGATGACAGGGACGGGCATCTTGCCGTCCCGCGCCCACTGCCAGGCGGTCTGGTAGTGGACGCCGTTCCGCCTCGCCCAATTCGGAGAGCTTCACACATCAATAATCTCAGGTAGAAACTGAAGAACACTGATGGTTTCGCCGACAGCTAACAACCCCCGCCCGCGCGGCAGGAAGGTGCGGTCTCGACACGCGGCGCGCGGAATGCCCCTTGCCGCGGCCTCCACAAGATCACCGTTGCTGGCGACGCGCTGACGCTCCAGCCCCTGGAGCGCCGCCGGCTGAGCAAGGGCACGCACGAGGTGGTGCTGCGCGGGCCGGCGGACGCGTACCGGAACTTCGGCCTCGGCCGCCCCGCGGCTCCGCCTGATCAGAGCGGGGCGCCGAGCAGGGCGGGGATGTCCGCCACGCCCGGTAGGAGGTGAGTGTGGCGGACGGCGCCCAGGGTGGCGGCGTCCTGGCTGCCCGTGAGGACGCCCGCCACGATGCGGGCGCCGGCGTTGGTGCCGGCCTGGAGGTCGCGGACGGTGTCGCCGGCGGTCAGGACGCTGCCGACGTCGTGCACGCCGGTCGCCTCCATCGCCCGGAAGATCATGTACGGTGCCGGGCGGCCCGCTGTCACGTCGTCCACGCAGATCACCGCGTCCAGGACGCCGTGCTCCCAGCCGATCGCGGCCAGCAGCGCCGTGGTGACCTCGCGGTCGAACCCCGTGGTGAGCGCTACCTTGACGCCCATGGTCCGCAGCTCGGCGATCGCCTCGGGAACGCCGGGCAGCGGCGCGGGCGGCCGGGCCGCGTAGGCGGCGCTCAGCCTGGCGCGGAAGTCGGCGAATGCCGCATCGACGCTCTCAACGGACGGCCCGCCACCGAACGCGGCATCGACGCTCTCAGCGGACGTCCCGCCACCGGACGCGGCCCCGGCGTTCCCACCCGACGGCCCGCCACCGGACGCGGCCCCCGCGTTCCCACCCGACGGCCCGCCCTTCAGCGAGCCGGTCAGCAGCGCGGTGATGGCCTCGCGCTTGTCGGCGCCCATCCACCGTTCGATGTCGGCGCCCGACGGGTCGCCGCCCGCCGCCCGCACCGCCTCCTCCAGCGCGAGGTAGACGGCGCCGTGCTCTTCCACGGTGGTGCCGGCGATGTCCAGGACCGCCAGTTCGATCACGGGGTGACTCCTTGCGGGGCTCGGGCGGGAAGCAGGTCGTTGGGGCTGCGCAGCAGCGCCGGATGGGCCTGCTGCGAGTTGTCGATGGTGAAGGAGACGAGGTCGGGCCGGTAGCGGTCGTCGGAGAACTCGACGGGCTCGCCGGCGGCGGAGGAGGTCTGGCGGCGCTCGCGCAGCAGAGGCGCGCCGCGCGGGATGCCCAGCAGCCCGGCGTCGCTCTCGTCGGCGCCGACCGCGTCGATGACGTGGCGGGCCCTGCTGAGGTCGACGCCGCAGCGGCTCAGGTGGGCGAAGACCGACCCGGAGTCGCAGTCGAAGTCGAACAGCAGCCGCCCGACCGGCCAGACGAACGTGGTGCGCTCGACCATGGCGGGCAGGTCGTCCATCAGCCGCAGCCGCAGCATCTGCACGACGGGCTCGCCCTCCTCCAGTCCGAGCGCGTCGGCCGCCTCGGGGGAGGCCGGGCGGCGGGCGATCTCGAGTGTGCGCTGGCCGGGCGTGCGGCCCATCAGCTCCACCCAGCGCGAGAAGGACAGGAAGGTCTCGAACGGCTGGGGCATGCTCTGGCTGCGGACCACGGGCGGCTTGCCGCGCCCGCCGCCGATGAGGCCTTCGGCGCGCAGCGTGGCCAGCGCCTGGCGGATCGGGCCCCGCGAGATGCCCCACTGCTCGCACAGGTGGGACTCGGAGGGGATGGCCGCGCCGACCGGCAGCTCGCCCGAGCTGATGCGGCGGCGCAGATCCGAGGCGACGCGTTCGTGGAGAGGGGCGTCCATGTGACTTGACCATACAGGAGTCGGGACATCCCGCGGAAGCCTCTCGTTCCCCCTATTAACCGGCTCACCTGCGTAAATGACGTGACGGCAAACGCGAGATGACATGTCGGGATCGGGATTGACGTCGCCTGTCCGCGAGCGGCAGCGTACTTATCATGACAAGTCATTCGCCGTGGGACCCGTCTCTCGACGCGGCCGATCTGGTGGTCGTCGGCGCCGGCATCGTGGGGCTGGCCCACGCCGTGGACGCCGTGTCCCGCGGGCTGTCCGTCGTGGTCGTGGAGCGCGACGAGCGCGCCGTCGGCGCCTCGGTGCGCAACTTCGGGCACGGCTGCTTCACCGCCCAGGACGGCCGGTCCCTGCGGTACGCGCTGGCCGCCAGGACCGCCTGGCTGCGCCTGGCCAGGGAGGCCGGGCTCCGGCTGGACGAGAGCGGCACCGTCGTGGTGGCCCGCGCCGACGACGAGTACGCGGTGCTGCGCGAGTTCGCCGCCGCCCGCGACGGCCAGGCCGTGCTGCTCGACGGCCGCGAGGTTGCCGAACGCGTGCCGGTCGGCCCCGGCGTGGTCGGCGGCGCCTGGCTGCCGCTGGACATCCGGGTGGACCCGCGCCAGGCCGTGCACGCCATCGCCGCCTGGCTGGCCGGGCAGGGGGTGCGCTTCCACTGGGCCACCGCCGCGCACCTCGTCGAGCCGGGCCTGGTGACCACCAGCCGGGGCCGGATCAGGGCCGGGCACGTCGTGATGGCCGTCGGCCACGACGTCGACCGGCACTTCCCCGGCCTGGCCGAGCAGGCAGGGCTGCGCCGCTGTGTGCTGCGCATGCTGCGGGTGGCCGACCCGCACGGGCGCCGGATCGACCCGGCCGTGCTGTCCGGCTTCTCGCTGCTGCGTTACGGCGGCTTCGCGGCCTGCCCGACGTCGCCCGCCCTGCGCGCCCGCCTGGAGAGCGAGCGGCCGGAGCTGACCGGCATCGGCCTGAACCTGATGTTCACCCAGCGCCCCGACGGCGACCTGACCATCGGCGACACCCACGCCTACGCCGTCACGCCCGAGCCGTTCGGCGACGACGCGCTCGACCGGCACATCCTGGCCGAGAGCGCCCGCCTGCTCGGCGCGGAGCGGCTGACGGTGCGGGAGCGGTGGCGCGGCGTCTACGCCTCGGCGCCGGAGCCGTTCCTGGTCGCCGCCCCCGTGCCGGGCGTGCGCGTCGTGTCGGTCACGTCCGGCATCGGCATGACCACCGCCCTGGGCCTGGCCCCCGAGGTCCTCGACGACCTGCTGGCCTGAAACCACCCCTTTCTAGGAGAAATCCATGCGCGCACGACCTGCCCTGGCCGCCCTGGCCGTGCCCGGCGCTGCTGCTGACCGGCTGCGGCGGCGGTGACACGGAGGCGACCGGCCCGGCCGCCGCCACCTGCCCGAACGGGAAGATCCGCTTCGGCGTCGAGCCGTACGAGGACCCGGCCAAGCTCAAACCGGCCTACGAGACCCTCGCCGCCGCCCTGCAGAAGACCCTCAACTGCCCCGTCGAGCTGAAGATCGTCGAGGACTACTCGGCCGAGGTGCTGGCCATGCGCAACGGCCAACTCGAAATGGCCCAGTTCGGCCCGCTCGGCTATGTCTTCGCCAGCACCAAGGCCGACGCCCAGCCCGTCGCCTCCTTCGCCGACGCCAAGGGCGCACTGACCACCTACACCGCCGGCATCTGGGTGCCCGTGGACTCTCCGATCACCTCGATCAAGGAACTCAAGGGCAGGTCGCTGGCGCTGTCGAGCCCCGGCTCGACCTCGGGCGACGCGCTCCCCCGCTACGCGCTCAAGACGCAGGGCCTGGCCGAGACCGACGTGCGGATCGACTACGCGGGCGGCCATCCGGAGGCGCTGCTGGCCCTGGCCAACGGCAAGGTGGACGCGGCCGAGATCAACAGCCAGCAGCTCGCCACCGCCCAGGCCGAAGGCACCTTCGACCCCGCCGAGTACCGCCAGGTCTGGACCTCCGACCCCATCCCGAACGACCCCATCACCGTCTCCGGCAAGCTCGACCCCGCGCTGCGCACCGCGATCGCCTCGGGGCTGCTGAAGCTGGGCGCGTCGGACGTCGCCAAGGTCGGCGCGTTCCTCGACGTGAACCCGCCGGGGCCGCTCGTGGCCGTGACCAAGGACACCTACAAGCCGCTGTTCGACCTGGCCACCGCGCTCGGCCTGACCGAGAAGGACGTATGACGATGACCACGGAGGCGGGCGTCCGCGCGGTGCCCGCGCTGGCCGTGCGCGGGCTGCGCAAGTCGTTCTCCGGCCGTACGGTGCTGGACGGGCTCGACCTGAGCCTGGCGCCCGGCGAGTTCCTGGCCCTGCTCGGCGCGAACGGCAGCGGCAAGTCCACCGCGCTGCGCTGCGTCGTCGGGCTGGAGAGCCCCGACGGGGGCGAGATCCTCCTCCACGGCCGGCCCGCCGACACGGCCCCGCTGCGCAGGCGGATGGCGATGATCTTCCAGCAGATCCACCTCGTGCACCGCCGCAGCGCACTCGACAACGTCTGCGCGGGGGCTCTTGGACGGCTGCCGCTGCGCCGCTCGCTCACCCCGATCCTGTTCCCCCGCGAGCTGCGCGAGGAGGCCATGCTCTGCCTGGACCGGGTCGGGATGGCGGACCGGGCCGCCGAACCGGCCGGGCGGCTGTCGGGCGGGCAGCGGCAGCGGGTCGCCATCGCGCGGGCCCTGTGCCAGCGGGCGGAGATCATCCTGGCCGACGAGCCGGTCTCCGCGCTCGACCCGGCGGCGGCCGAGCAGGTGGTCGCGCTGCTGGCCGACCTCGCGCACGACCAGGGGCTGGCCGTCGCCGCCGTGCTCCACCAGCCCGACCTCGCCCGCCGGCACGCCGATCGCGTGGCGGGGCTGCTGCGCGGGCGCGTCCTGCTCGACATCCCGGCCGCGGCCCTCACCGCCGACGCCCTCACCCCCCTGTACACCCCGGACCACCGTCACGCCACCGTCCCTCACGCCGGCCCGGATTCCGGCACCGCCGCCTCTCACGCGGCCGCCTCTCACGCCGATCAGGAGCCCTGATGAGCACCACCGCGGGCGCGCTGCCCCCGGACACCCGCCTCACCCCGCCCCGCCGCCGCCCCGTCACCACGGCGACCGCCACCATCACGGCGGCCGTCGTGATCGCCCACGTGCTGGCCTGGAACGGCACCGAGTTCTCCCCGTCGGCCCTCGTGCAGGGCTGGCGCGGCATGGCGGACTTCGTCGGCCAGGCACTCCCCCCGGACCTGTCCTGGGACGGGGTCCTGCTGCCGGGCTTGCGGGCGGCGCTGGTCACGCTGGGCATCGGCCTGCTGGGCACCACCTTCTCGGTGCCCTTCGCGCTGGTCCTGGCGCTGCTGGCCGCCCGGGCAACAACGCCGGGACGCTGGGCGTACCAGGCGGCCCGCTCGGTGCTGTCGTTCCTGCGCGCCGTGCCCGACGTCGTCTTCGCGCTGGTCTTCGTCACCGCCGTGGGCCTCGGCCCGTTCGCGGGCGTGCTGGCGCTGATCTTCCACAATACGGGCGTGATGGGCAAGCTGTGGGCCGAGGCGATGGAGGAGATCGACCTGGGCCCGCGTGACGCGCTGCGCGTGGGCGGCGCGTCCGGCGTGCAGGCGGCCTCGCACGCGGTGCTGCCCGCCGTGGTGCCGCAGTTCGTCGGGCTGCTGCTCTACCGCTTCGACGTGAACGTGCGCTCGTCGCTGGTGCTCGGGCTGGTGGGGGCCGGCGGCATCGGCTTCCTGGTGAACCAGTCGATCAAGCTGTTCAGGTTCGACGAGATGGTCACCCATCTGGCGATCGTGATGGTGCTGGTGGTCGCGGTGGATCAGCTTTCCGCGTACGTGCGCCGCCGGATCGGCGGTCAGGGCCGGGTCACGTGACCCATGAGGAGATGTCGCGGGACTCCGGGCATGGGAGGGTCTCGCCGTGCGCGCCGCCCTCCACGGCGGCCAGGTAGGCGCGGGCGACGTCGGCCACCGGGGTGCCGCCGGAGGGGTCCATGCCCAGGGCGAGCAGGGTCTCACGGACCCAGCCTGGGCTGACCGCGTTCAGGCGCACGCCGCGCGGCGTCTCGATCGCGGCGGACCGGACGAACGCCTCCAGCCCCGCGTTCACCAGGTGGCCCAGCGAGCTGCCCGGGACCGGCTCGGCGAAGCGCCCGCTGGTGATCGTGATCGATCCGCTGTCGCGTACGTGCGGGAGCGCCCTGCGGACCAGGTTCACCTGCCCGACGAGCTTGCCGCGCATCCCGCGCCAGTACTCCTCGTCCGACGGCGTGTCCAGCGGGCTCAGCCCGCCGCTCACCGCGCAGCACACCACCGCGTCCACCGGCCCGGTCGCGGCGAACAGGGCGTCGAGGGATTCGGGGTCGTCCAGGTCCACGCGTACGGGGCCGCGGCGCAATCCGAGCACCACGTCGTGGCGCGGCTCCAGCGCCCGCGCGACCGCGCTGCCGATGGTTCCCGTCGCACCGATCACGATGATCTTCACTGCTGTCTTCCGTTCCGTTCGGAGGTCTCGCGGAACAGCCTGCGTCCGGACTGCGCGCCGCAGCCAGCCATCCGCTGTGACTACACCTGACAGGTGCAGGCTGGACGGCCGCGGGCCCGCGATACTGGCCCCATGGACAAACACGGCGAACTGGGCGAATTTCTCCGGTCGAGGCGGGCGCGGCTGCGTCCCGAGGACGCCGGGCTGCCCACGTTCGGCGGCCGGCGCCGGGTGCCAGGGCTGCGGCGCGAGGAGCTGGCCCAGCTCGCAGGGGTGAGCGCGGGCTACTACACGCGGCTCGAACAGGGGCAGAGCCCCAACGCCTCGGACGCCGTGCTCGACGCCGTCGCCCGCGTCCTGCGCCTGGACGAGGCCGAGCGGGTGCACCTGTACGCGCTGGCCCGCCCGAAGGCGACCGCGCGCCGCCGCGCGGCCAGGCCCGAGCGGGTGCGTCCCGGCGTGCGCATCATGCTCGACTCCTTCGGGGACGTGCCCGCGCTCGTCCTGGGCCGCTTCCTCGACGTGCTGGCCTGGAACCCGATGGGGCACGCGCTGCTGGCCGGGCACCTCGCTCTCGACGCGCCCGACCGGCCCGCCGACCGGCCCAACGTCGCCCGGATGTTGTTCCTCGACCCGCACCTGCGCGAGCTGTACGACGACTGGCCGCGCAAGGCCCGCTCCACCGTGGCCGACCTGCGGCTCATCGCTGACCGCCATCCCGGCGCGCCCGGCCTGACCGCGCTGGTGGGCGAGCTGACGGTGCGCAGCCCGGAGTTCGCGAAGCTGTGGGCGGCGCACGCGGTGGGCGACTGCGGCACCGGGGTGCGCGGCTACCACCATCCGGTGGTGGGCTCCATGGCGCTGCTCACCGAGTTCATGACGCTGCCGGACGACGAGGGGCAGCGGGTGGCCGTCTACAACGCCGAGCCAGGCTCGCCGTCGGAGGCCGCGCTGCAACTGCTGGCCACCCTCACCGCGGCGGGCAGGCTGCCGGCGGCGCACGGCGAGCCGCCGTCGGCCACCGGCCCAGGGCACGGCGAGCCGTCAGCGGCCCCCGGCTCGCTCGCGTAGCGCCCGCTCCAGGGCCCGCAGCGCAGGAACGGCCCGTACCAGGGCCTCCTGGTGCTCGCCCGAGAGCCCGGCGAGCGTCTCGTCCAGGAAGCGGGCCCGGCCCTCCTCGATCAGCCGCGCGTTCTCCAGCGCCTTCGCCGTGGGCCGCAACCGCGCGGCCCGCCGATCGTCCGGGTCGCTCTCCCGCACGACCAGCCCCAGCTCGGACAGATGCCGCAGAGCCGCGCTCACGTTGCTCGGCTTCATCCCGGTCTCCACCGCGAGCCGCCCCGGGCTGACGCCGGGCCGGTGCACGATGATCCGCAGCAGCTCCACCTCCGTGGCGGGCAGCGGCTCGACGGCGGGCTCGCGCGCGGCGCCGCGCCGGACGGCCCGGCCAGTGCCCCCGAAAAGCCCTGGGGTGTCCGGGCCGCTGCTGCTCGTGCTCGCCCTGCTGTCCGCGATGGCGCCGTTCGCGACGGACATGTACCTGCCCGCCTTCACCGACCTGGCCGCCGACCTCGGCACCGGCGCGTCCAGCGTGCAGCTCACGCTGACCACGTTCCTGTTCGGGCTGGCCGCCGGTCAGCTCGTCATCGGCCCGCTGTCCGACCGGTTCGGCCGCCGCGGCCCCCTCCTGCTGGCCGCCGCCGTGGCCACCCTCGCCGGGGTGTTGTGCGCGCTGACCCCGAACATCTGGTTCCTGGTCGGCGCGCGCTTCCTGCAAGGCTTCTCCGGGGCGGCCGGCATCGTCATCGGCCGGGCCGTGGCCGCCGACCGGGTGTCCGGGCCGGCCGTGGCCAAGATCTTCTCGCTGCTGGCCAGCATCGGCGGCATCGCGCCCGTCGTCGCCCCGCTCGCCGGCGGGGCGCTGGCGCCGCTGGGCTGGCGCAGCGAGTTCTGGGCGCTGACGGGCATCTCCGCGCTGATGCTGATCGGGTCGCTGCTGGTGGTGCCCGAGTCGCTGCCGCCCGAGCGCCGCCACACCGGCGGCCTGGCCGCCACCGGCCGCACCATGCGGCGGCTGCTCGGCGACCGCGGCTACGTCGGCTACACCTGCGCCTTCGCCCTCGGCTTCACCGGCCTGATGGGCTACATCTCCGCCTCGCCGTTCGTCATCCAGAACGTCCTGGGCCTGTCCACCGCCGCCTACACCGTCACCTTCGCGGTCAACGCGCTCGGCCTGCTGTGCGCCGGGCTGCTCACCGCCCGGCTGGTCGGCCGGGTCAGCCCGCGCAAGCTGCTGGGGCGCGGGCAGCTCGTCATCCTGGTGATGTCCGCCGTCCTGCTGGCGCTGCTCGTCGCGGGCGCGCCCGCCGCCGTGGTGCTGCCCGCGCTGTTCCTGCTGGTCAGCTCGTTCACCTTCGTGCTCGGTACGGCCTCCGCGCTGGCCATCGGCCGGGCCCCCGACGCGTCCGGCACCGCGTCCGCGCTGATGGGGTCGCTGCAGTTCACGCTCGGGGCGGTGGTCTCGCCGCTGGTCGGGCTGGGCGGCGAGGACACCGCGATCCCCATGGGCGGCACGCTGGTCGTCGCGGCGGTGCTCGGCATCGGCGCCACCCGCCTCACCAGGGGCGCCCCGCCCGCACCCGGCCACCGCGACGCACCCGCCGGCACCACAGCGACCGCCGGCCAGTGACCGTCCCCACCTGACTGCGGCCCGCAGGTCAGTGACCGTCCCCACCTGACCGCGGCCCGCAGGTTAGTGGCCGGCGTCGCTGGGGGCGGGCGACGCCGGGCGGTGGCCGCTCTTGGCCTGCTGCACCAGCTCGTAGATGTGCCCCCTGAGCTGCGCGAACCGCGGCAGCGACCGGGTGGTGAGCTGGTCACGCTCGTCGGGCAGGTCGATGGCGACCTCTTCGAGCACCACCGTGGGCGAGTTCGACAGCACGATCACCCGCTGCCCCAGATACACCGACTCGTCGATGTCGTGGGTGACGAACAGCACGGTGACGCCGAGCCGCCGCCACAGGGAGCGGACGAGGTCCTCCAGGTCGGCGCGCGTCTGGGCGTCCACGGCGGCGAACGGCTCGTCCATCAGCAGCAGGTGCGGCTCGTAGGCGACCGCGCGGGCGATCGCCACGCGCTGCTGCATGCCGCCGGAGAGCTGCCACGGGTGCGCGTCGTGCGCGTCGGCCAGGCCGACGGCCTCCAGCGCGTCGGCGACGAGCTCCCGCCGCCGCGCCCTGGGCACCCGCTTCTCCTTCAGCGGCAGCTCGACGTTCTGCCGCACGGTCATCCAGGGGAACAGGCTGCGGCCGTACTCCTGGAAGACCACGGCCATGCCGGGCGGCGGGCCGGTGACCCGCTCGCCCTCCAGCACCACCGCGCCGCCGGTGCTGTCCAGCAGCCCGGCGATGCACTTGAGCAGGGTGGTCTTGCCCGCTCCCGACGGCCCGACGATGCAGACCAGCTCGCCTGCGCCGACGGTGAAGGTCAGGTCGCGGACGGCCTCGACGCGGCGGCCCCGTCCCTCGTAGACCTTCTGCAGGCCGCGGACGTCCAGCATCGCCGCGGGTGTGATGGTCATCTCAGCCCTCTCGCTGTGACGTGCGCAGACCGGTGTACCAGCTCAGCATCCGGGCCTCGGCCAGCCGGAACAGCATCGACAACACGATGCCGATCAGTCCGAGCAGGATGATGCCGGTCCACATCTGCGGGATCGCGAAGCTGCGCTGGAATTGGATGATGGTGAAGCCCAGGCCGTTGCTGGCGGCGAACATCTCGCTGATGACCATGAGGATGATCCCGATGGACAGCGCCTGCCTGGCGCCCGCCGCGATCTGCGGGCTGGCTCCCCGCAGCACCAGGTGCAGCAGCCGCGAGCGGCGGCTGAACCGGTAGCTTCGGGCGGTGTCGCGCAGCACCTCGTCCACCGCGCGCACCCCCTCCACCGTGTTCAGCAGCACCGGCCACACGCACCCTGAGACGATCACCAGGACCTTCATGCCGTTCCCGATGCCGGCGAACAACATCAGGATCGGCACCAGCACGGGCGACGGGATGGCCCTGAAGAACTCCAGGACCGGCTCCAGCAGGCCGCGCAGCGTGCGCGACGAGCCGATCGCGACGCCCAGGCCCACGCCGAGCAGCACCGCCGCCAGGAAACCCGCCAGCAGCCTGGCCAGGCTGGGCAGCACGTCGGCGGTGAACCGGCCGGTGAACCAGGTCTCGCCGAACGCGCCTGCGATCTGGCTCAGCGGCGGCCAGAAGAAGTTGAGACTGCCCGCCGTCGCCACCCACCACGCCGCGATGAGCAGCACCGGGACGGCCAGCACGAGCAGGATCCGCCGTGCCGCGTTCACGACACCTCCAGACGTACCGAGGGGTGCCAGCGCAGCGCCCGGCGCTCGGTGGCCCGCGCGATCACGTTCACGGCCACGCCGATCAGGCCGACGACGATGACCAGCGCGTACATCGAGGCCACCGCTCCGGACGTCTGCGACACCGCGATCTGCTTGCCGAGGCCCGGCGAGCCGATGATCAGCTCGCCGGTGATCTCCAGGATCAGCGCCACCGCCGCGCCCAGCCGGAACCCGGTCATCACGTACGGCAGCGCGGTCGGCCACACCACCGTGCGCACCTGGGTCAGCGGGCGGAACCGGTACGAGCGGGCCGTCTCCCTGGCTACCGGGTCCACGTCGCGCACCCCGTACAGGACCTGGACCAGCACCTGCCAGAACGAGGCGTACACGACCAGCAGGAGCGTCGAGCGCATGTCCGTGCCGAACAGCAGCACGGCCAGCGGGATCAGCGCCACCGACGGGATCGGCCGCAGGAACTCGATCGTCGAGTTCAGCGCCGCCCGCACCAGCGGCAGGCCGCCGATGACGATGCCCAGCACGACGCCCGCGGCCATCGCGACGGCCAGGCCGATCGCCCAGCCGCGCAGCGTCTCCAGCAGCGACTGCCAGAACTCGGCCGTCGCCGCCTGCTCCGCCAGGGCCGCGACCATGGCGGAGAACGGCGGCAGGTACCGCTCGTCCACCAGCCCGGCCCTGGGCGCCACTTCCACCACCGCGACCAGCCCGGCCAGGCCGATCAGGCCGAGGAGCCAGGAGGGCAGCCTCATGGGCGCAGCCCCGCGAGGTCGGGGGCCTTGTCGATGAGGCCGTCCTGGAGGGCGAGCTTCGACAGCGTCTCCAGCGAGGCGGCGTCGACCTCAGCCGGGTACGTGGGCAGCGTGAGCGACTCGGTCAGCGCCGGGTCGATCTTCGTGTACGTGCCCAGGACCTTGCGCACGGCGTCCGGGTTCTCGGTGGCGTACTTCAGCGACTTCTGCATCGCCGCGCTGAAGCGCTTGACCAGGTCGGCCTTGGCGGCGGCGGTCTGCTGGGAGGTGAAGTAGCCGGCGATGGCCAGGTTGGGCGCGGTGTCGACGTAGTTGGAGGCGATCACCCGGTCGCCGTTCTTCTTGGCGGTCGCCAGGAACGGCTCGACGACCTGGACGGCGTCCACGTTGCCCTTGTCGAGGGCGGCGAGCATGTCGGGGAAGGCCAACTCGGTGAAGCTGACGTTCTTCGCGTCGCCGCCGGCGGCCCTGATCGAGGCCCGCACGGTGGTGTCGTTGATGTTGTTCAGGGTGTTGACCGCGACGCGCTTGCCGGCCAGGTCCTTGGCGGTCTTGATCGGGCTGTCGGCCTTGACGACCACGCCGCCGAAGTCCTTGTCCTGCTCGCCGGTGGAGGCCGCGCCGGGGGCCACCACCTTGAGCGGCAGGCCCTTGGAGGCGGCGACGATCAGCGACGTGAAGTTGCTGAACCCGAAGTCCACCTGGCCGCTGACGACGGCCGGCACGATCGCGGCGCCGCCCTGCGCGGTCACGAGCTCCAGCTTCAGGCCCTCCTCCTTGAAGAAGCCCTGCTGGTCGCCCAGGTAGATGGGCGCCACGTCGAGGATGGGGATGACGCTGACCTTCACCGGGGTGGCGCCTGCCGCTGCGGACGTGCCGGCGGGGGCGGGAGTCTGCCCGCCGCCGCACGCGGCGAGCATTAACACGGACGCGGCGGCGGCCAGGGCTGCGCGGGTTCTGATCACGGAGCTTCTCCAGGGGGCGGTCAGGGGGATGGAGATCGGCCACTACGTGGGCGGTCGCCTCTCTACGCGGTAGGCGACGAGATTGTTGACAATATCGCCTACTATCGGACGTCACAACCCATCTTGGGCAAGGATGAGATGCCGGTTGGCAAAGATCATGCGCAAGATTGACGACAATCCCTTATGGCGTCTTCGGTCCGTCAGCAGGCGGGCCCGGCGGTTCTGTCGGAGCGGATCTCTATCGTCTGCCCCATGACGATGACCATGCCGAAGGCGGAGGCGGAGCCCGGCGGCGCGGGCGGGCGCGTGAGCGCGTGGCAGGGCGTGGCGCGGGCCGTGGCGGCGGGCGACGCGTCCCTGGCGGCCGACGAGGTGCTGCGGCTCGACGCGGCCGGACGCCGCGAGGTGGCCCGCCGGCTGCCCGGCCACATCGGCCCGGCCAGGAACACCGCGCAGCTCCCCTTGGCATTCGGCGAAGCCGACAGGCCGGTGGCCGGAAGCTGGGTCGCGGCCATGCGGGTCGCGGGCGCGGGCACGATGGGAGGCCCGGCCGCCGTCGCCGCCTGGATCTTCCGGCGTGACTTCACGAGCCGGGGCGAGGAGGAGCGGCTTCCCGTGGGGGCGCTGCTGCGGGTCGTCGCCGCGCGTCCCGCCGAGTGGCAGGCCGACCTCGCCGTACGGGTGGCGGGGCGGCTGCGCGGCACCCGGCGGCAACTGGCTGACGGCACCGTCGCGCTGGCGCTGGAGCTGCTGCGGCGCGCCGGGGGGCCGCCTCCCTCGCATGAGCCGATCGTGGCCGCCTGGGTGTCCACCCCGCCCGACCTTGACCAGGACCCGCTGGCTCCGCACCTGATTCCGCGGCTGTTCGAGGCGGAGGGGGCGGGGCGGGTGCTGCGCGATGATCGGCTCGACCACGACGAACGGCTCGACCACGATGGACGGCTCGGGCGCGACGGACGGCTCCGCCGCGATGGGCGCCTCGGCCGCGATGGGCGCTTCGGGGGCGATGGCGGAGGGCGGGGCCGGGGGTCCTGGCTGGGTGCGCTGCGGGACCTGGCCGACGCCGGGCGGGTGGAGCGGGAGTCGCTGATCGACGGGTGCGTGCGCCGCTTCCTGCGCGGCGGTAGCGCCGTTGACCTGCGCTTCTTCGTCCGCCTGCACGACCTGCTCGACCCCGCCCCCACCCCGGATCGGGTCCGCGACTACCTGCGGCTCCTGCCCACCGCGCCCGGCCCGGTGGCCGAGCTGTCCCTGCGGCAGTTACGCCCGCGCGACGGAGCCGCGACCACACCGGGAGGGACGCACGCAAAGGTCACGCTGAGCGGGGAGGAGGTCAGCGAGGCGGTGACCGCGCTGCTGTTCCGTCCCGAGGGCAAGCTCGTGCGGGCCGGCCTCACCCTGCTCGACCAGTCCGCCCGCGACACCGAGGGCCCGCTCGACGAGCTCGCGCCCGCGCTGGCGTCGGCGTTCCTGTGCGAGTCGTACGAGGTCAAGGAGAGGGCGGTCCGGGTGGCCGTCAAGCACGCGGCCCGGTTCACCCCGGCCGGGGCCGAGGCGGTGCGTGAGGCGGCGGGCATCCTGCCACCGGAACTGGCAGCGCACCTGACCGGCCCCTACGGCACCGCAGCCGGTGGATCGGAGCCCAGCGGCTTCCAGCCCGTCGCGCTGCCCGCGTTCGAGCCGCCCGCCCGTCTCCCGTTCCCCGCCCCCATCGCGAACCTCGCCGAGACCTTCGACCGGCTCTACCACGAGTTCTCCTTCGAACGCTGGCTCGACGGCTTCGTCCGCGACCCGTCCGCGAGAAGGCCTCCCGTCCGCACGACGGACCTGTACGACCTGGACGAGTGGTCCAGCCTCAGCCAGTGGACCGAGGCGCTGCTGCGCGAGGCCACCGGCACCGGCCTGCGCGCTCCCCGCCGATGGCAGCCCGACCTGCAACTGGCCGGCTGGCGGCTCCCCGAGCACCACGGTGGCCGCCCGCCGCTGTGGACCATGCTCCTGCGCTGCGCCGAAATTCTGAACGCGCTGCGGCGCGGAACGCTGCCCCCGTACCTCCTGGCCACCCCCACCCTCACCTCGGGCCACATCGACCCGGCCGAGCTGGTCGCCAGGATCGAGGGCTACGAGCGGGCCGGCGTCCACCACCTGCCCGCCGACCTGGAGCAGGCGCTGCTGCGGCTGCCGCGCGAGGTGCACCCCGACGTGCTGGCCAGGGCCGGTCGGCTGGCCCGGACGAGCGAGACGGGCGCCGTTCTGGAACGCTGGCTGCGACGGCGTCCCGAGCCTGAGACGTGCGTGGAGTGGCCCCGCGACGCCACCTCCCGCAGCCTGCCGCGCGGGCGCGTGCGGCTGGCGGAGCCGACGGGGATGCCGCTGGTGGACGCGCTGCTGTCCGACCCGCCGCCGCCCTCGGTGCTGGGCGCCGCCCCGACCTGCGATCCGAACCTGTGGCGGCTGATGCTGCCCTCCGATCGCGAGGTGGTGGCCACCCGGCTGCTCTCGCAGGTGTTCACCACCTGGGGAAGCCCTGGTCACGTGCACGGGTTCGTCACGCCGCTATGTCACCAGGACGGGCCCGTGGGCGAGGGGACGGCGCTGGTGCTCGGCATGCTCCTGGCGGAACGCGGCTGGCACGCCGAGGGCTGCCAGGAACTGCTGCTGCGCGCGGCCGACACCGGATACCTGCCCGCCGAGGAGTGCGGCCGACAGCTCGGCCGGTGCCTGCGCGGGGGCGCGGCCGGGTGGAAGGAGGTGGCGGCGGGGCTGGAGGAAGCCGCGCGGAAGGGGGCGCATCGCGAGGTCTGGGAGATCATGCGCGGGTTGCTGCCGGTGTTCCTGCCGGGGGGTGACGAACGGGCTCGCGGCAGTCACACCCGTGCCCTGGAGTTCGCGGTGAACGCCTGCCGCTGGGCGGGGGCGCGGGGCCCGATCCCCGAGGTCGCGGCGATCGCGGCGCGCAAGGGGTCGAGCGGGCTCGTCCGCGAAGCCCGCCGCCTCCACGAGCGCCTCAGCGACGGGGGCATCGCGGACGACCAGGCCGACGGCTGACCATCTCGGCGAGGACGGGGCACCCGCACTACGCCACCCGCGCCGCGACTGCCCTGCGCCCGCACCGCGCCACTCGCGTCGGCGCCGTCCTGCGGACGCGGGGCGCTGCGAACGCCGGGCGCTGCTCGCGTCGCCGCCTTGCCTAAGCAGCGTCGTAGCGCGCGGCGCCTTGCGCGTCCTGCGTTCCGTAGGCGTCCGCAAGGACGCGTCTACGTCGCCTGGCGGGTCCGGCGGCGGGCGAGCAGCGCGGCGAGGTAGCAGCCGCCGATCACCGTAGTGACCACCCCCACGGGCAGGGCGACCGGCGCCAGCAGGAGCTGCGCGGCCAGGTCGGCGGCCAGCAGGAGCACCGCGCCCGAGAGCGCCGCCGGGGCCAGGGCCACGCCGGGCGCGCGCGTCAGCAGGCGGCCGATCTGCGGCGCGGCCAGCGCGATGAACACGATGGGCCCGGCCACCGCCGTCACCGTCGCCGTGCAGCCGACGCCCGCCAGCACCATGAGCAGCCGCAGCCGGTCCAGGCGCACGCCGGAGGCGAGTGCCTGCTCGTCGCCGAGCGCCGCCTGGCGCATGGCGGGCGCGAGCGCGGCCAGCAGCAGGGTGAAGGCGGCGATGACCGCGAACGGCAGGACGACCTCGTGCCAGTCCAGGCCGTTCAGCGAGCCGGCGCTCCAGCCGGTGGCGGCCAGGGCCACCTCCATCTCCGCGCGCAGCACGATCCAGGAGTTGACCGCCGTCAGCATGGCGTTCACGGCGATCCCGACGACGATCAGGCGCAGGCCGCCGAGGCCCGAGCCGAGTGACAGGGCGTAGACGGCCGCCGCCGTGAACAGGCCGCCGACGATGGAGCCGGTCGCCAGGTAGGCGGGGCCGCCGCCCAGGACGGTGATCGCGAACAGCGCTCCGGTGTAGGCGCCCGCGTCCAGGCCGACGATGTCGGGGCTGCCGAGCGGGTTGCGGGTCAGGCTCTGGAAGACCGCGCCCGCCAGGCCCAGCGCAGCGCCGAACACCAGCGCGGCCAGCACCCGGGGCAGCCGCCACTCCTGCACCACCACGACGTCGTCGCCATGCCCGGCCAGCGCGGCCAGCACGTCGCCCGGCGGCGTCCAGGAGCCGCCGAGGCAGAGGCCCAGCAGGCCCAGGCCGAGCGCGGCGATCAGCAGCGCGCCGCACACCGTCAGCGTCCTGCGGTCGGCCCTGATCGAGTAGGCGCCGAAGCGCACCACCAGGTGGCGGTTCACGCGGGCACCCGCCCGCGCCGCCGTACCGCCCAGATGAGCACGGGCGCGCCTGCGAACGCCGTCACCACGGCCACCGGCACCTCGCCGGTCGGCAGCAGCACGCGCGCGCCGACGTCCGAGGCCAGCAGCAGCACAGGGCCGAGCACCATCGTGTACGCCATCAGCCACGGGATCGACGCCCCCGCCGGCCGCCTGGCCAGGTGTGGCACCATGAGCCCCAGGAACGCGATCGGCCCCGCGACGGCGGTGGCGGCCCCGCAGAGCACGGTGACGAGCACCAGGACGATCACCCTGGTGCGCAGCACGTGGCCGCCGAGCGACTGCGCGACGTCGTCCCCGAGCATGAGCGCGTTGAGCGGGCGGGCGACCAGGGCCGCGCACACCAGCGCGACCACGATGGTCACGGCGGGCAGCAGGAGCGGCACCTGCTCGTGCCCGGCCAGCGACCCCATCGACCAGAAGCGGTAGCGGTCGAACACGTCCGGCAGCATCAGGCGCAGGCCGAGTGAGATGCCGGCGAGCACGGAGCTGAGCGCGACGCCGGTCAGCACCAGGCGCAGCGGCGCGTCGGAGCCGACCGCGTAGACCAGGACGGCGGCCAGCACGGCGCCGAGCGAGGCCAGCACGAGCTGCGCCACCTGGCCGCCCGCCAGCCCCAGCACGCCGCCGATGTTGATCGCGAAGCCCGCGCCGGCGGTGACGCCCAGGATGCCGGGCTCCGCCAGCGGGTTGCGGGTCAGCGTCTGGACCAGCATGCCGGCGGTGGCGAGCGCGGCGCCTACGCAGATGCCGAGCAGCGTGCGCGGCCCCCGCACGTCGTGCACGATCAGGTACGCCTCACCGCCCGTGCCGCCTCCCGATCCGGTGAGCGCCTGCCACACCTCGGCGGGCGCGATGGCCTGCGCCCCGACGCACAGGCTCGCGACCACCGCGCCGAGCAGCAGCACCACACAGGCGGCGAGCACGAGCGGACGGCGAGCCCGCCCACCGGGCGGCCCAGCGGTCGCGCCAACGGGCGGCCCGGTGGACGGCGCAGGGGACGGGCCGGTTGGCTCGCCCGCCCCTGGCCGCCCCGCGCGGTCAGTCGTCGTCAAGATCGGCGACTCCGCGCTTCCAGTAGCCGGTGAACAGCGACTCCATCCGCCCGGCGCTCCACGCGCGCAGCGGCTTGATGTCGTTCGCCTCGCCCGCCGCGAACAGGAACGTGGCCACGTCCGGCAGCCGCAGCCCCTGCACGGTCTCGGCCAGCGACGACTTCTCGCCGTCGCGCACGAGCCAGATCACCTCCACGCCGTCCCGCTTCTCCAGCGGGTAGGCGTGCTCGACGGGATCGTCGGCGTCGATCACCAGGTGCGCCGACACGTCGGCCGGTGCCTCCTCCAGCCACCGGGCCGCCGCGGGCAGCGCGGTGGTGTCGACGGCGAACACGTAGTGCCCGTAGGACGGCGCGAAGGTCTTGGTCCCAGGAGGCCCGGCGACCGCCACCTCCTCGCCGATCCCGGCGGTCTGCGCCCACGCGGACGCCACGCCGCCCTCGTGCAGCACGATGTCGAGGTCCAGCTCGCGCGCAGCGGCGTCGTAGCGGCGCACGGTGTACTTGCGCGTCGTGGGGAACGGCTTGGGCCAGTCCAGCAGTTGCTGGTCGTTGGGCACCGGGAGGCGGCGGGTGCCGTCGGGGTCGGGGAAGACGATCCTGATGTGGTCGTCGCACACGTAGCTGTGGAAGCCGTCGAGCCCGGGCCCGGTCAGGGTGAGGCGGAGCATGCGCGGGGTGACGAGCTCCCTCCTGCCGACGGTGACGGTGCGGATCTCGATCGGGTACGGGATGCGCGTCAGGCCGGTCCCGGTGGCGTGGTGGGCGGCCACCTTGGGGCCCGGGTCGCCGCGGTCGATGCTCATTTCTCTCCCAGCGGCGCGAGCGCCTGGTCGACGGCGTCCAGAGTCTTGATCGCGGCGCTGTAGGTGGCCGCCTCCGTGTAGCGGATGGGGAAGGTCTTGCCGGCCTTGACGGCGGGCAGGTTCTTCCACAGCTCGGAGTCGAGCACGTACTTGACGGACTCGTTGGGGGTGCCGTCGGGCTGCACCGAGTACGTGATCGCGTCGGCCTCGCCGAGGCTCGCGGTCAGCTCCTCGATCGAGGGGTACTCGGAGACGTCCTTGCTGCCGCCGCCCTTCACCTTGACCTGGCCGTAGTAGGTGACGCCGACGTCCTGGGCGATGTTGGTGCCCCAGGATCCGGCGAACTCGCGCTGGAAGGTGCCCTTGGCGACCTCCCCGTACGCGCCGACGTGGCCGAACTTCAGGCCGGCCAGCGCGTCCTTGTACTTGGCCGCCAGCTCGGCCGCCTTCTTCTCGTAGGCGGCCTTGGCCTCGCCGAAGTTGGCGGCCCGGCTGGCGGCGTCGGACTGCCGCTGGGACAGCTCGCGCCACGCGGACGGGATGGTGGGGCCGATCGCGACGACGGGCGCGATGGACTTCAGCCGCTCCACGTCCACGTCGGCCAGCACGGGGGCGGGGACGCCGATGACGATGAGGTCGGGCTTGACCTTGGCGATGGCCTCGTAGTTGGTCTCGGCCGCGGCCTCGCCCGCGACCTTCTCCAGCCGGTCGTAGGTGGCCCGGTCCTCCTCCGACATCAGCGGCAGGCCGCGCTGCCAGGAGGAGATGCCGACCAGCGCGGCGTCGGCCTCGATGAGCGCGGGGACCGCGTAGCCCGTGGCGACGACCCGCTTGGGGTCGGCCGGGATGGTGATCTGGCCGTTGTCCGCGGTGAAGACGCGGGTCGCGGCGGCGGCCGCCGGCTGCTCCGCGGAGCCGGCCGAGCCGCAGCCTGCCACCAGGGCGAGCGTGAGGACGGAGGCTCCGGCGGCGCGCCGGAGCTGAACTGAGTGCATGGACGGGCTTCCTTCGACAGCCTTGAGAACGAACTTAGGTTACCCTTACCAAAGTTGCCGCTGATGTCTCTGGGAGGCCAACCGATGTCGCCGAGACGCCACTCCGTGACGGTCACCGAGCCCGTCGGCACGGACCCGTTCTCCTGCGAGGAGTACGGCTACGGCCTCGGCCGGGTCGAGGGCATCCTGGTGCTCAAGTACCGCTCCGCGGCCGTGCTGGAGTTCGGCGAGAGCCGCCAGGACTTCCTGCACCAGCTCTACTGGTCCCCCGACGGCATGCTCTCGACCAGTTACGGCGCGCGCACCCAGTTCGTGGGCCACCGCGAGGCGTTCTGGGCGCACCGGGCCGTCACCCACGAGGTGCGGGCGGCCGACCGGCAGACCGTCTACCGCATCTGCCTGCGCGAGACGCCCCAGGTGCTCACCGGGCTGCGGGCCGGCGCCGTCTCCATGGCCCCGGAGGCGGCCAGGCTGATCGAGACGATCGCCCGTCCGTCCTGCGGGGAGGCCGAGGCGTTCGCCGCCCGGGCGCGCATCATGGCCGGGCTCGGCCCGGCCACCTCCGACTTCGTCGGCCACCACGCGAACGGCACCGGGTTCGCGCTCACCGTTGCGCGGGCGTTGTCGCACGACCCCGGCGACGAGGCCGGGCTGGCGGAGTGGGCCGAGCGGCTGCACGTCAGCGTCAAGACGCTGCAGCGCGACTTCGAGCGGGAGTTCGGCATGCCGTACTCGAAGGTGCGCACCAAGCTGCGGCTCAGCACGTCGCGGGTGCTGCTGGAGACCCGCCCGGTGGCCGAGGTGGCGCACCGCGTCGGCTACTCCAGCCCGTCGGCGTTCATCACCGCCTTCACCAGGGAGTACGGCTGCACGCCCGGCCGCTACGCCGAGCGCGGGTACGACGGCGAGGGCTGAGCCGCCCGCAGCAGCTTGGCGGTGATCTGCTTGCGGGAGACGATGCCGAGCTTGGCGAACACCTTGCGCAGATGCCACTCGACGGTGTGCGGGCTGATGAAGAGCTGCGCGCCGATCTCCGGGTTGGTCAGCCCGTCGCCGGCCAGGCGGGCGATCTGCGCCTCCTGCGCGGTGAGCGCGGCCCGCTCCTCCGCGCCGCGCCTGCGCACCGTCTCGCCCGTGGCCTGCAGCTCGCGTCTGGCGCGCTCCGCGAACGCCTCCGCGCCCATCCCGCTGAGCGCCTCGTAGGCGACGCCGAGCTGCTCGCGCGCGTCCACGCGGCGGTTCTCCCTGCGCAGCCACTCGCCGTAGAGCAGCCGGGCGCGGGCCAGCGACGTGCGCACCTCCGTGCGGCCCAGCCGCTCGATGGCCTCCCGGTACAGCTCCTCGGCGGACGCTCCCGCGCTCACCTGGGCCCGCACCATCGCCGAGGTGCCGAGCGCCCAGTCCGTGCCGGTGGCCGCGGCCGTCTCGGCGAGCTTCGCGGCGGTCTCGGCGGCGCGGGCCGGCCGTCCGCTCCTGGCGGCGGCCTCGACCAGCTCGATCATCGAGCGCAGGTACGTGCCGCCCAGCTCCTGGGGGTGCTCCACGCCGCGCTCGGCCGCGACGTAGGCCTCCTCGTAACGGCCGAGGCCGTTGCCCAGCACCGCGCCCGCCCACTGGGTGGCGGTCAGCACCTTGCCCTCGCCCTGGATGGCCGGGTCGCGGGTGATCGCCTCGATCGCCTCGCGGGTGGCCGCCTCCCGGCCCGTCCACGCCGCCAGCACCAGGGCCGCGTACTGCGCCATGGAGCGGCTGCCCGTCACCTCGCCGATCGTCACCGCCTCGGCGACCAGCGCGCCGGCGGGGGCCAGCTCGCCCGCCAGGACCCGGTTCGCCACCAGCATGTGCAGCGCCGACGGCAGCACCGCCAGCGACCCCGTCTCGCGGGCCAGCTCGACCAGCCTGGACGACAGCTCCGACCAGGTCTCGAAGTCCCACACGTTGTGGGCCATCCGGCAGGCGAACGGCAGCCACCCGAGGCCCTCCTCCCTGGACACCCCGTCGGCACGGAAGGCCTCCAGGGCCTGGCGCACCAGCGGCACGCCCGCCGCGTACCCCTCGACGGCCGCTCGGGCGACGCCGTCCAGCAGCAGGTCGTTGCGCCTGGGCGGCGGGCCGGGCGGCGCGCCGAGTGCCGCCCTGGCGATGTCCGCCGCCTGGGCGCCGCTGGGCAGGTGGCCCGCCGTCATGGCGGCGTTCAGCGCGTCGCGGTAGGTCTCGCGGGCCAGGCCCGCGTCCAGCGGCTCCAGCCGTCCGGCGGCCTTGAGCAGCAGCGGCAGGGCGGCCCCCGCGCTGGTGGCGGCGAACGTGATCTGGCCGCGCAGCAGGTCGGCCTGGGCGCGGTCGCGGTCGTCGAGCGGGCTCAGCTCCGCCGCGTCCAGCAGCTCGAACGCGGCGTCGTAGCCGCCCGCGCGGTACTTGGCCCTGGCCGCCGCCAGCCCCCTGACGCCGCGCCGTCCGGGATCGGGCGACAGCTCGGCCGCCCGCTCCAGGAACGCGGCCGCCGCCGCCACGCCGCCCCGCGCCTGTGCCCGGCCGGCCGAACGCTCCAGCTCAGCGGCCACCTCCTCGTCGGCGAAGGCCGCGGCGCCGGCCAGATGCCACGCCCGCCGGTCGGGATCGGCCTCCGGGTCGGTCGCGTCGGCCAGCGCGCGGTGCACCCGGTGCCGGTCCTCCAGCGCCGCCGCCCGGTAGGCCATCGACCGGACGAGAGGGTGGCGGAACCGTACGCGCGTGCCGATCATGATCAGCCCGGCCGCCTCGGCCGGCGCGGCGGCGGCGGACGTCTCGATGCCGAGCAGCTCCGCCGCCCTGGTCAGCAGCGTCACGTCGCCCACCGGCTCGGCCGCCGCGACCAGCAGCAGGAGCCGCGTGTCATGCGGCAGCGGCTCGACGCGCCGCAGGAAGCTCTGCTCGATCTGCCCGGCCGGCGGGCGCGCGTCCGGCCGCCCGAACCCGCCCGCCAGCTCCGCCGGCGTCAACCCGCGCGGCAGCTCCAGCAGGGCGAGGGGGTTGCCCTGCGCCTCGGCCACGATGCGGTCCCTGACGCGCTCGTCCAGCCTGCCGGGGGTCACCGAGTCGAGCAGGGCGCGGGCGTCGCCGTCGCCCAGCCGCCCCACCTCTGTCTGCGGCAGCCCGGTCAGCTCCGCGTGCGTCAGCCCGGTCGGCTCGCTGTCCGCGGACGGCTCGCGTACCGCCAGCACCAGCCCGACCCGCTCGGCGAGCAGCCGCCGCGCCACGAACGCCAGCGTCTGCGCGGAGACCCGGTCCAGCCACTGCGCGTCGTCGACCAGGCAGACCAGCGGCTCCCGGTCAGAGGCGTCGGCGAGCAGGCTGAGCACCGCCAGCCCCACCAGGAACCGGTCCGGCGGCGTGCCCGCGCACAGGCCGAACGCCGTGCCCAGCGCCGCGCGCTGCGGCTCGGGCAGCCGGTCGAGCCGGTCGAGGAACGGCGCGCACAACTGGTGCAGGCCGCCGTAGGCCAGCTCCATCTCCGACTCCACGCCCGCCGCCTTGGCGATCCGGCAGCCCGCCGCGCTGTCGCGGGCGTACTCCAGCAGCGCCGACTTGCCGATGCCCGCCTCGCCCCGCAGAACCAGCATCGAGCTGCGGCCGCCCTGCACGGTCGCCACCAGCCGGTCCAGCGCCTCGCACTCGGCCTGCCGGCCACGAAGCCGCGACCTGGCCTCCCTGCTCACCATGGGCTTCCGCTTCCCACCGATTCGATCAACGGCCTTCGAGTCTACGGCCGCCCGGCACCCCCCGGCCGGCCCGCCGCCTGGGCCCCGGCCGGAGCTGAGCGGCGCACGTCAACGTGACGTCAGGAGGACGGCCGCCCGCCCGGCCGCACCAGCCCGCTCTCGTAGGCCAGGATGACGAGCTGCACCCGATCCCGGACGTCCAGCTTGGCGATGGCCCTGGTGATGTGGGTCTTGGCGGTGAGCGGGCTGATGACCAGGCGTTCGGCGATCTCGTTGTTGGACAGGCCCAGCGCCACGAGCTCGACCGCCTCCAGCTCCCGCGACGTCAGCCCCGCCAGCCGCTGCCCCGCGCCGGGCGAGAGGTCCTGCCGGTGGGCGAACTGTTCGACGACGCGGCGGGTCACCCCTGGCGACAGCAGCGCGTCCCCTGCGGCGACGGCGAGAACGGCGCGGCGCAGCTCGGCGGGTTCGACCTCCTTGGTGAGGAAGCCGCTGGCGCCGGCGCGCAGGGCGGCGAAGACGTGCTCGTCGCTGTCGAACGTGGTCAGGATGATCACCCGGCAGCCAGGGACGGCCTGGCCGGCGACGATGCGGCGGGTGGCGGTGATCCCGTCGGTGCCCGGCATGCGGATGTCCATGAGGACGACGTCCGGCCTGGTGCTCGCGGCCAGCCGGACGGCCTCGTCGCCGTCCTGGGCCTCGCCGACGACCGTGATGGCCTTGGAGCGCGCCAGCAGGCTGCGGAAGCCCGCCCGGACGAGCGCCTGGTCGTCGGCGAGGAGCACCTTGATCGTCATGCTGACGAGCCTGCCACAGGAACCTCGGCCCGCACCGTGAAGCCTCCGGGGACCGGCCCGGCGGTGAGCGTGCCCCCGAGCGCGCTCACCCGTTCGCGCATGCCGGCCAGACCGTGGCCTTCGGTGACGCCGGTGGCGCCGGTTGAGCCGCGCCCGTCGTCGGTGACCTCGACGGTGACCGAGCCGGGCCGGTAGTCGATCGTCACCCGCGCCTTGCTCGCGTTCGCGTGCTTGAGGGTGTTGGCGAGCGACTCCTGGACGACGCGGTGGATGGCGATGGCGGGCATGGCGGGGACGGCGGCGGGGTCGCCGCGTTCGTCCAGCGTCACCTCCAGGCCGGCGGCGCGGGCGTCGGCGACGAGGACGCGCAGCCCGTCCAGGTCCGGCTGCGGGCGGGTGTTGCCGCCGGGGTCGTCGCGCAGCGTCGCGATGAGGGAGCGCAGGTCGTTCATGGCCCGGTTCCGTACGTCCTTCGCCAGCCGCAGCGCCTCGGCCGCCGCCGCGGGGTCCTCCTCGTCGAGGGCGTCGGCGGCGACGTTGAGCTGGACGCCGACGAGGGCCAGCGTGTGCGCGATGACGTCGTGCACCTCGTGCGACACGCGCAGGCGTTCCTCGGCGGCGCGCGCCCGGCCGTCGGTCTCGCGCAGCCGTTCCCGCCAGCGCATCGCGGCGGCGTACGTGAGGCCCGCGACGATGAGGAGCGCCAGCAGCAGCCCCTCCCCCACGACGTGGATCAGGTAGCGGAAGAGGTTCTGTTCCAGGATGAAGCGGGCGTCGATCGCGGAGTGGACGAGCTGCGCCACGCCGATGAGCGCCACCCAGCGCACGTGGCGCGTGGTGGCGGCGGTGAAGTACGCCACCGCGATGGGCCAGATCCAGCCGGCGGGAGACCACAGCCCCGCGACGCTGTGGTAGGCGAGCATCCCGCAGACCGACAGCAGCAGCACGGTCATCGGCCAGCGGCGTCTGACCAGCAGGATCGCGCCCAGGAACAGGCCGAGCTGGATCGGCCCGTGCCAAGGGCCGGCGGGTGTCAGCGTGCGGGTGTGGACGCCGGTGGCGAGGGCTACCGTGACGAAGAAGACGAGGGTGGCGGCGGCCAGTGCGACGTCGGTGATCCTGGCGAGGTGCCGGACGGGCGCGGGGTCGCGTCGTGGCATGTGCGTTCTTCCTGGACGAGGGGCCGGGCGTCAGACGTGGGTGACCAGGAGGGTCACGCCCGCCTCGCCGCCGCAGTCGACGAAGACGGGGCCGACGCCGTTGCCGATCCTGGACGCCAGGGTGCCCTTCGCCACGAAGCCCTTGGGGTCGTCCTTGACGATGCGGACGTTCTCCAGCACCGGGTGCTCCCTGTCGATGCCGGCGATCACGGCCTTGAGGCCCTTGCCGCCGCCGCAGTGGCCGGTGATCGTCACCTCCTGGCCGCGCTCGGCGGTGGGGTTGGGGCTGACGTGGACGACCGCCCTGGCGCCCTTCGGCGGCTTGGGCGCGGCCGTCTCCGCGTGGACGACCTGGGCGCCGGCGGTCAGCCCCACGGTCAGGCTCAGCCCGGCGACCGTGGCGACGACTCTCTTGATCATGGTGTTTCCTCCCGATGACGGATCGATGCGGGAAACGCTAGGCGTGAGAGCCCTGCCGCCGCGTCGTCCATCCACCGTCAACCGGGTCGACACCGTTCGCCGTACGCCTGCACCAACGGGAGTACTCAGTCCGGCTGCAGGTAGACGACGGTCGTGAGCGGGACGCGCTCGCGGATGCGCTGCTCCGTCCCGCGCAGGGCCTCGGCCACCTGCCCGTTCCCCGCGACCGTGACGCGGGCCGCGACGAGCAGTTCCTCGGGCCCCAGGTGCAGGGTGCGGAGCTGGGTGAACCCGCTGACGGCGGCGTCGTCCCGCAGCACGTCCTCGATGGCCTGCTGGATCTCGGGCGCCGCCGACTCACCGATGATCATGCTCTTGGTCTCCCTGGCGAGCGTCACCGCCACGATGATCAGCAGCAGGCCGATGGCGATGGAGCCGAGGCCGTCGAAGAGCGGGTTGCCGGTGAGCAGCGCCAGCGTCACGCCGACGAGGGCGAACGCCAGCCCGGCGAGGGCGGCGGTGTCCTCCAGCAGGACCACGGGCAGCTCGGGCGCCTTGGCCTCGCGGATGTACCTGGCCCACGACCGGCCACGGCGCAGCCGTCCCGCGTTGCGGACGGCGGTGCGCAGGGACAGCCCCTCCATGACGATGGCCGCCACCAGCACCCCCACCGCCCACGGCCAGCTCTCCAGCGGATGCGGGTGGACGACCTTCTCGTACCCCTCATAAAGCGCGAACAGCCCGCCGCCGAAGAACAGCACCACCGAGACCAGGAACGCGTAGAAATATCGTTCCCTGCCGAAGCCGAAGGGATGGTCCGGGGTGGGCTCGCGGGCGGCCCGCGTCCGCCCGAACAGCAGCAGCCCCTGGTTGCCCGAGTCGGCGACGGAGTGGATGCTCTCGGCGAGCATCGACGACGACCCGGTGAAGACGTACGCCACGAACTTCGTCACCGCGATGCCGACGTTGGCCGCCAGCGCCGCCAGCGTCGCCTCCTGAGAACCGCTCACCCTCGTCCCGCCCCTTCCATCGAAAACTGGCCAGTACCCGGAAGAGGCGGGCACAAGCCCCGAACGCCGGGGCTGGGGTCAGCTACCGGGCGGCGGGGTGGCGTCGCCGATGTCGCCGGCCGAGGGATCGTCCACGACCTGGCAGGGCGCGACGGGCCCGGTCGTCAGCCGTCCGCTGAACTGCCAGGCGACCCCTGGACGCCCGGCGGTGGGCGTGACCGGGTTCTCGCTGACCTCGATCACCGCGATCTGGCCCGGCCGGATGTGGCGCGGGTAGATGGTGATGCCGTCCTGCGGGCGTATCGCCTGGTAGGAGGGCGAGCGCCGCAGTCTCTCCCGCAGCTCCGCCTTTACGGCGGGGTCGGTGCTCGACAGGCCCTCCCCGAAGTCGTCGCCCGCCAGGACGGGAACGCGGTCGTTGCCGCAGCGCTTGCCGAGGGGCAGGTAGGTGATGTCGGCCGTCACCCCCAGCCCGGCCAGCTCCCCTTCGAGCGCCTCCGGGTCGCGGAACTCGTAGATCTTGAGGTTGATCGTCCCGTCCTGGCGTTCCGTCAGCGCGTACGCCGGGGTGGCGGAGCCGAGCACGGACGGCACGGCCACGGCCGCCGCGACGGCCGCCGCGACGGCGCCGGCCAGCACGAGCCGCCGCCCGCTCAGCCACCGCCGACGCGCGGGTGGTTCGGTCATCGCCTGGACGAGCCGCTGCCGCTGCCTGGCCAGGGACTGTGGCGGCTCGTGCTCCAGCTCCTTGATGAGCGTCCTCAGTTCATTCATGATCTTCCTCCTCCAACGGGTTCACTCCGCCCAGCGCCTGGCGGACCTTGCGCCTGGCCCGGTTGAGCCGTGACTTGACCGTGCCGACGGGGATGCCGAGCGCGCGGGCCGCCTCCTCGTAGCTCATGTCGCTCCAGGCGACCAGGAGCAGCACGTCCCTGTCGCCTCGCGGCAGCAGCGCGAGCGCGCTCAGCAGCGCCGTCCTGGTGCCCTGCGCGGCCAGCTCACGGGTGATCGCCTCTTCCGGCCCCTCCACGGCCGCCGCCGGGCCCTGCCGCTCCATGGCGCGGTAGCGGCTGACCTCCGTACGGCGGTGGCCGGTGATGAGGTTGGTCGCGATGCCCAGCAGCCAGGGCCGGGCGTCGCGGTAGGCGACGTCGTAGGCGTCGCGGCGGCGGAAGGCGATCAGGAACGTCTCCCCGACGAGGTCCTCGGCCAGCTCGGGGCCGAGGCGGAAGGAGATGTACCTGTAGAGCAGGCCGGAGTAGCGGTCGAACAGGGTGGAGAAGCGCTCCGGATCATCGAGCGAGCCTGCGATGATCTCGGAATCCACCGTGATCGGCGAGGTGTCCGTCACCATAGATGATCTTTTTTCAGCATGTGACCCCCTTCGAGATGTCATGTGTGTCTTGTCGCGAGAGCCGCAAATGTTCACGGGGGTCATGGCGGCATCGGGGCGGCTGACCGCGTCCGATGTGGTCGCGCCAGAAGTTTCACATGACGCGCCTTAACACTGGTGAAACGCAGTGTGATGTACGACACTCTTCCTAGAACTCTGTTCCAGAACGGAGTTCGGGGGTTGTTTCCCCACGTCCGATGCTCCACGGGGGACACCGACGCGAGGAGAAAGTCATGGTGAAGGCCGTCACCCGCGAACGCCGCAAACTCGGATCCCCGCCGCGAGGCGGCATCACCGCCACCGACCCCAACCCCTACGGCTGGGGACCGTTCATCGTTCTGTTCATCGTCGGCATGGTCGATCGCATCGAGGCCAACCTGATGTCCGGGGTGCTGCCCCTCGTACAGGCCGAATGGGGCTTCAGCGACACCGCCGCCGGATCCATCCCGACCGCCGCCGCGCTGGCCGCCGCCGCCGTCGCGCTGCCCGCCGGCTACCTCGCCGACCGCTACAGCCGCACCAGGATCATCGCCGTCGTGGTGCTGTGCTGGGCGCTGGCCACCCTCGGCTCCGGCCTGGCCACCGGGTTCGCCGCCTTCTACGTCATGCGGGTGCTGCTCGCGGCCGGCGAGAACATCGACAACCCCGCCGTCGGCAGCCTGCTCGCCGACTTCTACCCGGCCGCGACCCGCATGCAGGTGTACGGGTGGACCCGGATGACCACCTACCTGGGCGGCGTCGGCACCCTGCTGGGCGGCGTCATCGGGCAGGCGTTCGGGTGGCGGGCCGCGTTCCTGCTGATGGCGATCCCGGGGGCGCTGACCGCCATCCTCGTGTGGCGGCTGCGCGAGCCGGAACGCGGCCAGATCGACAAAATCATGGCCGCCGCGGGCGCGGGCGCAGGTGCGAAGGCGGGCGCAGGCGCGGGGGCGGGCGGGGCTGCGGTTCCCGCCGTGCCCAGGCAGGCGCCGCCGCCCGGGGCGCTGGAGCCGCCGCAGGCCGGTCCGCCGCAGGCCGACCCGGCCCCCATCGGCACCGTGAAGCCGCCCTTCTGGCCGCAGGTCCGCCAGGTGCTGGCCACCCGTACCCTGGTCCTCGTAGCGCTCGGCGTGATGATCCTGACCCTGGGCCTCGGCGGCGTCTACTTCTGGCTGCCGTCCCTCATGGTCCGCGACTTCGGCATGGCGACCGGCGTGGCCAGCAGCATCAGCGGCGGCGTCACCATCGTGGGCGTGCTCAGCGGCACCGTGATCGGCTCCGCCATCGGCAAGCGGGCGCACGGCCGCTACCGGGGCGGCAGGCTGCTCGTCGGCGGCTCCGGCATCACCATCGGCTCGACCCTCCTCGGCGCGGCCCTGCTGATGGACTCCCCCGTGGCGCTGGTGATCCTCCTGCTGTTCGCCGTGACGATCTCCTCCACCGCCATCCCCACCTGCACGGCGTGCATCGCCGACGTCGTGGGGGCCAGGTCGAGGGGCGTCGGCTTCGCCGTCCTGCAGTTCCTGCTGACGATCGGCGCCGCCTTCGGCCCCCTCATCGTCGGCATGGCCTCCGACGCCTCCGGCTCACTCCTCGCCGCCATGTACGCGCTGATCGTGCCCATGGTGGCGGGCGGCCTGGTGGTGCTGGCCTCGCGCGGCTCGTACGAACGGGAGGCCGCCCGCGTCCTCGACGAGGCCCGCCACCGCTGAACCGCACGGCTACCGGGAGGTCAGGACGGCCTCCTGCACGTCGAACCGGCCCTTCATGAACCCGTACCGGCGCCCCAGCTCGTCCAGCCGCCGCAGCCCCGGCAGGTCGATCGCGGTGGTGTAGGCGCCACGCTTGATCGCGGCGGACTCCTCGCGGGTCATCCTGATGTAGCGCGGCAGGATGGCCTCGGCTTCGCCGGGGTCGCTCGCGATCAGGCGCTGCGCCTTGGCCAGCGCGCGCTGGAAGGCCGCCAGCGTGGCGGGGTTGTCCGCGATCCACTCCTCCGAGGCGATCCACGCCTGCCCTGGCAGGTCGGCGAAGTCGCCGGTCAGCAGGTCCGCCAGCACGCGCCACCGCTGCTGCCCGGCCCCCATGCTGACGAACGGCTCGACCGTCAGGGCGGCGTCGAACCGGCCGCGCGCCATCGCCGCGGTCATGTCGGGCAGCGGGCACTCGATCAGCTTGACGTCGTCCAGGCTCAGCCCGGCCTTCTTCAGCAGGCCGGCGAGCGCGAGCTCCTCCATGCTCCGCAGGTAGGAGACCCCGATCTTCTTTCCCTTGAGATCGGCCACGCTCCTGATCGCGGACTTGGCCTTGACGACGAGCGCGGTGGTGCCGGGCCCCGGCTCGTACAGGCCAGAGACGATCTTGAGTGGCTGTCCGGCCCTGATCGCCCGCAGCGCCGCCAGGTGATCGGCCTGCGCGAGATCCAGAGCGTCCGCGGACACTTTGGGCACGGCGTGGGCGCCGCTGATGATGGTCCGCGGCGTCACGGTCAGCCCCTCCTGCTCGAAGTAGCCCTTGGCGGCGGCCACGAACAGCGGCGCCGACGCCGTGCTCGGCACGACTCCGACCTCGATCGTGGCCCGCTCGGGCGGCTTGACAGGAGCGGCCGGCTCCCGCGGCGTCTGCGGCAGCAGGCGGACGCCGAGCGTGGCGGCCAGCGCCGTGACCACGACCACGGCCGCCGCGGCGGCGAACGCCGTGCGGTTACGCCGCCTGCGCTGGTGGACCGCCATCGCGCGGGCGGCCAGGTCCCGCTCCGGCATGTCGTCCGCGATGCGCTCGAAGGCGTCCTTCAGCCAGGTCATCGATGCGTCTCCTTCAGACCCATGACGGGAAGGTTGGGCGCCAGCTCCGGCGCCAGCGCGCGCAGCCGCGCCAGGGCGTGGTGCGTCTGGCTCTTCACGGTGCCGACCGAGCAGCCCAGCAGGTCGGCGACGTCGCGCTCGGTCCTGTCCTCGAAGAAGCGCAGCACCAGCACCGCGCGCTGCTTGGGCGTGAGCCGCATCAGCGCCTGACGCAGGGCGATCCGCAGCACGGCCGAGTCTTCAGGCCAGTGGGAGCGTTCGGGCGGATCCGCGGTCGGCACCTCATCGGAGGAACGTTTCCTGCGCCACGAGATGTACTGGTTCATCATGGCCTTGCGCGCGTACAGGTCCAGCTTGTCGATGTGGCGTAACCTCGGCCAGCGCGCGATCATCCGGACCAGCACGCTCTGCACGAGATCCTCGGCGAGATGCTCCTCGCCGGTGAGCAGGTAGGCCAGCCGCAGCAACGAGCGCTGGTGCGCATCGACGAACGCCCGGAAGCCGGCATTGCGATCCAACGTCTCTCCTCATTTCGGTCAATCTCCAGACGCTGCCGGAGCACAGAAAGGTTGGAGCCGGGGATCGATCACCGTGGAACGCGAGCCGCTACCCTTCAGCCATGGTGACGCACGAGCGGGAGATCACGGCGCCCGTCGACCTGTGCCTGCCAGGCGGGCGGCTCAACCCGGAGGCGGTGGGCTGGACGCGGCGCCCGCTGCACCGCGCCAACCTGCGCGGCTGGGGCCGCACCAAACGCTGGGAGTACTGGGGCGTCGTCACGCCCGATCACGTGATCGGGCTGGTGGCGTCGTCGCTCGACTACGCCGGCGTGCACGGCCTGTACGTGCTGGACCGGGCGACCGGCGAGGAGACGTCCAAGGACGTGGTGGTGCCCCTGGCGCGCGGCACCGTGATGCCCGAGCGCAGCGGCGAGGGCGCCGCGTCGGCCCGCGCGAACGGGCTGGCCATCGACATCGACCAGCGCCCCGGAGGCAGCACGCTGCGCGCGGCGGCGCCCGGCGTCGAGGTCGAGCTGGACATCCCGCTGCCCGACGGGCACGAGTCGCTCGGCGTCGTGGTGCCCTGGGGTCCCGGCCGCTTCCAGTACACGGTCAAGGACGTCGGGCGTCCCGTACGCGGCCGGCTGCGGCTCGGGCAGGCCGAGCACGAGGTGAGCGAACGCGACTCCTTCGCCGTGCTCGACCACGGGCGCGGGCGGTGGCCGTACTCCGTCGTGTGGAACTGGGCGGCGGGCAGCGCGCCGGGGCGGGCCGTCCAGCTCGGCGGCAAGTGGACCGACGGCACCGGGATGACGGAGAACGCCCTGTTCGTCGACGGGCGGCTGCACAAGATCGGCGAGGAGCTGGCGTGGCACTACGACCGCGGCGACTGGCTCAAGCCGTGGCGGATCACGGGCACGCGGGTGGAGGCGGTGTTCACGCCGTTCCACGAGAAGATCTCCCGCACGGAGCTGGGGTTGGTCGGCTCTGAGACGCACCAGTGCTTCGGGCATTTCAGCGGACGTGCGCAGGCCGACGACGGCGCCTGGATCGACCTCGACGGCCTGACCGGGTGGGCGGAGGAGGCTCGGCAGCGCTGGTGAGCGGGGTGGTCGAGGGGCATCTCGCGCGAGTGCGGGCCGCCGATCCGCTCGTCACTGTCGCGTCTCTCGACGGCGATCTCGTCGAGGTGCCGGACGCCGTCGGGGCGCCCTCGATGGCCGTGACCCGAGCGGATGCTGTGCGGTGGGGGCCGGTGGTCAGCCATGCGCTGGAGGCCAGGGTGTCGGGTGACGATCCGGCGAGCGCCCTCGGCCGCCTCCTCGACCGGTGGATCTCCGACCTCGACCTGCGGCCTTCCCACCTCGACCGGCGGACCTCCGCCCCTGACCGGTCGCCTTTCGAACTCGAAGCCGAGCCGGACGCCGGGCTTGTCGTGAACTGGCCGAGCCGTGACACCGCGCCGGTCGCCGCCCTCGTCAGGCGGGGGTTCGCGCCGCGCACCATCCTCGCCGTCCGCGTCTCCCCCTCCGGTCAGCCGCCCCGCGAGACCGCCGTCCCGCCGCCCCCTGGCGTGCGGCGGGCCGTGGCGGACGACCTCGACGCCATGTGCCGCCTCTACCTGGAGCTGATCGACTACGAGGCCCAGTTCGGCTGGGTGCCGCCGCCGCTGCCCTCGACGGCCGCCGCCGCACGGGCCGAGCTGGCGGAGAAGCTCACCCGAGGCGACGGCTGGTGCTGGCTGGCCGAACGGGACGGCGAGGTCACCGGCCTGCTCGCCATCCACCACCCCTCCCACGCCGGACGGATCGCGTCCGCTGTACGGGCCTCACCCGTGGCCTATGTGGGCTCCCTCTACGCCCGGCCCGGCAGCCGGGGCCGGGGCACCGGCGCCGCACTCGCCGACCACGCCCACGCCGTGGTGGCGGCGGCGGGTGTCGAGACCGTGCTGGTGCATTACGTGGCCGCGAACCCGCTGTCCGTGCCCTTCTGGTCCCGCCAGGGCTACCGGCCGCTGGTCACGACCTGGGGACGCCTGGCCACCCCGTCTGGTCACCTGCCCTGACCGGCATCTCGTTGTGGAAACCGGCGCTCGGGTGGTGGCCGGCTCGTCTCCGGCCTGCTCGCGTACCAGGTGGTCAGCTCCAGCGACAGGTTGCCGAGCAGGCACCCCGCCACGCTCCCGCAGGTGCGCCGCCCCGAGCGCAGGGTGGCCTCCGTGGAAGGTCACCGGCATCCAGCCGGGCGCGGCTCCGTCCGAGATGTCCGCCCAGCTCAAGCTGGCGGGCCTGAGCCGCGGCGATTACAACCTGACGCTACGGGTCGCCAGCCCGCTGCCGGGCGGCGCGGACCTGCGCTTCGCCAACGCGACGCAGGACGTGCACTCCGGCCTCCTCACCCTCGGCCGCCTCACGGTCGGCTGACGGAGCCCGGTGACCGGCGGCGCCACCCGCCGCCGCTCACCGGCTCCGGCTGCCCAGCAGGTAGGCCAGCAGCAGGTCCAGCGGTCGCGGCACCCGATCGAGGTCGAGCGCCTCGACGAGCATTCCGGAGTAGCGGATCTTCCGGCCGCTGCCCGCGCCCATGAACCGGCGGAGCTGCGCGTGTGTGCTGCTGCCCCGCCACGCGGGCTGTTTCTGCAACGTGCGGAACGAGCCCAGCTCGCCCCCGGCCTCGACGACCTGCTCGACGGCGTCGGTGCCGAGGGCGCGGATCAGCTCGTCCTCCAGGTCGGCGACGCACACGAAGAACCCGAGCGCCTCCAGCCCGCTCCTGCTCACGGCGGCCCCGAGCCCGGCGCGCTCGACGGCCCTGCGGAAGTCGCCCTCCTCCCCCGCGTCGCACAGGCCGGCCAGCCGCAGGCCGTGGCCTGAGGGGCCGAACCTGCGGATGTAGGTCGCGATGTTCGAGGCACCGCCCATCGCCACCAGGGAGATGCCCTCGGCGGCCAGGTCCAGGCCACGGCGCCCGGCCAGCGCTTCTACGGCCGACAGGTCGCTGGCCCCCTCGACCAGGACCACGGTGTGCGTGTCGTTCATGATGACAGCCTCGCACCCGGCCGGGCCGCCGTGGCTGGCGGGTCAGACCGAGTACCTGCAGAGCAGGGCCTGCCCCGTGGCCTGGGCGTGGCTGAGGTAGGTGGCGCCTGGATAGAGGTAGGCGCAGGCGGCGGAGGCGCTGCCGGTGCCGACGTGGACGGTGCCCGTTCCGGTGGTGCTCCAGCGGTGGCAGGCCAGGCTGCCGTTGTAGAAGCCGATGGTGGAGGAGGAGTTGACCTGGGCGGAGCAGTAGTCGCCGAGCGAGATGGGGCTGTGCACCACCTCCACCTCGGCCGCCTGCGCGGCCGGGGCGGAGATCGCGAACGCCCCGAGGCAGGCGATCGCGGCGGCGGACAGGGTGAGGACACGACGGGTCACGAGGGCCTCCGAACAGTAGGACGCCGAGTCGGCGAGAGCAGCGCGGTATGCGGGCACGCTGCGTTGATCGCAGTATTAAATAGGAAAGCTTCCTATGCAATAGCTTCAGCGGGCGATCACGCCGCTGGGTCCCCCTGTCATGGTGGGCGCGGTGCCGGCCGCGTTCGTCCTCGGCGACGGCGCGCTCGGCGGCTCTCGCGACGGTGTAGAACTGAACAGCGTGGAAGAGCCTTCGCCGAGCCGGGCGGACACCGCGGACCTGCACGCCGTCGTCTCGGCCGTACTCACCGGATCCCGGCTGCTGGTCGCCATCGCCGCCCGCTCCCTGGCGGCGGCGCAGGAGCGGGTGACGCTCGCCCAGTTCCGCATGCTGGTCGTGCTGGCCGCGCACGGCGAGACCAAGCTCGTCACCATGGCCGAGCTGCTGGCGGTCAACAGCTCCACCGCCATGCGGATGGCCGACCGGCTGGTGGCCGCCGGGCTGGTCACCCGCGAGGTCAACCCGCTCAACCGCCGCGAGACCCTGATGCGGCTCACCGAGGAGGGCCGCCGCCTGGTGGACGACGTCACCGCGCGCCGCCGCGAGGAGATCGCCAAGGTCGTCTCACGCCTGACGCCGGTGGAGTGCCAGGCGCTGATCACCGCGATGACCGCGTTCAACGAGGCGGGCGGCGAGCCGCCGGCGGACCCGCGCCACCCGCTCGGCTGGCCTGAGTGACACACTTGTCGCTGTGCTGTTCCTCGACGCCCTGTCCGCCGCCCTGCCCGCGGACCGGATCGTCCTCGACCCCGACGTGGTGCACGCCTACGCCCGCGACCAGGCCGCCTGGGCCCCGGCGGGCGCCCCGGTCGCGCTGGTCAAGGCGCGCGACGCCGAGCAGGTCCGCGCGCTCGTGGCGGTCTGCGCCGAGCACGGCGTGCCGATCGTGCCGCGCGGCGCGGGGACGGGCCTGTCCGGCGGGGCCAACGCCGTGGACGGCTGCGTGCTGCTGGCGCTCGACGGCATGGACCGGATCCTGGAGATCGACGCGGCCGAGCAGCTCGCCGTCGTCCAGCCGGGCGTGGTCAACGACCATCTGCGGGCCGCCGTCGCCGAGCACGGCCTGTGGTATCCGCCCGACCCGGCCAGCTCGCCCTGGTCGACGATCGGCGGCAACGCGGCCACGAACGCGGGCGGCGTGTGCTGCGTCAAGTACGGCGTGACCCGCGACTACGTGCTCGGCATGAAGGTCGTCACCGGCCGGGGAGAGCTGGTCACGCTGGGCCGCCGCACCAGGAAGGGCGTGGCGGGCTACGACCTGGCGGGCCTGTTCGTGGGCTCGGAGGGCACGCTGGGCGTGATCACCGAGATCACCGTGCGGCTGCTGCGGCTGCCGGACAGCCCGCCGAAGACCGTCGTCGGCGCCTTCGACTCGCTGGTGACCGCGGGCGAGGCGGTCGCGGCGACGGCCGCGGCGGGCATCACGCCGTCGGCGCTGGAGCTGGTGGACCGCTACTGCCTGCGGGCCGTGGACGAGTGGAAGAACATGGGCCTGGCCGACCTCGGCGACGTCCTGCTGCTGGGCCGCGTCGACACCGGCGACGAGCGGGAGGCCGCCGCGCTGCAGGAGTGCTTCGACCGGGCGGGGGCCACCTGGAGCACCCGTTCGACGGATCCGGAGGAGGCCGAGGCGCTGTTCTCGGCCCGCAGGCTGGCCTATCCGGCGCTGGAGCGGCTCGGGCCGGTGCTGACGGAGGACGTGTGCGTGCCGCGCGGCCTCGTACCGGAGATGCTCGCCCGCATCGAGGCGCACGCGTCGGCGCACGGCGTGCACATCGCCAACATCGCGCACGCGGGCGACGGCAACCTGCACCCGCTGATCGTCGTCCCGGCGGGCGACGAGGAGGCGAGGGAGCGGGCGCAGCAGGCGTTCGAGTCGATCCTGGACGACGCGATCGCGCTCGGCGGCACAGTCACCGGCGAGCACGGCGTGGGGCTGCTGAAGAAGCGCGGCATGCACCACGAGCTGGGCGAGAGCGTGCTGGGCCTGCACCGCGCGATCAAGTCGGCCCTGGACCCGGCCGGGATCTTCAACCCCGGCAAGATCATCTGACGAGCTGGGGCAGCGGCTTCTCGTGCAGCCACGCGGACAGCAGCGTGCCGACCGGTTGCGGGCTGTGCCGCTGGACGTGCGCGGCGAACTCGCGGGTGGTGACGGTCCCGTGCTGGTGCTCGGTGGTCCAAGCCCGCAGCGCGGTGAAGAACGCCTCGTCGCCCATGGCCTCGCGCAACGCGTGCAGGGTCAGCGCGCCCCGCTTGTAGACGCGGTCGTCGAACAGCGCCGGCTCGCCGGGGTCGGCCAGGATGAAGTTCTGCGGCTGCAGGGTGAGGCGCTGCCGCCACCGCTGGGCGTGCTCGCCGGCGGGCGGGCCGCCCGACGCCTCCGACCACAGCCACTCGGCGTAGGCGGCGAACCCCTCCTGCAGCCAGATGTCGCCCCAGCAGGCCACGGTGAGGCTGTTGCCGAACCACTGGTGCGCCAGCTCGTGAGCGACCAGCCGCTCGCTGCCGCGCACGCCGTCCACGTGGTTCCTGCCGAAGATCGACATGCCCTGCGCCTCGACCGGGATCTCCAGGTCGTCGTCGGTCACCACGACGGTGTAGCCGGCGAACGGGTAGGGCCCGAACAGGCCGCGGAACAGCGTCATCATCTGCCCCTGCCGGCCGAAGTCGTGCCGCACGCGGGCGGCCAGCCGGGGCGGGTGGGCCAGCCGGGAGCCGTCGTGCTCGGTGATCTGGTAGCGGCCGATCTGCACGCTCGCCAGGTAGCTCGCCATCGGCTCGGCCTGGTCGTAGATCCACGTCGTGGTGCCCGCGCCGCGCCGCCTGTCGAGGAGCACCCCGTTCGCGATCACCTGGTACGCCGACGCCGTCGTCACGGAGATGCGGTACGACGCCTTGTCGTCCGGCCGGTCGTTGCACGGGAACCAGGACGGCGCGCCGATCGGCTGGCCGGCGACGAGCGCGCCGTCGCTCAGCTCCTCCCAGCCGAGCCCGCCCCAGGGGCTGGGCACCGGCGCGGGCTTGCCCGAGTAGCGCACCTCCACGACGGCCCGCTCCCCCGCCGGCAGCGGCCGGGGCAGCGTCACGCGCAGCTTGCCGCGGGCGTGCGTGTACCGGGCGGGCACGCCGTCCACGGTGACGGCCGCGACCCTCAGCTTGCCGAAGTCCAGCTCCAGCGCGCCGAGGTGCTCGGCGGCCGACACGGTCAGCAGGGCCGTGCCGTCGAGCCGGTTGGCCGGCACCCGGTAGGCCAGCCTCAGGTCGTAGTACGAGACGCCGTAGCGGTGGTCGCCGTGCCCGGAGAAGTACGGCGTCATCGCCACGCCGAGATGGGGTTGCCGAACCAGCGGGTGCGGCCGGGCACGTGCTCGCCCCGCATGACGAGGGAGGCCGGGCCGACCGTGGTGTCGGCGCCCACCCGCGCGGCGGGCAGCACCACGCCGTGCGGGCCGAGCGTCGCGCCGGCCTCCAGTGTCACCGTGTCCATGCTCATGACACGGTCGTGGAAGAGATGTGTCTGCAGGACGCAGCCCCGGTTGACGCACGCGCCGTCGCCCAGGGTCACCAGGTCCGCCTCGGGCAGCCAGTACGTGTCACACGTGACCCCATGTCCAATGCGTGCCCCGAGCGAGCGCAGCCACACGTTCAGCGGCGCGGTTCCCAGCCACGGCTGCGCGAACCAGGGGGCGGCCAGCACCTCGACGAAGTTGTCCGCCAGCTCGTTGCGCCACACGAACGAGCTCCACAGCGGCCGGTTGGAGGTCCTGATCCGGCCGACGAGCAGCCACTTGGCGGCCGTCGCGACCGCCGCCGCGGCCACCCCGGCAGCCATCAGGACCAGGCCGCTCAGCGCGGTCGCCGCGGCGAAGCCGTAGCGGGCGGCGAGGGCCTCGAACGCGGCGGCGGCCAGGACGGCGAGCGCGACCGCGCCCATGGCGGGCACCACGCGGAACGCCTCGACGACGGCCCTGGCCGCCTTGTACCTGGCGGGCGGGTCGTAGGTGCGGTTCCTGTCGCCCTCCTCGGCGGTGCGGCGCAGCTTCATGGGCGGCATGCCGACGTACGAGGTGCCGGACTTGGCCTTCTTCGGCGTCGCCGACAGCACCCCGACCAGCCCGTCCTTGGGCACCTTGCGGCCGGGCGCGGTCATGCCCGAGTTGCCGAGGAAGGCCCGCTTGCCGATCCGGGCCTCCGCGATGCGCATCCAGCCGCCGTCCAGCTCGTACGGGGCGACCATCGTGTCGTCGGCCAGGAAGGCCCCGTCGCCCACCGACGTCATCGTGGGCAGCGCCAGCACCGTGGACAGCTCGACGCCCCTGCCCACCTTCATGCCGAGCGCCCGCAGCCAGGCGGGGGTCAGGACGCTGGCGTACAGGGGAAACAGCCAGACGCGGGCCGCGGCCATCAGCCGCCCGGTCGCCCAGGCCTGCCAGGCCTGGCGGCTGTGCACCGGATGTTGCCCGGCGTGCAGGCCCAGGCCGAGCAGCCGCACGCTGATCAGCGTGAGCAGCGCGAACGCGGCCATGCCGGTGATCGTCGCGAGCGGCACGCCGGCCAGGGCGGCGGTGAGCGCGTCGCCGAGCGTGCGCGTCCCGCGGGCGAACCAGGCCAGCACCGCGAAGGCGGCCGCCGCGGCGGCGACGGGGAGCAGGCTGAGCGCGAAGGCGGTCACCCCGTACACGGCCGTCCACCAGGGTGAGCGGGCGGCCCGCTCGCCCGGCTTGCGCGACTTGCCCTGGCGGAACGCGGGCACGCCGGCCCACAGCTCGCCCGACGGCACGCCGCCGACGACCGCCGACCCGGGCGCGACCTGCGAGTTCTTGCCGATCTTCGCGCCCGGCAGCAGCGTCGAGCGGGAGCCGACGGTGGCTCCGGCGCCGATCCTGATCTCGCCGACGTGCAGGACGTCGCCGTCGTACCAGTGGCCGCTGAGGTCCACCTCCTGCTCGACCGACGCGCCCCTGCCCACCTTGAGCAGGCCCGTGACGGGCGGCGGCGAGTGCAGGTCGGCGTCCGCGCCCACCTGGGCGCCGAGCAGCCGGGCGTACCAGGTCATCCAGGGCGCGCTGGCCAGGTCGGGCACGCCGAGCCTGGCCGCGAACTGCTCCGCGAACCACAGCCTGAGATGGACGGCGCCGCCGCGCGGATGGCTGCCCGGCCGCACGCCGCGCAGCAGCAGCCGGGCGAGCGCCGCCGACAGGCCGATCCTGCCCATCGGGGTGAGGAACGCCAGCGCGCCCAGCGCCACCCACCACCACGACACCGCCGGAACCCACGGCGCCGCCAGCACGTTGCCGAGCGCGGCCAGCGGGACGATCCAGCGCATCGCGCCGGCGGTGAGCAGCGGCACCATGAGCAGCGTCTGGAGCAGCGCGGCCCGCCGGGGCATGGGCGTCACGGGCGGCCTGGCGGGCTCGGCCTCGCCCCTGCCGGTCAGGAGCGCGGCCAGCCCGGCCAGCGTCGGCTGCGCGTACACGTCGCCCACGGCCACGTCGGGGTAGTCGGGGCGCAGCACGGACACCAGTCTGGCCGCCGCGAGGCTGGTGCCGCCGTTGGCGAAGAAGTCCTCGCCGGGCCCCTCCGGCGCCACCCCGAGGATGGCGGTCCACCGTTCGGCCAGCAGCGTCTCGGCCGGGCTCAGCCCGGCGGCGGTCGCGCCCTGGCCGGTCAGCGGCCAGGGCAGCGCGTCGCGGTCGATCTTGCCCGAGGTCCTGGTCGGCAGCGCGTCCACCGGGGCCAGGCGCGGCACCAGGGCGGCGGGCAGCGAGTCGGCGAGCAGCTCGCGGGCCTCTCCGGCGTCGAAGCCGGGGCCTGTGACGACGTACCCGACGAGGATCTGGTGGCCGCCGCCCGCGGTGCGCACGGCGGCGGCTGCTCCGGTGACGCCGGGCAGCGCCTGCAACGCGGCGTCCACCTCGCCCAGCTCGATCCTGCGCCCGCCCAGCTTCACCTGGTCGTCGGCCCGGCCGACGAACACCAGGCCTTCGGGGTCGGCCCGGACCAGGTCGCCGCTGCGGTAGGCGCGCGTCCAGCCGAGCGACGGCAGCGGCGCGTACTTCTCGGCGTCCTTGACCGGGTCGAGGTAGCGGGCCAGCCCGACGCCGCCGATCACCAGTTCGCCGGTCTCCCCCATGGCGACCGGCTCGCCGCCGTCGCCGACCACGGCGAGGTCCCACCCGTCGAGCGGCAGCCCGATGCGGACCGGCTGCTCGCCGGTGAGCGGCGCCGCCGACGCCACCACCGTCGCCTCGGTGGGCCCGTAGGTGTTCCACACCTCCCGCTCCGGTAAGGCCAGCCGCTCGGCCAGCTCGGGCGGGCACGCCTCCCCGCCGAAGATCAGCAGCCGGATGCCGGCGAGGTGCTCGACCGGCCAGAGCGCGGCCAGCGTCGGCACGGTCGAGACGACCGTGATGCCCTTGTCCGCCAGCCACGGGCCGAGGTCCATGCCCGTGCGCACCAGCGACCTCGGCGCGGGCACCAGGCAGGCGCCGTGCCGCCAGGCCAGCCACATCTCCTCGCACGAGGCGTCGAAGGCCACCGACAGCCCGGCCAGCACCCGGTCGCCGGGGCCCAGCGGGCGCTCCCGCAGGAACAGGCCCGCCTCCGCGTCCACGAACGCCGCCGCCGACCGGTGCGTCACGGCGACGCCCTTCGGCTTGCCGGTGGAGCCGGAGGTGAAGATGATCCACGCGTCGTCGCCCGGGGCGGGCGGGCCGCCGTCGTCCCTGGTCTCGTGCACCGTGAGCTTGTCGGTGATGACCGCGTGCACGCCCGCCTCGGTGAAGACCAGCTCGGCGCGCTCGTCCGGGTCGTCGGCGTCCACCGGCACGTACGCGGCGCCGGCGGCGAGCACGGCCAGGATGGACAGGTACAACTCGGCCGTCCCCGACACCACGCGCACGCCGACCCTGGCGCCGCGCCCGATCCCCGCCTCCGCCAGCTCCGCGGCCATCCGGTCCACCTGCTCGCGCAGCTCGCGGTAGGTAAGGCACACCGTGCCGTCGTCCAGCGCGGGCGCGTCGGGGTGCAGGCGGGCGGTCGCGTCGAGGACGTCCACCAGGGTGCGCGGGGGCGGCGCCAGCACGCCGGCGGGGTAGACCGCCGTGGCGGCCTTGGGACGTACATCGACCGAGTCGCTACGCAAACGCTGCTCCCTGAGTCAGGCGGTCGATGCCCGTGCAGACACCTGCCACGGTAGCCGTATCATCCGCCACTGTCGTGGCGTTCGCGCCACCCAAAGCCCAACGGCTGCCGCGGTCGCGGCTATTCCGCCTGACCGTAAGCTCGCGGCGGTCCGGCAACGGGGAAGGTGTGTGACCTCACGCGTCGCCGTCCCGGCGTCTCGGCATCCCGTACGGGTCGTGCGGCGTGTCGGCGTAGGCCCACTGGTGGTCGCGGGCGTGCCGGCAGGCCGTCTCGACGTCCCCGGCGCGCATGACGTCCAGCAGCTCGCGGTGTTCCTCGGCGACCCGCCCGAGCTCCGGCCCGATGACCATCAGCGCGATGGCCGTGCGCGCCTCGATCTGCAGCGCCTCCCACGCGCGGGTCAGCAGCCCGTTGCCGCCGGCCTGCACGACGTGCCGGTGGAAGCGGGCGCTGGCCAGGCCGATGCCCGGCACGTCGCCGTCGCGCGCGCAGCGGTGCATCTCCTCCACAGCCTCCCCCAGCAGGTCGAACGGCAGGGTCCCGGCGAGCATCGCGAGCCGCGTCGCCGTCTCCTCCAGCGCCGCCCGCATGATGTACGCCTCCCGGATCGTCTGCTCGGCGAACGGCAGCACCCGGCTGCCGTGGCGGGGCTGGCTCTCGATGAGGCCGAGCCCTTCGAGCTGCCGGAGCGCCTCCCTGACCGGAGCCTGGCTGGTGCCGAACTCCTGGGCGATCTTCGTCTCGATCAGGCGGTCGCCCTCGCCCAGCTCACCGGCGACGATGCGGTGCAGCAGGCCGTCGCGGATCTGCCGGCTGAGGGTCGGCCGGGCGACGCGCGGGTTCACCGTGGGTTCGGACAACAAGCCTCCCGCGCCTCAGAAGGGGCCTTGACTCTTGGATCATGCCATTTACTCTCCCATTATCGATATCGATAATGGGAGCGCAAATGCTGATATCGGTTGAGATGCCAGACAGTGCCGAGGCCGCGCACGCGGGCCTGCGCACCGGGGCACTCCCCCTGGGCGGCGGCACCCACCTGATGACCAGGCTGAACGACGCGGCCACCGGCGACCTGCGGCTCGTCAGCCTGCGCAAGGCCGGGCTGAGCGGCATCCGCGTCGAGGGCGGCGACGCTTCGCCGGGGACTGCCGCCACGCTCGCCGAAGGCGCCACCGTGACGCTGGGAGCGGCCACCACGCTCGCCGAAGGCGCCATCGTGACGCTGGGGGCGGCCACCACGCTCGCCGACGTCGAGGACGACGCCCGGCTGAGCTGTCTGTCCCCCTGCGTGCGCTCGATCGCCTCCCCGCCGGTGCGCAGCCTCGCCACCGTGGCGGGCAACCTGTTCGTGCCGCAGCCGTACGGCGACCTGGCCGCGGCCCTGCTCGCCCTGGACGCGGAGCTGGACGTGCTCGGCGCGGACGGCGCCCGCCGCGAGCCCCTGGACCGGGTCGTCGCGGACGGCCTGCCCGCGGGCGACCTGGTGACAGCGATCAGGTTCACCGCCCCGGCGGAGGGCACGTTCCGCTTCTACAAGGCGAGCCGGCGGCGGCTCAACTCGGGCTCCATCGTCACGGTGGCGGCCCGGATCACGATCGAGGACGGCCTGGTCGGCGACGTCCGGCTGGCCCTCGGCGGTCTCTCGCGCCGCCTGCTGCGGGCGTCCGGCGCGGAGCGGGTGCTGCGGGGTGCGCCGCTCACGCCCGAGGTCATCGCCCAGGCGGCGGAGGCGGACGCGATCGAGCCGTTCGACGACGCCTACGCCTCCGCCTGGTACCGCGCCCGTGTCTACCCCGTCCACCTGCGCCGCGCCCTGCTGGGATCATGAAAGGGGAGCGCATGCCCTCGACCATCGTCACCCTCACACTGAACGGCACGGAACGCGAGCTGATCGCCCGCCCCTCGACGACCTTGCTGGGCGCCCTGCGCGAGACGTTCGGGCTGATGGGCGCCAAGCGCGGCTGCGGGCAGGGCGGCTGCGGCAGTTGCACGGTGCTGCTGGACGGCCGCCCCGTGGTCGCCTGCCTCGTCCCCGTCGTGACCGTCGACGGCTGCGCCGTGGAGACGATCGAGGGCCTGGCCGACGGCGACCGGCTCACCGACGTGCAGCAGGCGTTCGTCGACGGCTTCGCCACGCAATGCGGCTTCTGCACCCCCGGGATGATCATGTCGGCCACGGCGCTGCTCGACCGCGAGCCGGATCCGACCCGCCAGGACGTCACGGAGGCGATCTGCGGGAACGTCTGCCGCTGCACCGGGTACGAGCCGATCATCACCGCCGTCCTGTCCGCCGCGCAGCGCCGCCGCGCCGCCGCGAAGGCCGACGTCTGATGGGCGGCCGGATCACGCCGATCGACACCGCCTACTTCAAGGGCGAGCGGGCGGGCGGCTTCTCCGTCATCGGCACCCCTGTCCAGCGCTCGGACGCCCGCGGCCACGTCACCGGCCGCACGGTCTTCTTCGAGGACATGACGCCGCCCGGGCTGACGCACGTCAAGATCCACCGGTCCGCCCGGCACCACGCCCGCATCGACCGGGTGGACGTCTCCGGCGCCCTGGAGGTGCCGGGCGTGCTGCGCGTCATCACCCACGAGGACGTGCCGAACAACTGGTACGTCGTGCTGCGCCTGATCGGGGTCGGCCCCGACGACGAGCCGGTGCTGGCCGAGGACCGGGTCCTGTACCGGGGCGAGCCGATCGTCGCCGTGGTCGCCGAGACCGAGGAGGCCGCCCGCGAGGGCGCGGCCCGGGTCGTGGTCGACTACACCGATCTGCCCGCCGTCCTCGACGTGGAGGAGGCGCTGGCCGAGGGCGCGCCGATCATCAAGCAGGCGGGCGCCAACCACTTCGTCTACGAGGGGCACCCCTGCCGCCGCATCCGCTTCGGCGACGTCGAGCGGGGCTTCGCGCAGGCCGACCGGATCATCGAGGGCCGCTACAGCTCCTCCCCCATCGAGCACGCGCCGGCCGAGCCGACCGGTTGCGTCGTCGTCCCCCAGGGCGACGGCAGGCTGCGGATCCACTCCAACACCCAGGCCGCCTTCTTCACCCTGGACAACACCGCGCTCATCCTCGGCGTCCCGCCCACCGGCCTGCGCGTCGTCGGCGGCACCGTAGGAGGCGGCTTCGGCGGCAAGGTGGACGTCATCGTCGAGCCCCTGGCCTGCCTCGCCGCCATGCTCACCGGCCGGCCCGCCAAGTACGTCTACAGCCGCTCCGAGGAGATGCAGGTGTCGTCCACGCGCGCCGCAGAACGCATCCACATCAGGGACGGCGTCATGGCCGACGGCCGGATCGTCGCCCGCCAGGTCACCCTCTACGTGGACGCGGGCGCCTACTCCCGGCACAGCCCGTACGGCACCACCAAGGCGGCGGCGCACATGCCGGGCCCGTACACGATCCCGAACGTGCACGTGGACTGCTACTGCGTCTACACGAACCGGACGCCGTCCAGCGCGATGCGCGGGTTCGGCGTCACGATCGGCGACTTCGCGCTGGAGTCGCACATGGACCACGTCGCCAGGGAGCTGGGCCTGGACCCGCTGCGGCTGCGGCTCAGGAACGCCTACCGGGACGGCGACATGAAGGCGCACCGCAAGATCGCGTCGGGCACGGCGCTGGTCGAGGTGATCCAGAGCGCCGCCGCCCTGGTGGGGCACGACCTGCCGCCGGAGTACCTGGCGATGTCCTCGACCGAACGACCGGAGGTGTGAGCGATGGCGTTGCGGCAGGGGCGCGGATACGCGGCCGTCAACTACCCGACCGGCATGAACCTCGGCGGCGACCCGTCGCAGGCGCTCGTGCACGCCACCACCATGGGCGGCTTCGTGGTCACCCTCTCCTCGGTGGACCTCGGCCAGGGCCTGCGGACGGTCGTCGCGCAGTGCGCGGCGGAAACCCTCGGCGTCCCGATGGAGAACATCATCGTGGACACCGCCGACACCGACACCGGCCCGCACTGCATGGGGACGTTCGCCAGCCGCGGCACCCACCGGATCGGCAACGCCGTCGTCATGGCGGCCCGCGAGGCCAGGGACGTGCTGCTCCAGGTCGCCGCCGACGAGCTGGAGGTGGACGCGGACGACCTGGAGACCGATGGGACGGGCTTCGTCCGGCTCAAGGGCTCGGCGGAGAAGAAGATCCACGTCAGCGACGTGGCGCTGGCCGCGCACTTCCGTCAGGGCCGCACCATCTCCGGCCGCGGCATCTACCTCAAGGAGCCGAGCGCCCCGGTGCCGGAGACCGGCGAGATGGACCCCGACTCCTGCCAGGCGCACGCGTGCACGGTGGCCGAGGTCCAGGTGGACGACGAGACCGGCGTCATCGAGGTGCTGCGGCTCTACAACACCTACGAGGTCGGCCGGGCGCTCAACCCGGCCATGGCGACGCAGCAGGTCGAGGGCGGCGCCTGGATGGGCGTGTCGCACGCGCTGTTCGAGTCGACCGAGCCGTACTACCCGCACTCGCGCGAGCACGGCCCGGTCGACTTCGTCGAGTACCTGATGCCTGGCCCGGCCGACCTCCCGGAGCAGACGAGCGCGTTCCTCGAACGGCCGGCGGAGAACGGGCCGTTCGGGGCGAAGGGGATCGGCGAGATGACGGCGAACGCGCCGATCCCGGCGATCGCCAACGCGGTGTACGACGCGGTCGGCGTCCGGCTGACCAGCATGCCGTTCACGCCGGAGAAGGTGCTGCGCGGCCTCGACGAGCTGCGGGCCGGCCGTGCCGGCTGACCGGGAGACGCTCGGCAGGAAGCTGGGCGCGCAGGGCTACCTGGCCGACGAGGGCCTGCTCACCGCCGTCCACCTGGCGGGCGTGCTCGGGCTGCCGCTGCTGCTGGAGGGCGAGCCGGGAGTCGGCAAGACGGAGGTGGCGAACGTGCTGGCCCGGGTGCTCGGCCGCGAGCTGATCCGGCTGCAGTGCTACGAGGGGCTGGACGCCTCCCAGGCCCTGTACGAGTGGGACTATCCGAAGCAGCTGCTGTCGCTGCGGGCCGCCGAGGTGGAGGGGCGCGGCGTCGGCGACCTGTACCGCGAGGAGTTCCTGCTGCAGCGCCCGCTGCTGAGGGCGTTGCGGGCGGCGTCCGGCGCGGTGCTGCTGATCGACGAGATCGACCGGGCGGACAGCGAGTTCGAGGCGTTCCTGCTGGAGTTCCTCGGCGACTACCAGATCACCGTCCCCGAGCTGGGCACGATCAGGGCGGCGAGCGAGCCGTTCGTCGTCCTCACCTCGAACCGGACCCGCGAGCTGCACGACGCGCTCAAGCGCCGCTGCCTGTACCACTGGATCCCCTTCCCCGACGCGGAGCGGGAGCAGGCGATCATCCAGGCGCAGGCGCCCGGCCTGGACGAGCGGAGCGCCGCCCAGCTCGTGGCCGCCGTGCACCGCATCCGCGGGCTGGCCCTGCTGAAGCGGCCGGGCATCGCGGAGTCCACCACGTGGGCGCGCGGCGTGCAGGCGCTGACCCGCGAGGGCGCGAGCCGTCCTGAGGCGATGCGCAGGGCCGCGGGGCTGCTCGTCAAGCACGAGGAGGACCTGGCGCTGGTCAGCCGCCATGCCAGGGAGGTGTTCGGTGACTGAGCCGCCCCTCGCCGCACGCGTCCGCGACCACGTGCGGGGCTTCCTGCGGGACCTCGGCGATCAAGGGCTGCGCGTGCCGGTGGCCAAGCACCGGCTCTTCCTGCGCGCGGTCGAGGCCGTCGGCCCGCGCGACGCCGCGCACCTGTACTGGATCGGCGCGAGCACGCTCACCTCCTCCCGCGAGAACCTGGAGATCTACGCCCCCGTCTTCGAGCGCTGGTTCGGAGAGGTCACGGCCCGGCCCGACCAGGAGACGCCCGACGAGGAGAGCCCCGCGCCGGGCGGCAACAGGGACGAGGCCCCCTTCGCGGCGGCGTCCGGCGGCGAGGCGGGCCTGGCGGCCGGCGCCGCGGAGCGCGAGCGCCGCCCGGTGTTCGGCCCGGCCGGCGACGACGACCGCGCCGTGCTCGCCCTGCTGCGCCGTGAGCTGCGCGGCGCGATGCCGACGGTACGGTCCCGCCGCCGCCGTCCCGGCCGCCGGGGGCCGTGGATCGACGTCGCCAGGGTCTGCCGCGAGTCCTGGCGCACCCACGGCGAGATCGTGACGCTGCGGCGGCGCGAGCGTCCCCGGCGGCAGCGCCGGATGCTGCTGCTCATCGACGTGTCCGGGTCGATGAAGCAGCACAGCGCCGCCTACCTGCGCTTCGCCCACGCCGCCGTCGCCTGCCTCGACCGCGCCGAGGTGTTCACCTTCGGCACCCGGCTGACCCGCGTCACCGGGCCGCTGCGGGCGCGCGAGGTGGACGCCGCCGTCGCGGCGCTGAGCGAGGTCGTCCTGGACGCCGAGGGAGGGACGCGCATCGGCGCCTCCCTCCAGGAGTTCCTGGGCAACGCCCGGTACGTCACCATGGCGCGCGGCGCCCTGGTGATCGTGCTCTCCGACGGCCTCGAACGCGGCGACTGCGAGCCCATGCGGGCGGCCGTCCGGCGGTTGTCGCTGCTCGGCCACCGGCTGCTGTGGTGGACGCCGCTCGCCTGCGACCCCGCGTACCGGCCGGTCACCCGCGGCATGGCGGCCGTGCTCGGCGACGTGGACACCCTCGCGGGCGTACGCGACCTGCGGACGGCGTACCAGCAGGTCCAGACCTTGGCCAAGGAGTGATCGTGAGGTACACGGGCGACATCGTGGACGCGCACCACCACATCTGGCGGACCCGGGACCTGCCCTGGCTGTCCGGCCCGATGGTGCCGCGCATCTTCGGGCCGTACGAGCCGATCAAACGCGACTACCTGATCGGCGAGTACCTGACCGAAGCGACGGCCTCGGGCATCGCCGAGTCGGTCTACGTACAGACGAACTGGCCGCTCGACCGGGTCGAGGACGAGGTGCGCTGGCTGCGCGACGTCCACCAGGAGACAGGATGGCCGACGGCCGTCGTCTGCGCGGCCGACCTGTTCGACGACGACGCCCCGCACGTCATGCGGCGGCAGGCCGCGCTCACCCCGCTCGTCCGGGGCGTGCGGCAGCAACTGCACTGGCACGAGCGGCCGGAGTTCCGCTACGCCGACGCGCCCGACCGCATGCGCGACCCGGTCTTCCGCAAGAACCTCGGCGCGCTCGCCGACCTCGGCTGGCTGTTCGAGCTGCAGGTCTTCCCCGAGCAGATGGCGGACGCGGCCGAGCTGGTAGCGGCGTTCCCCGACGTCACGTTCGTCCTGGTGCACGCCGGCATGCTCATCGGCCCCGAGTACACCGAGCCGTGGCGGGCCGGGATGGCCGCGCTGGCCGAACTCCCGAACGTCGTCGTCAAGCTCACGGGGCAGGGCACCTTCGTCCACCGGGTGGACCCCGATCTCATCTCCTTCGTCGCCGGTGAGGTGATCGGCCGGTTCGGCGCAGACCGGGCCATGTTCGGCACCAACTTCCCCGTCGAGAAGCTCTGGACCACCATGCCGCACCTGGTGGACACGTGGAAGGGCGCGCTGGCACACCTGACGCCGGCCGATCAGCGCGCCGTCTTCGCCGGCACCGCACGACGTATCTATGGGCTGGGAGGCTGACATGGCACTGTTCGTTCTGACCTACGGTTACCACGACACTCCGCTGCGGGCGGAGCGGCGGGAGGATCATCTCGCCCATCTCAACAAGCTCTGGGAGCAGGGCAGCGTCGTCGCCGCGGGTCCCTTCACTGACCTGACGGCGGGGATGATCGTCTTGCGGGCGGAGGACGAGGTGGCGGCGCAGGCGCTCGTCGACCAGGACCCGTACACGCAGCTTCAGGTCACCAAGGATCGCGAGCTGCGGGAGTGGCGGGTGACGGTCGGCTCGCTCGACTGAGCACGGCCGCGGCCTGCCGTTCGAGCAGGCGGAACCCGCAGGACCCGGCGATCGCCACGGCCTCCTCGGCGCTGCGGCCCGCCGCCGCCGAGTCACCGGCGGCGAGCCGGGCCGTGGCCAGGCCGACCAGCGCCCGCGCCGCCACGAACGGGTAGGCGCTCCGCGCGAGCGTCACGCAGTGCTCGAACCACTGGGCGGCGGCCGTCGCGTCGCCGAGCGCGAGGTACGCCTCCGCCGCGGTGGCCGCCGTCTGGGCCGTGGCCTTCCTGTCGCGGACCTCGATCGCCATGTCGTGCGCCCGCGCCGCCACCTCCAGCGCGGTGGCGGCGTGCCCGCGCTGCCTGTGCAGCCGGCTCAGCTCGTCCAGCGTGGACAGCTCGCCGCGCAGGTTCGCCCCCTTCCGGTACGCCGCGAGCACCTCGGCGAGCAGTGCGGCGGCCCGCTCCTCGTCGCCGAGCTGGCGTAACGCGCTCGCCAGGTTGCCCCGGTTGGCCAGCGCCGACGTCTCCCTGCCGGTGGCCTCGTTGATCTCCAGCGCCGCGGTGAGCAGCTCGCGGGCGTCCCGCAGCTCGCCCTGGCCCAGCCGCAGCACCCCGAGCCCGTTGAGCGCGACCGCCCGCACGTGGCCGAGCGGATCGTCGCCGGTCAGCTCCAGCGCGCGGTGCAGCCACTCGTCCGCGTCGGCGATCTTGCCCTGCTCCAGGTAGAGCCAGCCGATGTGGTGCGACAGGTAGGCGGCGGCGGTCGTCCAGCCGATGGTGACGGCGAGCTGCTCGCCGGCCAGGCAGTCGGACAGCGCCTCCTCGTCCCGGCCCACCGACCACAGGGCCTGGCCGCGGCTGATCAGCATCGCGGTCCGCGCCACGTCGTCGCCCGCGCCGACGGCCGCGTCCAGGCCCGCCTGCGCGGCGGGCAGCCAGCCGTCCACGTGCCGCCGGATCAGGAAGTAGCCGCGAAGCTGGTCGGTGATCCGCCACGCCAGCGCACGCTCGGCGCGGAGCCGGTCGCCGGCCGACTCCGGCAGCGCGTCGTCAGCGCGCCCGGCCGCCTGCCCGGCCGCGTGCCTGACGACGGCGACCAGCGCGGGCAGCTCGGCGTCCAGCCAGGCGAGCGCCTCGGCTTCCCCCGCGAAGAAGGTGTCCCGCCCCGCGTGCGTGGCGAGCCGTACGAGCTGCGGATACACCCACTCCATCGCGGCCGTCACCGCGTCGGCGTACCACGTGAACAGCCGGGAGCGGGCGGTCTCGTGCTCGGCGTCCTCGGCGAGCAGCCGCCGCGCGTACAGGCCGAGCAGGTCGTGGAAGCGGTAGCGGTCCGTCGCGTACTGCATCAGCATGTTCGCCTCAAGCAGGTCCTCCAGCACCCGCTCGACCTCGGCCACCGGCATCCCCAGCAGGACGGCGGTGCTTCCGGCGCCGAAGTCGTCGCCGGGGTGCAGGCTGCACAGCCGGAACGCGCGCCGCGCCGTGGCGCTGAGGTCGGCGTAGCCGAGCTGGAAGCTGGTGAGCACGCTCGACTCGCCGGTGGACAGCTCGGTGAGCCTGCGGTTGTCGTCCCGCAGCCGGTCGGTCAGGTCGCCGATCGTCCAGGCCTGCCGGGTGGCCAGCCGCGCGCTGGCGATGCGCAGCGCGAGCGGCAGCCGCGCGCACGCCTCCGCCAGCGCGCCGGCCGCCCCGGGGTCGGCGTCGATCCGGTGCGCCCCGGCGGTCGCGGCGATCAGCGTGATCGACTCCTCCCTGTCGAGCGGTTCGAGGTGGACGGCGCTCGCCCCGGCCAGGCCGGGCATCCTGCGCCGGCTGGTCACGATCAGGTCGCCGCCGCCCGCGCCCGGCAGCAGCGGCCGGACTTGGTCGGCGTCCTGCGCGTTGTCCAGCAGCACCAGCATCCGCCGGTCGGCCAGCTCGCTGCGGAACAACGCGGCCGCCTCGCTCTCGTCGGTGCCGATCCGCCTGCCGGGCACGCCCAGCGCGCGCAGGAACCGGCCGAGCACCCGCATCGGCTCCTGCGCGGTCGCGGTGGTGCCGCGCAGGTCGGCGTAGAGCTGGCCGTCGGGGTAGCGTGCGCGCAGGCGGTGCGCGGCAGCGAGCGCGAGCGCGGTCTTGCCGACTCCGGCGATGCCGTCGATCAACACGATCCTGGACGAGACCGGCCCCGGCCCCTCGCCCGCCCCGAACGAGACCGGCCCCTCGCCCGCCCCGGACGAGACCGATCCCGGCCCCTCGCCCGTCCGGGGCCGGCCCGGCCCCGGCTCCTGGCCCGTCCTGTTGAGTGCTGCCTCGATCCTGGCCAGCTCGTCCATCCTGCCCACGAAGTCCGGCGGCGCGGCGGGCGCCTGCTGGATCGCGGTCCGTCCCGTCGCCCGCCGGGTGTGGCGCTCCCGCTGCCGCAGCACCGCGAGCTGGGCGGCGCGCAGCCCCTCGCCGGGATCGATGCCGAGCTGTTCGGCGAGCGCGGACCGGATCCGGTCGTACGCCGCGAGCGCCTCCGCCTGCCGCCCGCTCGCGGCCAGGGTGAGAATCAGCTCCACGTGCAGCGGCTCGTCCAGCTCACGCCGGCCCGCCAGCTCCCGCAGCGGTGTCAGCGCCCGCTCAGGCTTGCCGAGGTCGCGCGCCAGAGCGGCGAACGTCTGGACGGTGGTGGCGTACTCGGTGACCACCGCGGTGTAGAGCGGGCTCGACGCCACCCGTTCCGCGCCGATCTCACCCCGCCACAGCGCCACGGCCCCTGCGAGCCGGGTCAGCGCCTCCTCCGGCGCGTCGTACGCCGCCCGCGCGGTGAGATCGCGCAGCATCAGCAGGTCGAGCTGATCGGTGGCGACGACGAGCCGGTACCCGTCCTGACCGCCGGGCAGCACGCCGCCGTTACCCGGGCCGGAGTCCAGCAGCCGCCGCAGCCTGGCGACGTGCGTGTGCAGCAGGCTCACCGGATTGCGCGTCTCGCCGCGCCGCCACAGCAGCTCGACCAGCTCGTCCTGACCGACCGCCGCCCCCGCCCCGAGCGCGAGGCGCGCGAGGAGCGTCCGCTGCAGGTCGGACCCGAGGGACGCCTGGACGTCGCCGTGCCAGACCTCGATCGGCCCGAGCACGCGGACGCGCAACGGCCCGCCACGCACCGGCCCGGCTTCGGCGCGCTCCGCCCGCTGGGTCTGTGCGGCGGCGTGCAGGCGCTCGGCGTCGGGCCCGCTCAGCCCGAGCGCGGCGGCGATGGCCTGCACCGAGTCGCGCTTCGGGCTTCTCGTCCTGCCCTGTTCCAGGTCGCGGATCGCGCCCGCGCTCACGCCCGCCCGGTCGGCGAGCTGCCGTTGCGTCAGGCCGGTGCGGCGGCGATGGGCGCGGAGCAGCCCGCCGAAGCTTGCCTCCGTCACTCGTACCTGCGCCGGATGACCAGACTGCTGATCCGCGACCTTCTGGGCACCTGACGATCCTAGGTGACTGGTGTTTTTTGATCTCTCTCACGCTGGTCTGTCCTCTTGTGCCAGGGTGATCGGTGTTGGTCACCGGGCGTGGGGAGAGATCAAGCGATGGCAGTGGGCCAGACTCCGATGCAGCCGGGGTTGCTGTCCTCCACGGTGAGTTTTGTCGAGGGGCGGATTGCGCCGAACTCGATCTACGCGGTGCTGCACCGTGAATGCCGGAACCTGTTCCCGGATGGAATGTTCGCCGACCTGTTCGCCGAGGACGGCCGCAGGTCGGTGCCGCCGATGATCGTGGCGGTGGTGATGGTGCTGCAACGGCTGGAGGGGTTGTCGGATCGCGAGGCGGTGGATCGGTTCGCCTTCGATGTGCGGTGGAAGTACGCCGCCGGCGGGCTGGACTTCGACCATCCCGGGTTCGTGCACACCGTGCTGGTGGACATGCGGGCCCGGCTGGCCGCCTCCGACCGGCCGGATCGGATCTTCGAGCGGACGGTGGAGGTGGCCGGGCAGGCCGGGTTGATCGGGCGGCGGCGGGTGCTGGACTCGGCGCCGATCTATGACGCGGTGGCCACCCAGGACACCATCACGCTGA
>NZ_BAAAQX010000013.1:0-57667 GCF_039531895.1 Nonomuraea monospora
CACCGACTGGAGCTACGCCAACACCAACTACGTCCTGGCCCGGCTCCTCATCGAAAAGGTCACCGGCCGCACCATCGCCCAGGAGATGCAACGGCTGATCATCGGCCCCCTCGGCCTGACCGGCACCGTCCAGCCGTCCGCGGAAACGGACATCCCCGCCCCGCACGCCCACGCCTACTATCGCCACGAGGAGGAGACGGTGGACGTCACCCGGGTGAACCCGTCCTGGATCTCCAGCGGGGGCGACATGATCTCCACCACCCGGGACCTGCAGACGTTCATCACCGCGCTGGTGGGCGGCAAGCTGGTGCCGGCCGAGCTGCTGGCCGAGATGTTCACGCCGGAGTCGAAGGCGAGCTACGGCCTGGGCGTGTTCGTGCAGCAGGCGCCGGGCGGCGGCACCCTCATCACCCACAACGGCGGCGCCGGCGGGCACGCGGCGCTGATGTTCAGCCTGCCCGACGGGAGCAAGACCCTGACCGCGGCGCTGAACTACGTGGACGACGCCGCGCTGTCCCTGAGCGCGGCGTTCCAGCAGGCCCTGCAGCGGCTCGTACAGGAGGCGTTCGGGCAGTAGACGGGCTGACACGCAAAGGCCGCGGGAGGGGTTGCCCGCGGCCGTATGCGTCAGGAAAATCGTTTGCCTCACAGGGCAGGGCTTCGAGAACGTGTTCCCATGCTTACCACCGCCACGGTCACCGTCTTCGCCTCCCCCGAGAGCTGGATCGAGTCCGACGCCGTGGCGCAGTGCCACCAGGTGGCCGCCCTCGACGGCATGACGCACGTGGCCGGCATGCCGGACCTGCACCCCGGCAAGGGCGCGCCCATCGGCGCCGCCATGACGTCCCGCGTCCTGTACCCGTTCCTGGTCGGCTCCGACATCGGGTGCGGGATCGCCGTGTTCCCCGTCAAGCTCAAGCGGGCCGTGCCCGAGAAGCTCGCCGCCCGCTTCCCCGACCTCGACCGCGCGCTGGACCCCGAGCAGGACGCCGACGACCCGGCCTGGGCGGAGGTGCGGGAGGACATCCCGGCGGGTCACCTCGACGGCCTCGGCACGGTCGGGCGGGGCAACCACTTCGTCGAGCTGGCCCGCGTCGCGACCGTCTTCGAGCCAGATCACGCCGACCGGCTCGGCCTCGCCGCCGGTGACCTGGTGCTCATCGTCCACAGCGGCTCGCGCGGGCTGGGCGAGCGGATCCTGCGCGCGCACACCGAGGTCCACGGCGCGGGCCCGGCGCCCGATCCCGCCGCCTACCTGGCGGCGCACGACGACGCCGTGCGCTGGGGGTCGCTCAACCGGCGGCTGCTGGCCGCCAGGGTCGCCCACGCGCTCGGGTTCGAGCCCGCCGAGCCGATCGTCGATCAATGCCACAACTCCGTCGAGGTGCGCGACGGGATGTACCTACACCGCAAGGGCGCCGCGCCGGGCGACGGCGGCGACGTGCTCATCGCCGGGACGCGCGGCACCCCCTCCTACCTGGTGGCCGGTCGCGCCGGGCCGGAGGCCGGGTTCTCCGTGGCGCACGGGGCGGGGCGCAAGATGTCGCGCGCGGACGCCCTGCGGCGGGGGCGGGCCAAGCACACGGTCGAGGAGCTGCGCCGGACGCCGGTGGGGTCGCTGGTGGTGTGCGGCGACCGCCAACTGCTGTTCGAGGAGGCGCCGACGGCGTACAAGCGCATCGAGCAGGTGATCGACGACCTGGTGCGGCACGAGCTGGCCACGCCGGTGGCCACGACGATCCCGCTGGTCACGTACAAGACCCCGGATCTGGGGTCGGCGCCGCAGCGGGACCGGCGGCGCAGGCGGGGGCGCGCGTGAGCGTTCACCTGCTGATGTCGGCCGGGCGCGGCCCGCAGGAGTGCGCCTGGGCGCTGGCCGAGCTGCTGCGCCGGCTGGAGGCCGACGCCGCCCGGCAGCGCCTGGAGACCCACCGCGCCCACACCGTGCCCGGCGACCGGCCCGGCACCTACCGGTCGGTGCTCGTGCGCATCACGGGTGCGGACGCCGAGACGTTCGCCGCCTCGTGGACCGGCACGCTGTGCTGGCAGGCCCCCAGCCCGTACCGGGCCACCGCCGGGCGCAAGAACTGGTACGTCATCGCCCGGCCGTGCCAGGTGGACGCGCCCCGCACCACGTTCAGCGAGGCGGACGTGGACGTGGTCGCCGTCCGCACCGGCGGGCCGGGCGGCCAGCACCGCAACAAGGCGAGCACCGCCGTGCGGGCAACCCACCGGCCCACCGGGATCGTCGTCGTGGCCGACACCGAGCGGCAGCTCAGCCTCAACCGCCGCATCGCCATGCGGCTGCTGCGGGAGCGGCTGGAGCGGGACGACGAGGCGGCCGAGCGCGCCGTCACCGCCGCGCGGTGGCGGGTGCACGACGAGCTGGTACGCGGCGACCCCGTCCGCGTCGAACGCCCGACCCGCCCCGCCTGACCTCATTATTCTGTCGAGGGCCAGCGAGGCGGGCCCGGCTCGGCCTGTTCGAGACCGGCCCAGTCGTCCCGTACCGGGGCGAACACCTCCACCACGACCGCTCCCGACGGCCCCGCCTGAGCCTCGTGGGGAACGTTCGCCAGGACGCGCCACGAGCCGCCGGGCCCCAGCTCCCGGGTCTCCTCCCCCACCCGGAAGGTGACCGTGCCCTGGAGGCACAGGCCGAGCTGCTCGTTGACGTGCCGGTGCTCGGGCACCAGGCCGCCGGGCGGAAGCTCGACGACGGCCAGGGTGAGCTGCTCGCCGTGGATGACGCGGGCCAGGACGTCCTGCCAGATCCGGGTGGGCGGGATGGCGTTCAGAGTGGTCAGCATGCCGCCAGCATGGACACGGCCCACCGTTAAGGACAATCGACAGCTTCTTAACGAAGGGTTTAGCGTTTCCGCATGCTCGACCTGGCCAGGCTCAGGGTGCTGCGGGAGGTGGCCCGCCACGGGTCGCTGACGCGCGCCGCCGCCGCGCTGTCGTACACCACCTCGGCACTGTCGCAGCAGATCTCCGTGCTGGAGCGGGAGGCCGGGGCCCGGCTGCTCGAACGGCACGCGCGGGGCGTCCGGCTGACCGAGGCGGGGCGGGCGCTGCTGGCCCACACCGAGCGGATCATGACGGAGCTGCGCGCCGCCGAGAGCACGCTGGCCGCGATCGGCTCAGGGGAGGGCGGCAGGCTGCGGTTCGGCTCGTTCACGACGGCCAACGCCACGCTCATGCCGCTGGCCGTGCGCGCCTTCCTGCGCGAGCGGCCCGGCGTCTCGGTGGAGCTGGTCGAGGCCGACCGCGACGAGGCGGTGGCCGCCGTCGCGGCGCACGAGCTGGACCTGGCGCTGGTGTACGAGTTCCCCGCCGTGCCGCTGGTGCTGCCCGCGAACGTCGAGACGCGCCCGCTGCTCGTGGACGCGCTGCACATCGCGCTGCCGCCGGGTCACCGCCTGGCCGGGAGGGCCCGCGTGCGGCTCGCCGACCTGGCCGGCGAGCGGTGGATCCAGGGGGTGCGCAGGGGCTCGACGCTCGACGTGCTGCCGGGGGCGTGCAGGCAGGCGGGGTTCGAGCCGGTCATCGCGTTCAGGACCGACGACCAGATGACGGTGCGCGGGCTGGTCGCGGCGGGGCTCGGGGTGGCGCTCGCGCCGTTCCTCACGCTTCCCGCGACAGCGCCTGACCTGGTGGTACGCCCGCTGGACGAGCCGGCGCTGACCAGGACCGTGCTGACCGCCACCCCGGCCCAGGAGCACCGGCTGCCCGCCGCCGCCGCGATGATCGAGCACCTGCGGTCGGTGGCCGCGCGGCTGCGATCGGCCTGAGCCATGGTCACGGCTGCGATCGGCCTGAGCCAGGGCGCCCAGTTTCCGGCTCCGGCGGTGTCCGTACAGGGGAGAGGGACACCGGACGGAAGGAGTCACCATGCGAGGCATGCCGCCGGCGGAGGACCTGCTCGCGCCGGCGCGCGGCGGCGACGGCGAGGCGTTCCGCGAGCTGGTCGAGCCGTACCGGCGCGAGCTGCAGGTGCACTGCTACCGCATGCTCGGCTCCGTACAGGACGCCGAGGACCTGCTGCAGGAGACGTTGCTGGCGGCGTGGCGCGGCATCGGCGGCTACCAGGAACGCGCGTCGGTGCGCACCTGGCTCTACCGGATCGCCACCAACCGCTGCCTGAACGCGCTGCGGGCGGACGCGCGCCGCCCCCACCCGTCCGCGGCTCACCGACCGGAGGTCGCGTTGCCCGAGCCGTCGCACCGCCGCGCCGAGCCGATCTGGCTGGAGCCCTACCCCGACGTGCTGCTCGACGAGATCGCCGACGACCTGCCAGGCCCCGAGGCGCGGTACGAGGCCAGGGAGTCGGTGTCGCTGGCGTTCCTGGCGGCGTTGCAGCGGTTGCCGCCGCGCCAGCGGGCCGTCCTGGTGTTGCGTGACGTGCTGGGGTTCCGCGCGGCCGAGGTGGCGGACATGCTCGGCGCCACCGAGAGCGCGGTGACCAGCGCGCTGAAACGGGCCCGCGGCGCGCTGCCGGAGCGTGGCGGGCAGGACGCTCCGCTGCCGGGCTCGCCGGAGGAACGCCGGCTGGTGGAGGGGTTCGCCCGCGCGTTCGAGGCCGGGGACGTCGAGGCCGTCGTGGCCATGCTGACGAGCGACGTGAAGCTGACCATGCCGCCGCTGCCGCTGGAATATCAGGGGCTGGCGGACGTCCGGCACTTCCTGGCCACGGTCGCGCTGGACGGCTGCCGTGGGCACGTGCTCGTCGCGACGCGGGCCAACGGGCAACCGGCTTTCGGCTGTTACCTGCGTGACCGGCGGACGCCGATCCTGCACGCGCACGGAGTTCTCGTACTGACGCTGACCGGCGACCGGATCTCCGCGCTGACCCGGTTCGTGGACAACTCGCTGCTGACCGCGTTCGGGCTGCCGCGTTCGCTGCGCGCCTGACTCGACCTTGGAGGGAATCTCATGAGTGACATCGACGCCGCGGAAAGGCTGCGCAGGCTGCACGTCGCGGGTGACCCGCTGGTGCTGCCCAACGCCTGGGACGCGGTTTCGGCCCGGATGGTCGAGGCGGCCGGGTTCCCCGTCGTGGCCACCAGCAGCGCCGCCGTGTCCGCGGTGCTCGGCTACGACGACGGGGAGGCGGCGCCCGTCGAGGAGATGCTGGCCGCGGCCGAGCGGATCGTGCGCGCCGTATCCGTACCGGTGACGGTCGACTTCGAGCGCGGCTACGGCCTCGCCCCGGCCGAGCTGGCCGAACGGTTCGCGGCGACCGGAGCCGCCGGCCTGAACCTGGAGGACTCGCACCCGCCGACCGGCGAGATGCTGGACGCCGGCGAGCAGGCGGACTTCCTGGCCGCGGTCCGCGCCGCGGCCCTGTCGCTCGGCGTGGACCTGGTCATCAACGCGCGCACGGACGCGTTCCTGCGCCAGGCCGGGCCGCCGGAGGCGCGGCTCGCCACCTCGCTCGACCGTGGCGCGCGCTACCTCCAGGCCGGTGCGGACTGCGTCTATCCCATCGGCGCGAGCGAACCCGACGCGGTCCGGGAGCTGGCCAAGGGCATTCCCGGGCCGGTCAACGTGGCCTTCGGCAACGGGCAGTCGTCGATCGCGGAGCTCGCCGCGTCCGGTGTCGCGCGGGTGAGCTTCGGGCCCGCTCTGCAACGACGCCTGTACGGCACCTTCGACTCCGTTCTGCTGGCGGCCGTGGCTTCCGGCTCAGCCCCATAGGCACGGTGGCGGGCCCCGATCAGGCTGCGGCCTGAGGCACGTATGCCGAGGGGCCGGGCGGGTAGACGCCTGCACCTGAGAGGTGAGAAGGGGAGGGCGGGATGCGCCGGTTGCTGGCGATCGTCAACTCGGCGGCGGGAAGCGCCGACGACGAGGTCGTGTCCGAGGTGCTGGCCGTGCTGGCCGGGCACGCCGACACGGTGGAGGCCCGCATCGCCGACCCGGCGGACCTGCCCGCGGCGCTGGCGGAGCATCCGGAGCGGGATCCGGTCGTGCTGGGCGGCGACGGGACGCTGCACCGCCTGGTCGAGGTGCTGGCGGAGCGGGGCGAGCTGGGCACGCGCACGGTCGGGCTGATCCCGCTGGGCACCGGCAACGATCTGGCCCGCGCGCTGGGCGTGCCGCTGGACCCGGCCGAGGCGGCCCGCGCCGCGGCCCTCGGCGAGCCCCGGCCGCTGGACCTGCTGCGCGACGACGAGGGCGGCATCGTGGTGAACGCCGTGCATCTCGGTGTCGGCGTGGAGGCGGCCAGGACGGCCACCCCGCTCAAGCCGGTGCTGCGCCGCTTCGCGTACGCGGTGGGCAGCGTGATCGCGGGGGTCAGGACCAAGGGGGTGCCGCTGCGGGTGGAGGTGGACGGCCGGGTGGTCGCGGACGGACGGCGCAGGGTGCTGATGGCCGGGATCGGCAACGGCAGGTCCATCGGCGGCGGCACCCCGCTCACCCCCGACGCCCATCTCTCCGACGGCCTCGCCGACGTGGTCGTCTCGTTCGCCACCGGCCCGTTGCAGCGGCTGCTGTACGGGGTGCTACTCCGGCTCGGGCGGCACACCGGCCGGCCTGAGGTGACGGCGGTGCGCGGCGCGCGCATCCGCGTCTCGGGCCCCGCCCTGCACCTGAACGCCGACGGGGAGCTGGCCGGGCCCATCTCCGGGCGTACCTGGACCGTCGAGCCCCGCGCCTGGCGGCTGGCCGTGACCCGCACCCAGCCGGGGACGGCGTAGCACCACGGGGGGGACGAGTCACGCCGCTCGTACCGGAACGCGGCCCTCGGCTCGGAGGCCGCGCCCGGCCGCCTGGCACAATGCCCGGCATGCACAAATCGGATCTGCACTCCTACCTGAGGGCCGCCCGCGAGTCCCTCGTGTGGAAGCTCGACGGCCTGGCCGAGTACGACGTCCGCCGCCCGCTCACCCCCACGGGCACCAACCTGCTCGGCCTGGTCAAGCACCTGGCCGGCGTCGAGCTCGGCTACTTCGGCGACTGCTTCGACCGGCCGCACGGCGAGTCCCTGCCGTGGATCGAGAAGGCGGCCGAGGACAACGCGGACATGTGGGCCACGCCCGACGAGTCCAGGGAGCAGATCGTCGCGCTGTACCGGCGGGCCTGGGCGCACGCGGACGCCACCATCGAGGAGCTGTCCCTGGACGCGGCCGGTCACGTGGCCTGGTGGCCGGCCGATCGCAACCCCGTGACCCTGCACCGCATCCTCGTCCACGTGCTGTCCGAGACCAACCGGCACGCCGGTCACGCGGACATCGTCAGGGAGCTCATCGACGGGGCCGTCGGCCGGCGGAGTGGTGACGTGCTGCCGAGCGATGAAGCGTCCTGGTGGGAGGAGTACCGGGGGCGGCTGGAGCGGGCGGCCCGGCAAGCGCAAGGAGCCTGAGCACTCCGATCTTCGCTCCAGCAGCACCGGATCAGCCCAGGAAGCCGAGGACGGTCCGGTGCGGGTCGAGGTCGGCGGGCAGGACGGGTGAGGGGGTGAGGGCGCCGGTGCCGGCGTCGAGGGAGAACCAGCCGTAGCCGTCCAGGTGGATCAGCGGATGCCGGTCGTCCGCCCAGCCGAGCAGCGTGACGTCGCTCTCGCCGCCCGGCGCCCGCGCCTGGTGCTCGGCGACGACGTCGCCGGTGGCCGCGTCGGTCAGCCTGATCACGCCGTCGGTCTCCGTGGCGCGCAGTTTCCCGTCGGGGGACGGAACGCCGCCCGCGGTCATCCGGTCGGCGGTGGTGCCGCTGCCGTCGAGGCGGACGGTGAAGGGCGGCGAGGTGTCCTTGCCGTCGCAGGTGACGCCGTCGCGGGCGACCGAGAGCAGGCTCTCGCAGGCGTGGCTCATGGGCGTGGTCCTGCCGGATGCCAGCTCGGTGTGGAACGTCTCGCCCTGCCCGGTGAGGCGGACGGCGACGTGGCCCCCGTCCGGGGAGAACATCGCCGTGGACTCCTGGGCGAGCTGCTCGGCGGTGAGCTGGGGGGTGAGGTCCCTGACCTGGTTGCCGTCCAGGTCCGCGACGACCCAGCGGTGCCTGAGCGCGTCCAGGTAGGCGACCTTGTAGCCGTCCGCGCTGACGGCCACGGACGGCGTCCAGGCCGTTCCCGGGCCGCCGTCGCCATCGGACTCCAGGATGCGCACGGCCGCGTCGGTGATCAGGGACGTGCCGCGGCACCCTGGAGGGGAGGCGCAGCTCACGTTGCTGAGGTTGTCGGACCATTTCTGGGTGGTGTCGAACATCAGGCCCCACCCGGCGCAGAGCACGTCGCCGGGCTTGGTCTCGGTGCCCGTGTCGTTGGGGCAGGCGGTTTCCTCGGCGTACCGGATGCGGGCGGTGGTCAGCGGCGGCGTCCAGGCAGGCCACTCGCCGTACGGCAGCCCGAAGCGCAGGGTGAAGGCGCTCGGGGAGTCCGGCTCGTGCGTCATCAGGCCCTGCTCGACCTCGGTGCGCAGGGCGCCGTCCTCGGTCAGGGAGAAGGTGCCGGAGGCGACGACCGCCGGGTCCCGGCTCGCCAGCCGGATCCCGGCGTAGCCCGCCGCCACCGCGACGACGGCGGCCACAGCGATCCAGGCGCGCAGGCGTTTGCGCCGCCGTACGGCGGCGACGGCAGATCGGACGGTGTCGGCGACGTCGAGGCCGGGCGGGTCAGCTAGGACGGCGGCAGCAGGGACGGCGGCGGGGACGGTGGCGGGGGTCAGCTCGTCGTGGCCGAGCGAGAGGTCGAACATGAGGTCCTCGGCCGACACGCCGTCACGACCACGCGCGACCGCCACCACGCGCTCCGTCGGCACGCCGTCGGCCATGGCCTTGCGGTAGAGCGCCAGCCTGGCCGCGGTGGCGGACGCGGCGGGCAGCCCGCGCCCGTTGCCGACCTCGACGAGAGCGTGCCGGACCAGGGACAGGGCCTGCCGCTCGTCCCCGGTGAGGAGGAGGGCGGACTTGGCGAGGTCCGGGCCGAGCCGCTTGGCGAACCAGCGGAAATCCGGGGTCATGGAAGGCTGTCTCTCCTGTGATCGGTCCTACAGCATGTGCCGGATCGGCATCGGCATCTCGGGTACGGGCTGCTCCAGCAGCTCGTCCACCTCGGCGCGGGTCAGCAGGCGCGTCTCCAGCAGGGTGGTGAAGCAGGCGTGCCAGTCGCGGCGGGCCTCGGCGTGCCGTCCCAGGGCGTGCAGGGTCTGGCCGGACCACCAGGCGGTCACGGCGTAGCCGATGCGGTATTCGGCTTCGCGCAGGAGTGCCAGCGCCACCTGGTAGGTGTCGGCCGCCTCCGCGAGCCGTCCGGCGTGGATCAGGGCGCGGGCCAGGCTCGCGCGGCTGGAACCCTCGCCGTACAGGCTGCTGTTCCACTCCGCGACGGCGATCCTGCCCTGGGCGATGGCCTCCTCGAACCGCTGCTGCCGGAAGAGCACGTGCACGCGGTTGTTGAGTACGGCGCCGCGCGCGTAGCGCTCGCCGATCTCGTCGGCGATCTTCAGGGCGCGTGACAGGTTGGCGTCGGCGAGGTCGAGCCGTCCCAGCACGGTGTAGATGATGCCGAGATTGTTGAACGATCCGATCCGCCGGTGCGGCAGGGCCGCCTTCTCCCAGCTCACCACCGCCTGCTCCAGGTGGTGGATAGCCTGCTCGTAGCGTCCCTGGTCGCGGTAGACCCAGCCCAGGTAGCTCTGCGCCTGCGCGTGGCCGGCCAGGTCTCCGCACCGCTCCGCCAGCCGGATCGCGCCGAGGTGCACGTCGGTCAGGTGCGTGACCCAGCCGCGGTAGTTGAACGGCATGTGCAGGCCCAGCGCCAGCCCGATGGCGGTGTCCGGGTCGGCGGACTCGGCCGCCTGGCGGGCCGCGGCGAGGAGGTTGTCGCGTTCGGCCTCGGTCCACCGCCTGGCCGCCCCCGCGTCGGCGAGGGCGACGCCGGGCTGGTCGGCGGCGTAGTAGGGCTCCAGGGCCTGGGGGTGCACGAGCAGCGTGGCGGTGTTGGCCGTGGCCAGGTAGTGGTGCAGGCCGCGGCGCAGCGCCGCCGCGCGCTCCCGCTCGGGCAGCTCGTGGCCGGCCTGCTCGCGGGCGTACAGGCGGATGAGGTCGTGGAAGCGGTACCGGCCGCGCCCCACGGACTCCAGGAGGCGGGCGCCGCGGAGCCGTTCGAGCGCCGCCTCCGCCCGCGACTCGGGCCAGCCGGCCAGGGCGGCCGTCGCGGCGGGGGTGTGGGCGGGCGTGTCGAGCAGGCCGAGGAGCGGCAGGACGTGCGCGGCGTCCTGGCCGCTCGGCTCCTCGCGCAGGTGCTCGTGGCTGACCGCGATGCTGGCGCGTACGGCGAGATCGTCGTACTGCAGGGTGTCCAGCCGCCGGGCGGCGTCGGCCAGGCGGTCGGCGAGGTCGGCGAGCCGCCAGTCGGGACGTGCACGCAGCCGCGCGCCGGCGACCCGGATGGCCAGCGGGAAGCCGCCGCACAGCCCGGTGATCCCGGCGGCGGCCTCCGGCTCGCGCTGGACGCGGTCGGGGCCGGCGACCCTGGCGAGCAGGGTGACGGCGTCGCGGTCGGCGAGGCCCGCCAGGTGCAGGTGGCGGGCGCCGTCGAGGCCGGCCAGGTCGTGGCGGCTGGTGACGACGGTCCGGCAGCCGGGACCCGCGGGGATGAGCGGGCGCACCTGGTCGGCGTCGAGGGCGTTGTCGAGGATGACGAGCAGGTCGCCGGCCGCGGTGAGCGACCGGTAGCGGGCGATCGCCTCCCGCGGGTCCGCCGACACGGCGGAGCCGTCGAGGCCGAGCGAGCGCAGCAGGTGGCCGAGGGCGTCGGGCACGGGCAGGGGCCGCCGCCCCGGGGTGGAGCCGTTGAGGTTGACGTAGATGACGCCGTCGCGGAACCGTCCGGCCATCGCGTGCGCGACGTGGACGGCCAGCGCCGACTTGCCGACGCCGCCTGGCCCGTCCACGACGGCCGTGCCCGGCTGGAGCAGCGCCTCGCGCAGCCACTCCACCTCCTCGTGCCTGGCGGTGAACGACCGGGTGTCCGCGGGCAGCTCGGCGGGGACGACCGTGGCGGACTGCGCGGGCGCGCCGAGCTCCAGCGCGGGGTCCCTGGTGAGGATGGCGTGTTGCAGCCGGCGCAGCCGCGCGCCGGGCTCCAGGCCGAGCTCCTCCACCATGGCGACGCGGCCCTCCTGGTAGACCGCGAGCGCGTCGGACGGCCTGGCCGCCCGGTAGAGCGCCAGCATGAGCTGGGCGCGCGGCCCCTCCCGCAGGGGGTGGGCGTGGACGTGCCGCACCAGCTCGGTCACCACCGCGTGGTGGTCGCCCGCGGCCAGCCGCAGCTCGACGTGGTCCTCGAAGACGGCCAGGCGCTCCTCCTCCAGACGCTTGGACTCGATCTGCGCCCACGGCTCCGTCAGCTCGGCCAGCGCCCGCCCCCGCCACAGGGCCAGCGCCCGCCGGAACAGCTCGTCGGCGGTGCCGGGCTCGCGCCGGTCGCGCGCCATCCGCGCCTGGCCGGCCAGCAGCGTGAAGTGGTGCGCGTCCACCTGGTCGCGGGGCAGGTCCAGCAGGTAGCCGCCGGGCACGGTCGCGATGAGGCCGGGGTTGAGCGTGTCGCGCAGCTTGGACACCACGATGTGCAGTTGCTTGGCCGCGGTGGCCGTCGAGGTCTGCCCCCAGACGTCGGTGACGAGCTGGCGGGCGTTGACGGGCCGGCCGGTGTCCAGCGCCAGGCGCGCCAGCACGGCGATGCGGCGGCGGCCCGCGATCCGCACCGCTTGGCCGTCCACCTTGGTCTGCCAGGACCCGAGGAACCCGATCTCCACTGTCATCAGGGGAAAAAGCCTAGTAAGAGGCGGTATATCGCCGGTATGTCGTCGCGCCGGTATACGGCGGGTATATCCGGCCGCGCTGAGATTGACAGGCCGTTCGGACGGCTGGCGGAATGGGCGACCTCACTTGTGGAAGGAAACCCGTGCGTCCAGCTCGTATCGCGGCCGCCGCCGTCCTGGCGGTCGCCGTCCTATGCGTCCCGCAGCCCGCGCAGGCGGCCGTGTTCAAGCACCCCGGCGTGCTGGTCAGCCGCGCGCAGCTCGACTTCGTCCGCGCCAACCTCGGCAACGAGCCATGGAAGTCCGCGTGGAGCTCCCTGCAGAAGAGCGCCCAGGCCTCGCTGTCCTACACGGCCGAGCCGCGCGCGGTCGTGGACTGCGGCCCCAGCTCGACCCCCGACAACGGCTGCTCGGACGAGCGCAACGACTCCATGGCGGCCTACACGCACGCCCTGCAGTGGTACCTCACCAAGGACTCCCGCCACGCCGTGAAGGCGATCCAGATCATGGACGCCTGGTCGGCCGTGATCAGCAAGCACACCGGGAGCAACGCGCCGCTGCAGACCGGCTGGGCCGGCGCCAACTTCTCCCGCGCCGCCGAGCTGGTCAAGCACACCTACACCGGCTGGACCCAGGCCGCCCGCTTCGCCGGCAAGCTGCGCACCGTCTACCTGCCGGCCGTGCTCGCCGGCGCGCCGAACAAGAACGGCAACTGGGAACTGATCATGACGGACGCCGCCATCGGCATCGCCGTGCACCTGGACGACCGGGCCTCGTTCGACAAGGCCGTGGCCACCTGGCGCGGCAGGCTGCCCGCCTACGTCTACCTGACGACGGACGGCTCGCTGCCCAAGGCGCCGCCGAAGAGCACGTACGACACCAAGGCCGAGATCATCGACTACTGGCACGGGCAGACGACGTTCGTGGACGGCCTGACCCAGGAGACGTGCCGCGACTTCTGGCACACCGGCTGGGGCCTGGCGGCCATCGCGCACGTCGCGGAGACGGCCGGTCACCAGGGCGTGGACCTGTACTCCACGGCCAAGCACCGGCTGCGCCGCGCCATGGACCTGCACGCCCGCGTGCAGCAGAGCGGCACTGTGCCGTCGTGGCTGTGCGGCGGCAAGGCCACGCTCGACCTCGGCGCGCACTACGAGGTCGGCTACAACGCGCTGCACGAACGGCTCGGCTACGACGACATGCCGGACGCCACGCAGTGGGTGGAGCGCAAGCGCCCGGTCGGGATGTCGCACTTCCTGGCCTGGGAGACGCTCACCCACGCGCGGAACCCGCAGTACGCCGGGATGGGCCTGTCGGCCACGCCCGACTTCGACGCCGACGGCGTGGGCGACCTCTTCTCCACCGCCACCGGGACGCTGACCGTCTGGAACGGCGAAGGCGGCAACAAGTTCGGCCCCGCCACCGCGATCGGAAGCTGGAGCGGCTTCTCCCGGCCGGTCGCCGGCGACTTCAGCGGCGACGGGCTCACCGACCTGGTCGCCGTGCAGAAGGAAACCGGCAGACTGCACGTCTGGAACGGCAAGGGCGGCAACGAGCTGGGGGCCGCCGTCGAGCTGGGGCCCGGCTGGGAGCCGTACGCGGACTCGCTGGTGTCTGCGGGCGACATCAACCAGGACGGCCGTACGGACCTGGCCGCCGTGAACGCCGAGACCGGCGCCCTCTTCTACTGGAACGGCGAGGGGGCCAACGGGTTCGGGCCAGGCACGAAGATCGGTGGCGGCTGGCTGCTCTTCTCCCGGCCGATCGCCGGCGACTTCAACGGCGACGGCATCGGCGACCTGATGGCCGTGAAGAAGGACACCAACGTCCTTTACGTCTGGAACGGCAGGGGCGCCAACAACTTCGCCGCCGCGGTCGAGGTCGGGGGCGGGTGGGAGCCGTACGCGGCCTCGCTGACGTCGCCGGGCGACGTGAACGGGGACGGCCGCGCGGACCTGGCCGCCGTGAACGGCGAGACCGGGACCCTGTACGTGTGGAACGGCAAGGGCGGCAACAAGTTCGGCTCCGGGCTCGCCGTCAGCACCGGCTGGAAGACCTCCTTCTGACAGCGGAGAACCCCCGGGCGTCCGGGGGTTCTCGCATGCCGGTCAGGAGGGCTGAGCCCATGGGATGCCGAGGGCGGTGCGGGGCCCGAACTTGTTCGCGCCCTTGCCGTTCCAGACGTGGAGAGTGCCGCCGTTCGCCGCCGCGATGTCGTCGTGGCCGTCCCCGTTCACGTCGCCGAGAGACATCAGCGAGGCCGCGTACGGCGCCCAGCCCGGCCCCAGCGCGGTCGCGCCGGTCCAGTCGTTGGCGCCCCTGCCGTTCCAGACGTGCAGGACATTGGTGTCCTTCCGCACCGCGAGCAGATCACCGACGCCGTCGCCGTTGAAGTCGCCGGCGATCGGCCGGCTGAAGGCCGTCCACCCGCCGCCGATCGGCGTGCCCGGCCCGAAGCCGTTGCCGCCCTTGCCGTTCCACACGGTGAACACCCCGGTCTCGGCGTGCACGGCGCCGAGGTCGGTGTAGCCGTCCTGGTTGACGTCTCCCAGGGACGTCAGCGTGTCCGCGTACGGCTCCCAGCCGGGCCCCAGCTCGGTGCCGGGGCCGAACTCGTTGCCGCCCTCCCCGTTCCACACGTGCAGCTTGTGGGTGTCCTTGGTCACGGCGAGCAGGTCGGTGCGGCCGTCGCCGTTGACGTCGCCCGCGACCGGCCGGGAGAAGCCGCCCCAGCCGCCGCCGACCGCGATGGCGGGGCCGAACTTGTTGCCGCCCTGCCCGTTCCAGACGGTCAGCGTCCCGGTGGCGGCCGAGAAGAGGTCGCCGACGCCGTCGGTGTTGAAGTCCGGCGTGGCGGTGCCGGTCATCGCGACGTAGTGGGAGCGCAGCTCCGTCGCCGGCAGCTCGCGGTTGTAGATCGCGAACTTGCCGACCGCGCCCTTGAACCAGGACGCCCCGTCGCGGGTGCCGACCCGGACCGGCGCCGACCCCGGCTTGGGCTTGATGATGACCTGATCAGCCGTTCCAGGGCGGTAGGCCAGGTTGTCCGTGCCCGCCAGCACGCCGTCACGGTAGACGCGCACCTTGCCGTACGAGCCCTCCGCGGTGTCGAACGTGATCGCGTAGTGGATCCACTGGTTCGCCTGGACCGGCTGCTGGAAGTAGGCCCCCGCGCCGAAGCCGCCGTCCAGGTTCCACGCGTAGCCGGAGATGCGGTTGGGCCGGTTCTCGTCGTTCGTCTTGGAGTACATGCGGCCCGCCCACTCGCGGTTCCCGCCGCTGCCCGACTTCGTGCCCTTGCCCATGAAGTAGACGTAGCCCGTCTGCTCCTCGTCGGGGAACTGCAGGGTGTGCGGCCTGATCCAGGCCTCCACGGTGAACGCGCCCGTGGTGGAGATGTGGAAGGACTTCGCCGTAGGAACCTCGAAATATCCGGACGAGCCGTTGAAGACGGCTGCGCCGTCGTTGTTGGGCAGCTCGACCGTGCTGCCGACGTTGCGGAAGGTGCCCTTGTGGCCGTTGCCGGTGCGGTCCGTCTCCGTGACGTCCGCGGGATGCGAGAGCCGCCAGTACGCGACCGGCCGGTGCGCGAGCACCAGCTTGTCGTACGCGCTCAGGCCGGAGGCGCTCGCCGTGGCGGGATGAGGCAGGCACACCATGGAGGCGCCCAGGCCCGCGGCGGCGAGCAGGCGGCGGGCCCTGCCCGGGTTCAGGAATCCTGTGATCACGGCCGCACCCTAGGCAAGGGCGGTATGCCGCCGGTATGTCCTCCAGGCCCGCTCGATCGACGGGGCCCGGCGGCACTCAGTACAGTGGCGGGGTGTCAGGTGAGCAGGTGAGCGCGCGGGTGGACGTCTGGATCTGGTCGGTGCGGCTCACCAGGACGCGCTCGATCGCCTCCGACGCCTGCCGGGGCGGGCACGTCCGCGTCAACGGGGTGCGGGTCAAGCCCGCGCACGTCATCAGGGCCGGTGACGAGGTCAGGCTCCGGCACGAGGGCAGCGAACGCGTCGTGGTCGTCTCCCGGATCATCACCAAGCGCGTCGGCGCCCCCGTGGCCGCCGAGTGCTACGTGGACAACAGCCCGCCGCCTCCCCCGCGCGAGGAGAGGGTGCCCGTCGCCGTACGCGACCGTGGCGCGGGCCGTCCCACCAAGCGGGAGCGCCGCAGCATCGAGAAGCTGCTCGGGCGGCGGGCACGGCCGGAAGCAGAAAACTAGGAAATTTCCGGAAGGGCGGGCTTCCAGCGGGCAAGTAGGGATGTCCATCTCATCCGGGAGTCCCTGAGTGATCCTTGTCCCTGACACGTTCGAAGCCGTCTTCGACGCCCACTACGAGGAGATCCGCCGCTACCTCGGCCGCCGCGTCGGCCTCGACGTGGCGGAGGACCTCGCGGCCGAGACCTTCCTGATCGCCTTCGGCCGGCGCGCGGCGTACGACCCGGCGTACGGCGCGGTCCGGCCCTGGCTGTACGGCATCGCCACCAACCTGCTCGGCCGGCACCGGCGCGCGGAGCTGCGCCGCTACCGGGCGCTGGCGCGCAGCGGGCCGCCGCCCGACGACGACGGCCCGCACGAGCGGGTGGTCGACCGGCTGACCGCCGAGGTGACGGTCGGGCGGCTGGCCGGGGCGCTGGCCGGGCTGTCCGCCGGTGAGCGGGACGTGGTGCTGCTGGTCGCGTACGGCGGGCTGAACTACGCGGAGGTGGCCGCCGCCCTGCGGATCGCCGAGGGGACGGTCGCGTCGCGGCTGAACCGGGCCAGGACGAAGCTGCGGGCGACGCTGGGAGTGGAGGCGTGATGAGGGAGTTCGAGTTCATCGACCGGGTGATGCCGGACGTCCCGCCGGCCACGCCCGAGCAGCGGGCGGCGGTCCGCGCCCGCCTCCTCGAGCACGGTCACGGCTCGGTGGGCGACAGGAGGGATGTGCGGCCGACCGGGCGGCGCGGCAGGAGGGGCGTGACGTCAGGCGGGCGGCGCGGCTCGCCGCGCAGCCGGCGGGGTGGGATGCCAGGCGGGTCGCTCGGCGGGTGGCGGGGTGTGCTGTCAGGCGGGTGGCGGGGTGTGACGCTGGTGGCGGCGGCCGTGATCCTCGTGATCGGCGCCGTCGCCGTCCTGCTGCCCAGGTCCGCGCCCGCCCCGGCCACCCTCACACCACGCCAGCGGCTCGACGCGGCGGCGGACAGGCTGGCCGCGCAGCCGCACGCCGTCCTGCGCTACTGGCGGCAGGAGACCGAGATCGTCCGCCGGACGAAGGGCGCCGACGGTCACCTCGTCGAGGAGCGCGCCAGTGAGGTCGTGGCGATCGGCCGGGACGGCGACTGGTACACCTGGTACGAGCCCGTCTCCACCAAGCCCTACGGCGCCGCCGCGACCGAGGCGTGGCGGCGTTCCGGCTCCCCCAGGCTCTGCCCCGGCCGGGGCTGCGACCCCAACCTGCCCGTCTATCCCTCCCGGTCCATGAGCCGCCCCCTGGCGGTGGCTCCGGGCTGGACGGCGACGCTGCCCGAGCTGCTCGCGCTGCCCCGGGAGGCGGCGGCACTCAAGGCCGAGCTGCTGAGGCGCTACCCGGACGGCTCGGACGAGAGCCGGGACCAGTGGCTGGCGCAGGCCGCTCGCCTGCTCGTCGTGGAGCTCCCGACCACGCCGGGCACCCAGGCGGCGGCCTACCGCGTGCTGGCCGGGCTGCCGGGGGCGAGCGTGCGCGACGACGTCCGCGATCCGGCCGGTCGGCGGGCGGTGACCCTTCAGGCGCCGGTGCGCGGCGTGGTCAGCAGTCAGCTCGTCATCGATCCGGACAGCGGCGCGCTGTGGGCGGCCCAGCAGGTGGCGCCTGTGCCCGGCCTCGCTGCGGGCGTCCCGGACGTCGTCACGAGCATCGTGCGCAGAGCCTGGACCGACGCCCGGCCGACGCCGCCGCCGGGCTGCCGTGAGTGCTCCGGCCGGTACTGAGTGACGTGTTTCACCTTCAGCGGCGTCACAGAACCGGTGCCGATCGCGTCTTGTGTGTAGGCAACATAAAGGGAGCCTCGGATGCGTACTTTGTCGGCCAAACGCCGTTCTTTCCAGTTCTCCCACTGGTCGTTCATGTTCGCCGAGATCGCCGTCTGGTCGTTCGTCGTCCTGCTGGTGACCGGCGCGCTGCTGATGCTGGTCTACGTGCCCAGCATGGCGCAGGTGACCTACGACGGCTCGTACGGGCCGCTGCGCGGGCTGTTCGTCAGCGCGGCGTTCGACTCGACCATGCACCTCAGCCTGGAGGTGCGCGGCGGCCTGCTGATCCGCCAGATGCACCACTGGGCGGCGCTGGTCTTCGTGGCGGCCGTCGCGCTGCAGCTCCTGCGCATGTTCCTGACCGGCGCGTTCCGCCGGCCGCGCACCGGGCAGTGGCTGCTCTGGGTGACGCTGCTCGCGCTGGCCATGGCCGCCGGCGAGACCGGCAACGCCCTGCCCGACGACATGCTGTCGGGCGGCAGCCTGTGGCTGATGCTGTCGGTCGTGCAGTCGATCCCGGTGGTCGGGAGCTGGGCGATGTCGCTGCTGTTCGGCTCGGGCTTCCCGGGCGACACGATCATCCCCGTCCTGTACGGCGCGCACCTGGTCATCCCGCTCGTCATGGGCGCGCTGCTGATCGGCCGCGAGCTGCTGGTGCGGCGCAACGGCCACTCGCGGTTCGTCGCCTCGCTGCCGGGGCGGCGCAACGCCCGCCCGCTGATGGCGGTCGCCACGTTCGGCATGCTGATCATCCTCGGCTTCGGCTTCCAGATCGCGCCCATCTGGCTGTACAGCCCCGCCAAGCCGACGCACATCTCGGCGGGCTCGGTGCCCGACTGGTACATGGGCTTCCTCGACGGCGCCCTGCGGATCATGCCCGGGTGGGAGCTGACGCTCGGCGACTACACGCTCAGCCTGGCGGTGCTGGTGCCGACGCTGGTCGTGCCGGGGGCGTTCTTCACGGCGCTGGCCGCGTACCCGATCGCCGAACGCCTGCTCGCGGCGCGGCGTGAGCGCCGCGACCCGCTGGGACGGCCGAAGAGCGCGAGCCGCCTGGCGAGCGAGAAGCGCGGGCGTGACGTGCTCGACCGGCCGCGCGACACCCCGGTGAAGACGGCCATCGCGGCGGCCGGGATCGCGTTCTACGGCCTGCTGTGGGCGGCGGCGGCCAACGACCAGCTCGCCCACCAGTTCCAGCTCAACGTCAACACCGTGACGGTCTTCTTCAGGTGGGCCGTGCTCATCGGCCCCGTCGTCGCCTTCGTGCTCACCCGCTGGATCTGCCTGGCGCTCCAGCAGTCGGAGCGGCACGAGGCCGAGCACGGCGTGGAGACCGGGATCATCACGCGGTCGCCGGACGGCGGCTTCCACGAGCGGCTGGAGCCGGCGGCGGTCCCCGTGGGCGCGGGGGGCGTCAGCGGGCCGGCGATCGAGGCCGGTTCCACCAGAGGCTGAGCGACAGGGCCCCGGCGATCAGGACGGCACCGCCCGCGGCGAAGACCGCGGCGGTGTCGACCTGCTCCCGGATGACGGTGAAGCTGCCGGGCAGGGTGCCGAGCGCGGTCTCCAGCTCGTCGGCGTTCTCGGCGCGGTGGTAGGCGCCGCCGGTGGTCTTGGCGATCTGCTGGAGCGCGGGCTCGTCGATGACGCGGGGGCTGCGGCCCCTGTCGAAGCCGCCGCGACCGCCGAAGCCGCCGCCGCCCCAGTTGCCGAAACCGCTGTCGACCTGGGAGCTGTCGCAGACCATCGGCGACGGGGTGGTGGTGCCGAAGCCGATGGTGAAGACGCGGACGCGGCGCAGCGCCGCCTCCTGCGCGGCGGTCTGCGGATCGACGCCCTGGGTGTTGGCGCCGTCGGTGAGCACCACGATCGCGGCGCTGGCGTAGCCCTCCCCGGCCTCGCCCGGGTCCGCCCCGGTGGGCGCGACCGAGGAGTCGGTCTGCGCGATCGCGTCGATCGAGGCGAGCATCGCCTGGCCGATCGCGGTGCCGCGGTAGGTGGTGAGGTTCTCCAGCGCCTCGATCAGCTCGTCGGTGTCGTCGGTGGGCGGCACGAGCAGCCCCGCGGTGCCGGCGAACGTGACCAGCCCGATCTTCGGCCCGTCCCGCTGCGACTCGATGAACTTCGCCGCCGCCTTCCGCGCGGCGGTGAGCCGGTTGGGATCGACGTCCGTGGAGCACATGGAGCCGGAGATGTCGAGCGCGAGCAGGATCGTCGCCGACGTCTGCGGCACCGGCACCGTCGCCTGCGGCCTGGCCGCCCCCACCGCCAGCAGCGCGAGCCCCGCCACGAACAGCGCCGCCGGGATCCTCCTCGTCCAGCGGGTGCGGCCGGGCAGCGCGCTGCGTACCAGCGCGATCGACGTCACGCGCACGGCGGCCCGCCTGCGGCGGCGCCGCGCCCACCACCGGATGGCGAAGATGAGCGGGATGAGCAGCGCGGTCAGCAGCGCCCACGGCCAGGAGAACGTCATTCAGATCACCCGTCCAGATCGGAGCACGGTGAACGCCGCTCCTGCGGTGAGCAGCGCGAGGGCGAGCCAGATCAGCCCGCCGGCGAGGGGCAGCGGCTCGTCGGAGACGGTGAGCCGCAGGTCGATCGAGTCGGCGATCCCGTCGAGCCGCGCCGCGTCGAGCGCGGGATGGTAGGCGCCGCCGGTGGTCTGCGCGATCGTGGCGAGGGCGTCCTCGTCGAGGGAGGTCTGCAGGTGGAAGCCGTCCACCTCCACCGTCGCCCCGTTGGTCGTGCCGATCCCGACGGTGTGGATCTGCACGCCCGCCTTCTGCGCCACCTCGGCGGCCTGGACGACGTCCGTGCCGCTCTGGTTCTGGCCGTCGGAGAACATCACGATCGTCGCCGACGGCCAGTAGCCGATGTCCGGCGCGGCGCCGTCGCGGCCGATCGCCACCTGCTTGCCGGTGATCGCCGTCAGCGAGCCCAGGATGGCCGTCCCCAGTGAGGTGCTGCCGGTGATCCGCAGCCGGTCGATGGCCTTGAGCGCGATCGAGTGGTCGGCGTCCGGCCTGGCGGCGGTGAGGGCGCCCTGTTCGAACGCGATGACGCCGATGTCGACGCTGGTGGGCTGCGCCTCCACGAACGCGCGCGCCGCCCGCTGCGCCGCCGCCAGCCGCGTGGGCGTGACGTCGTCGGCGCCCATGCTGTTGGAGACGTCCACGGCGAGTATGACGGTGCCCGAGGCGCGCGGGACCGGCACCATGGCCGTCGGCCCCGACACGGCGACCGCGAGCACCCCGACGCCGGCCACCGTCAGGCCGACGCCGAGCGACGCCCGCCGGCCACCCGTCAGTGACACTCCCGCGGCGGCCAGCGCGGCCCGCCGCCTGCGCGCCGACACGACGGCCGCCCACGCCAGCGCCACCGTGACCAGCAGCCCGAGGACCAGCAGCAGCGGGGAGGACAGGGTCACGAGGCTCCCCTCATCGAGCCCGTCGGTCATGGCGACCGCTCCCTGGTCTTGGTGACGACCTCGACGAGCGCCTCGGCCAGGTCGCGGTCGGTGTCCACGCGGTGGACGGGCACGCCGGCCCTGCGCATGCCCGCCGTCAGCTCGGCGTCGCGGGCGTCCACGGCCTCGCGGAAACGGACCCGCAGCAGCGGGTCGGCGGAGTCCACGACGAGCTGCTCGCCGGTCTCGGCGTCCTCGACCACGATCAGCCCCGCCTCCGGCAGCACGTCGTCGGCGGTGTCCACGATCCGCAGGGCGACCACCTCGTGCCTTCTGGCCAGGCGGCGCAGCGAGCGTTCCCAGTCGCCCTCGCCGATGAAGTCCGACAGCACCACGACGAGCGCACGGCGGCGGGCGAGCCGCCCGGCCGCCTCCAGCATCTCCGCCAGGTCGGTCGTGGCGCCGCCGCTCGCCCGCGCCGTGCGTGCCAGCTCGGCGCCGATCCGCAGCGCGTGCCGCCGCGAGGTGCCGGGCGGCACGACCCGCACCATCCCGGTGTCGTACAACAGCGCTCCCACCCGGTTCCCGCCGCGCCCGAACAGCCGGGCCAGGACCAGCGCCAGCTCGGCCAGCACGTCGTGCTTGCCGCGCCCCGGCCGCCCGGCCGCCATCGACGCCGAACGGTCCAGCACCAGCCACACCGTCAGCTCGCGGTCCTCGGTGAACACCCGCACGTGCGGCTCGTCCAGCCGGGCCGTGACGTTCCAGTCGATGTGCCTGGCGTCGTCGCCGCCGGTGTAGGCGCGCAGCCCGGTGAAGTCGATCCCGGTGCCTCGGTACGTCGTGCGGTGGTCGCCCTGGAGCCGGCCGTCGAGCCTGCGGACGACCTTCCACTCCAGGCGGAGCAGGAGTTTCTCTGGGGCGGTGACCATGGCGGGCTCAGCGGTTCTGCAGGACGACGTCGGGCGCCCTGACGGCCCCCAGCACCCTGGTGATGATCGTGTCGGCGTCCACGTCGTCCGCGAGCGCCTCGTACGACAGCACGAGGCGGTGCCGCAGCACGTCCAGCGCCAGCTCGGACAGGTCGTGCGGCAGGACGTAGTCGCGTCCGCGCAGGAACGCCAGCGCCTGGGCGCCCGTGACGAGCGCGATGGACGCCCGCGGGCTCGCCCCGTACGTGACGTACCGCTCCAGCTCGCCGAGCCCGGCCGTCGCCGGCGAGCGCGTCACGGACACCAGCCGGACGGCGTAGTTCACGATCGCCGGATCGACGTACACCTCCCGCGCGCGGGCCCGCATCGCCATCAGCTCCTCCGCCGTCACCATCGGCTGCGGCGGCTCCGGCGGGCGCAGCGCCCGGCCGACGATCGCCTGCTCCTCGGCCTGCGTCGGATAGTCGACGACCACCTTCATCATGAAACGGTCGACCTGCGCCTCCGGCAGCGGGTACGTGCCCTCCGACTCGATCGGGTTCTCCGTCGCCATCACCAGGAACGGCTCAGGCACCCGGAACGTCTCACGCCCGATCGTCACCTGGTGCTCCTGCATCACCTCCAGCAGGGCGCTCTGCACCTTGGCGGGCGCGCGGTTGATCTCGTCGGCCAGCAGCAGGTTCGCGAACACCGGACCCAATTCCGTCTTGAACTCCCCGGAATGCTGGTGGTAGACCCGCGTGCCCACCAGGTCGGCCGGCACCAGGTCGGGGGTGAACTGCACGCGCTGGAAGCTCCCGGCCATCGCGGCGGCCAGCGACCGCACCGCGAGCGTCTTCGCCAGGCCGGGCACCCCCTCCACCAGCAGGTGCCCGTCGGCGATCAGCGCGACGGCCATGCGCTCCAGCAGCACGTCCTGGCCGACGATCGTCCGTTTGACCTCGAACAGCACCTGTTCGAGCGGATGAGCGGACTCCAGGGGGTTCGTCGAGGTCATACCGTTCCTTCGCTCGTGTCGGCGGCCGTCGTGTTCCTGCTGCGTCATATCTCCGGCCCCGGCTCGCCGTCCCCTTCGTCGCCCAGGGCCACGCCGATCGGCACCGCGAACGCGATCCCGGCGAACGCCTCGTCCCCGCCCGGGTCCGCGATCGAGACGACGATCCCGATGACCAGGCCGCGCGCGTCCAGCAGCGGCCCGCCGGAGCTGCCCGGGTTCACGGAGGCGTCGAACTGGATCAGCCCGCTCAGATCGCCCTTCTCAGCCGACCGGTTCAGCCCCGACACCACGCCCGTCGAGACGCTGTACGCCAGCCCCAGCGGGTTCCCGATCGCCACCACGGGCGCCCCGACGGACACGCCGCCGCCGATCGTCGCCGGCACGACGATCTCCGGCAGCTTCGCCGGCTTCAGGGTCGCCACGTCCCGCTTCGGGTTCGACGACGTCACCACGGCCTTCGCCTTCGTGCCGTCGGCGAACGTCAGGTTGACGTCCTTGGCGCCCTTGACCACGTGATGCGCCGTCAGGACCGTCCCGTCCTCGGCCGCGATCACCCCGGTGCCGAGCGACTTCCCTGCCTGGATCACCACCACCGACGGGCCGACCCTCTTGTACACGTCCGGCACCGTCAGCGACGCGCTCGGCGTCGGCGTCGGGCTCGGCCTCGGCGCCGCCTCACCGCCGCCGGTGGCGCTGCCCAGCCAGTACGCCAGCACGGCCACGACGACCAGCGCCCCGGCCCCGGCGCCCCACAGGCGAGCTTTTCCGGCCCCGGCTCGGTGAGCCTCGGCCTGGTGAGCCTCGGCCGCACCCGCCTGCTGCGGCACGTGCTCCATCGCTCCATAGTCGTAAATCTCTGCTCAAAGTGCCACAAACTCCACCTGAGAACTCCATGAGAACCGGTCGAGCGTCAGCCGTCCTTCAACTCCGCGAGCAGATCCTGCGAGTACGCGATGCGCCCCGTCAGCTCAGCGGCGGGCCGATGGCACAGGGCCAGAGCGGCGTCGGCCATCACCGCCGGCGGCTCGTTGTCGGGGGCGTCCTCGGTCGTGAGGTGATGGAAGAGGGTGCCAGGGGTGGGGACGACCTGGTTCGGGGAGAGCGCGTTCACCGCGATGTTGTCGGCGTACAGTTCGGCGGCCAGGCCGGTGGTGAAGCGTTCGAGGGCCGCCTTGCACATGCCGTACACCGTCAGGCCGATGCCGGCGTACGCGCCGGGCGGGAAGGTCGGGTGGCGGGCGGCGATGGAGGAGATGTTGAGTATCCAGCCCGCGCCCCGCTCCCGCATCCCGGGGATGACCAGTTGGGCGAGGTGGAAGGGCGCGTTCACCTGCACCTCGAACATCAGCCGGTAGCGGCGGTCGGTGAAGTCGCGGACCTGCGCGAAGTAGGTGACGGCGGCGTTGTTGACCAGGATGTCGACGGGGCCGTACCGCTCCTCGGCGGCCTGGACGAGCGCCACTCTGTCCTGCTCGCGCGACAGGTCGGTGGCCTGGGCGAAGGCGGTGCCGCCCGCCGCCTCGATCTCCGCGACGGTGTCGCCGAGCGTGCCTTCGAGCCGGCTCTGCGCCGCCTCGACGGTACGGGCGGCGGCGACGACCTTCGCCCCCTCGGCGGCCAGCCGCACGGCTATGGCGGCGCCGATGCCTCTGCTCGCTCCGGTGACGACCGCGACCTTGCCCTTCAGTGCGCCCATGGCTGCCCTCTCGCCGTCTCGGGGATTGCTCCTCAGGGCGATACTAGAACGATATTCGGCAAGTGGCGGGGCGCATCCTCATGGCAGGATTCGTCAGCATGGGTCCCAAGATCGTGGCGTTCGTCGCTCTGGTTCTGATCGGCGCCGGCGTTCTCACCGGGTTTCTCCCCGTCACGGCGGGCGGGCACGAGTGCGGGTCGGCGTTCGTCGAGGCCGTGCCCGATGAGATCCTCTCCCCGATCGCTTCCTACGCCTGGCCTTTCCTCATGGACGAGTGCCGGGACGTGCGGAGTCTGGTCCGGATTCCGGCGATCGTGCTCATGGCGGCCGGTGGCGTCACGATAGGTGCCGCGGTGCTGATGCGCTGGCGTATCAGCCTGGCGAGAGGTTGACGCCGCCACTCCGTCACTCACCATCGGGCGTGCGCGACACAGTCAGTCACGCGCCACCGGGCCTGCGCGCGCCGCACGTCGGGCAGCCCGGCCGCTGGGGGACGGCTCGGGAGTGGATCTCCAGCGGCCAGAAGTCCACCTCGCTCCACCGATCCCCCAGCGCCGCCGGCAACCCGGCCAGGATGCGGATCGCCTCCCAGGCCAGGATGTTGCCGACGAGACCCGACAGCGCCCCCATCGCGCCCGCCTGGTCCCGCTTGCCGACCAGGGTCTCCATGCCGTCCCGCCCGTGGTCGGCGAAGGTCTCGGCGCGTACGCAGGACCAGCAGGCGGTGCGGCCGGGAATGATCGAGGTGCCCAGCACGCCGATGTGGTAGGCGTAGCCGGTGCCCATGATGTGCGGGATGTCGGGCCAGCAGGCCTCGCTGACCCAGCCCGCCACGTCGTTGGGGGTGGGCAGGTCGGCGGCGTTGATGACGATGTCGGCGCCCTTGACGACGCCGGCGAGGTCGGCGGCGCCGCCGATGCGCAACTCCACGGCCTCGGCCTCGATGAACGGGTTGACCTCGCGCAGCCGGGCGGCGGCGGCGTCCGCCTTGGGCGCGCCCACGTCGGCCATCCTGAACAGCACCTGACGGTGGAGGTTCGAGACCTCGACGCGGTCGAAGTCGCAGACGCGGATGCGGCCGACGCCCGCACCGGCGAGGGCGAGCGCCACCCAGCCGCCCAGGCCGCCGACGCCGCAGATGACGGCGGTCGCCTCGCCGAGGCGGCGCTGGAGGGCGGCGCCGCTCGTCTCGGGGGACCAGCCCACGTCGCAGAAGTCCTGGAAGAGCCGTAGCTGGCGGTCGTAGAATTCGGCGCGCGCCACACCTAAAAGGCGAAATTCCCGCTCCGGGGCGGCCACCCCGCTCAACAGCCGCTCATGCTCCAGTATTCGCACGACTTCGGCCACCCGGCGGCCCGCGTCGGCGGCGCCCGCGCAGGCGAGCGCGCCGATCTCGTCGATGGTGCGCGTACCGTCGAGAAGGACCACCACGTCTTTCACGAATTCGTCGCAGGCGAATCTCTTCACGGTCCGCTCGGCCAGGCACAGGAACAGCAGCGTGCCGCCGTCCGCCTGCACGATGACGCTGTCACGCAGGCGTGGGCGCGATGCGGTGTCGGCCACGGACATGCCTCCTACACGGCTGTGGGTGAAGCCGGTAATGCTTCACCCACAGGACGCTACCCGAGCCGGCGTTTCAGTTTCCGTGCGAGTTCGACGCGGTCACGGCACCGACGCGCAGCGGGACTTCTTCGACCTTGACCATCGCGGGTCGTCGCTCCATCGCTTCCCTTTCTCCTGCTGATATCGTCCCGCCGCATATCATGCCGAGTTCGGGGTTGTTCGACATAGAGTCTTACTGAGCATTTTTCACCGGGAAAACTCGTTGAGTTCGCGCACCCCCGCGTCGAGCTCCTCGGCCACCCCGCACCGCAGCAGCCGCCCGTACAGGCCCTCGCCGGTGTGGCCCAGGCGGCGGATCCTGGCGGCGCGCTCGGCCATCTGCACCTGCACGTTCCTGACGAGCGTCTCGGGACGGCCCCGCCACCCGTACGCGTCCAGGAACCGGCGCAGCCTGGCGGGCCGGGTCTCGAACGCGGTGAACCCCGTCAAGGCGTCCACGTGACGGGCGTGCAGCGGCACCCAGCAGTGCGCCACCAGCGCCACCTCGGCGTCCACCGTGGTGGGCCCGGCGAAGTCCCAGTCGAAGAAGCCGGTCAGCCGCCCGCCCCGGTGGGCGGCGTTGAACGGGCCCGCGTCGTTGTGGCCGATGACCAGGCCCGGCGACCAGCGCGCGCCGGTGCGCCAGCGCGCGTCCGGAGGCGGCACGAAGTCGGCCACGGCCCGATGGTAGGCGCGCAGCCAGTGCGCGACCTGCACCAGCGTGTCCTCGCTGCGGGTCCACGAGGGCCACACCGCCGCGTCGCCCGTGGTGTCGCCCTCCAGGTACGTGAGCACCTCGTGCCCGTCGTCGTCCACGCCCAGCACGCGGGGCGCTCCGGCGAACCCCTTGCGCTCCAGGTGGCGCAGCAAGGCGTGGACCGCGGCCGTCCACTCCCGCACCGGCCGCCGGACGGTGGCGCCGACGCGGACCGCGCCCGCGTCGTTGCCCCCGCCGAGCCGCTCCCCCGCCATGAGGGCATCGTGCCTGGCGACCGCACCCCCATCAAGGCCAGGACATGCTTTCTTACCATGTGGTAGAAAATGGGGATGTACGTGGTTCCGCTTCCTCGTCTCCTGTCGTCCACCGGGCTCGGCGCTCTCACGCTGCCCGGCTCACCACGGGTGGCGGTGCCGTCCGACGACCTGCTCGGCCTCGGCCGGATCGTCGCGTCCCTGATCGATGGCGGTGAGGCGCGGGTGGGCGGTGAGGCTGAGCTGGTGCTCGCGTTCGGCGCGGGTGAGGGCGAGGAGTACGAGCTGGTGGTGACCGGGGAAGGCGCCACGGTCACGGCGGGAACGGCGGAGGGCCTGTTCCGGGGCGCGACGACCTTCGCCCAGCTCGTCACCCCGGGCCGCACGGTGCCGTGCGTGCGGGTGAGCGACGGCCCGGCCCTGGCCTGGCGCGGCCTGTCGCTGGACGTGGCCCGCCACTTCTTCACCGTAGAGCAGGTCAAGAAGGTCATCGACCTGCTGGCGCTGTACAAGTTCAACGTCCTGCACCTGCACCTCACCGACAGCCAGGCGTGGCGGCTGGAGATCGCCGCGTGGCCCCGGCTCACCGGCCGGGAGCACTACACGCGGGACGACTACCGCGAGATCGTCGCGTACGCGGCCGACCGGTTCGTCACGGTGGTGCCCGAGATCGACATGCCGGGGCACGTGCTGGCCGCCGTCCAGGCCTATCCCGAGCTGGGCGGCCGGGACGAGCCGGCGCATCCGCTCGTGCCGTTCCTCGACCCGCGGGCGGAGGTGGTGTGGAGGTTCGTGGCGGACGTGCTCGGCGAGGTCGCGGCCCTCACCCCGGGGCCGTACCTGCACATTGGCGGCGACGAGGCGTTCGGGATGCCGGAGGAGCTGTACGCGGCGTTCGTGAGCCGGGCGCTCGGCCTGGCCAGGGCGACGGGCAAGCGGGTCGTGGGCTGGCAGGAGGTGAGCCGCTCGGGGGCGCTCACCGCCGCCGACGTCGCGCAGTGCTGGGTGGGCGACGGGGACGCGTTCGACGCGGAGGCCGCGCGCGAGACGGCGCCGCCGAGCTATCACGCGCTCATCGACCTCGCGGCGCGCGCGTTCGAGCAGGCGCCGCACGACGTGCCCGCCGCGGTGCAGGCGGGGGCCGCCGTGCTGGCGTCGCCGAGCCGGGTGCTGTACCTGGACCGGCGGTACGCGGAGCCGTCCGTGCTGGCGGAGCAGAACGAGCGGCGGGAACGGGTCGGGTTCGCCTCCTACCGGCCGATGACCAGCAGGGAGTACTTCGGGTGGCAGCCTGGCGAGCTGGTGGAGATCCCTGACGGCGCCCGGCTGGCCGGGGTGGAGGCCGCCGTGTGGTGCGAGACGGTGAAAAGCTTCGACGACCTGGCGTTCCTGCTGCTGCCCCGGCTGGCGGGGGTGGCGGAGAAGGCGTGGACGGAGCATGCCACGGCGTGGGAGGACTTCCGCGAGCGGGCCGCCGGGCACGTCTCCTGGTGGGAACGGCTGGGCTGGGACGGCTACTACCGTTCCGCCGAGCTCTTCGCGTAGGCCTCGAACGCCTCGCGCCGCGCCCGCTGGGCGGCGACGTCGGCGACCGGGGCGGCCAGCAGCAGGCCCCGCGTGTACGGGTGGCGCGGCTCGCCGGTCACCTCCGCCGCCGAGCCGGTCTCCACGATCTCACCCCGATGGATCACGGCCACCCGGTGCGCCATGAACCGCACCACCGCGAGGTCGTGCGAGACGAACAGGTACGAGACCCCCGACTGCTCCTGCACCTCCAGCAGCAGGTCGAGCACCGTCCGCTGGGTGGTGAGGTCGAGCGCGGAGACAGGCTCGTCGCACACGATCAGCTTGGGGTCGATCGCCAGCGCGCGGGCGATCGCCACCCGCTGCCGCTGTCCTCCCGAGAACTCCCTGGGCAGCCTCCGCGCGGCGTCGGCGGGCAGGTGAACGCGGTCGAGCAGCCGCGCCACCCGCTCGCGCGCGACGCGGGCGCCGAGCCCGAGCAGGGGTTCTGCGAGCGTGTCGCCGATCGTCCTGGACGGGTTGAGCGACGTGTACGGGTCCTGGAAGATCACCTGGAGGTCGCGGGCCAGCTCCCGGCGCCGCCGCCCGGTGAGGCCGTCGATGCGCCGCCCGCCGAACGTGATCGTCCCGGACGCGACCGGCACGAGGCCGAGCACGGCCCTGCCGATCGTGGTCTTGCCGGAGCCCGACTCCCCCACCAGGCCCAGCGTCTCGCCGGGCGCGACGTCGAGCGACACCCCGCGCAGCACCCGCGTACGCGGCGCCCGCCGGCCCTTGCCGGGGAAGGAGACGTGCAGGTCGTCGACCGTGAGCAGGGCGTTCAAGAAACCTCCAGCACTGCGTCGAGCAGCTTGCGGGTGTAGGGGTCCTCAGGGGCGCTCAGCACCTGCCCGGCCGTGCCGGTCTCGACGATGCGGCCCTCGCGCATGACGGCCACCCGGTCGCACAGGTCGGCGACGACGCCCAGGTTGTGGGTGACGAGCAGCACGCCCAGCTCGCGCTCGCGTTGCAGCCTGCGCAGCAGGCCGAGCACCTCCGCTTGCACCCTGACGTCGAGCGCGGTTGTCGGCTCGTCGGCGATGAGCAGCTTCGGGTCGCACGACATGGCGCCCGCGATGAGCACGCGCTGGGCCATGCCGCCGGAGATCTCGTGCGGGTAGGAGCGGAAGGCCCGCTCGGGGTCGGCGATCTCCACCTGCGCCAGCAGCTCCAGGACGCGCGCGCGGGCCTCGGCCCTGCTCAGGCCCAGCTTGTGACGGATCGGCCCGGCGAGCTGACTGCCGATCGTGAAGGCGGGGTCGAGGTTGCTCATGGGCTCCTGGGGGACGTAGGCGACGACGGTCCCGCGCAGCGCCCGGTGGCGGCGTTCTGGCAGGCCGACGATCTCCGTGCCCTCGATCGTGATGCTGCCGCGCGCGACCCGGCCGGTCTCGGGCAGGATGCCGAGGATGGCGAACGCGGTCTGGGTCTTGCCCGATCCCGACTCGCCGACCAGGCCGACGATCTCTCCCGCTCGTACGTCGAGGTCCACCCCGTGGACGACCTCGCGTCCGGGATAGGCGACGGCCAGGTCCCGTACGGACAGCAGGCCCTCACGCGGCTCACCCGGGATCGCGGCCACCACAGCGGGCGCAGACGCGGACGCGGACGCGGACGCAGCCGCAGCCGCAGGCGCAGGCGCAGGCGCAGGCGCAGGCGCAGGCGCAGGCGCAGGCGCAGGCGCGGCCGGGGCGGGCCGCCTGTCCTCCAGCGCGTCGCGCAGCGCGGCGGCGAGCAGCACCAGCGCCCCGCTGGTCAGCCCCAGCGCGAGCCCCGGCCACAGCAACAGCAACGGCGCCCGCTGGATGTTCTTGAACGCCTCGTTCAGCATCGCCCCCCACGTGGGCACGTCCCCGCTGCCGATGCCCAGGAACTCCAGCCCCGCCTGCAGCCCGATGGCGATCCCGGAGACGAGCGCGATCTGGATGATGATGGGCGCGCGCACCACGACGAGGATGTGCCGGGCCACGATCCGGGTGTCGCTGAGCCCCGACACCCTGGCGGCGTCCACGTACAGCTCGTTGCGCACCCCCGCGACGATGCCGCGTACCAGCCGGAAGAAGGCGGGCGCGACGAGGAAGCCGAGCACCACCATGAGCACCCACACGGTGGAGCCGAGGATCGCCCGTGAGGCGAGCAGCACCACCATGGCGGGCAGCGCCATGATCAGGTTGACGGTCCAGCTCGCCGCCGAGTCGAACCAGCCGCCGTAGTACCCGGCGAGCAGCCCCGTGGGCACGCCGAGCGCGAGCGCGACGGCCAGGGCCAGCGCCGCGCCGCCGAGGGTGTTGCGGCCGCCGTGCAGCAGGCGGGCCAGGATGTCCCGGCCGGCCGAGTCGAAGCCGAGGGGATGGCCGGCCGACGGCCCGGCGAACGCGTCCCGCAGGCTGGAGGCGTCCGGGGGCTGCGGGCTGAGCGCGGGCGCGAACAGCACCGCGAGCAGGATCGCGGCCAGGACCAGCGCGGAGACCAGCCCGAGCGGATGCCGCAACGTCCGCACGAAGGTGCTCATGCGAGCCTCGCCTTCGGGTTGAGCCAGCCGATGAGGACGTCCACGACGAGGTTGACGGCGATCACGCCGATCACGGTGAGCATGACCAGCGCCATGATGACCGGGATGTCGCCACGCGTGGTGTAGGTGACGGTCATGCTGCCGATGCCCGGCAGCCCGAAGATCTGCTCCACCAGGACGGCGCCGCCGAGCAGCCCGACGAACTGCATGCCGAGCACGGCCAGCGCGGGAGCCGAGGCGTTGCGCAGCACGTGCCTGCCGACGACGCGCGACGGCGGCAGCCCCCTGGCGCGCAGGGTCCGTACGTAGTCCTGGCGCAGCACCTCGATCACCGAGCTCCTGACCTGCTGGGCGACGCCCGCGACTGACCCGACCGACAGTGACAGCACGGGCAGCAGCACCGTGGACAGCCACCCGGTGAAGGACTCGCCGATCCCGACGTACCCGATGGCGGGGAACCACCGCAGGCGCACCGCGAAGACGAGCACGATGACCAGCGTGACCAGGAAGTTCGGCAGCGCGTAGCCGAGCACGGAGAAGACCTGGACGAACCGGTCCACCGCGCCGCGCCGCACCCCCGCCCAGACGCCCAGCAGGAACGCGGCCACCGCCGTGACGAGCGTGACCCCGGCCATCAGGCTGATCGTGACGGGCAGCCGGTTGGCGACGGCGCGGACCACGTTCTCGCTGGTGAACCAGGAGGTGCCGAGGTCGCCGCGCACGGCGTGGGCGAGCCAGTCCAGGTACTGGACGAGGACGGGCCTGTCCAGGCCGAGCGCGGCGTTCTTGGCGTCCACGAGCTCCTGGGACGCGCTCTGCCCCAGCAGTTGCCTGCCCACGTCGAGGCCGGGGATCGACAGCAGCGTGTAGGAGAGGAAGGAGATCACCAGCACGAGGAGGAGCCCGGCCGCGAGCCTGCGCAGGACGAAGCCGAGCATCACTGCGCGGGCGCGTAGTTGTAGATGGCGGGCACGGCCATGCCGTCCTGCGGCTTGATCGTCACGCTTCCGTCGGAGACGTGCAGGTACGTCATCCGGTAGAAGGGCATGAACCAGCCGTCGGCGACGAGGTGCTCGTTGAGCGCCTGGAGGTCGGCCTTGGCGTCCCGCGCGGTGCTGCCCTGGATCCTGGGCAGCAGCTTCTTCACGGTGTCGTCGGTGTAGCCGAACATGTTGAACGCGCCGGGCAGCACGACCTCGCCGACCGCCACCCAGTCGGCCGACGACTGGCCCATGTTCATGACCATGCCGGAGTAGGCGCGGTCCTTGAAGATGCGCTGGACGGCGGAGCCGGGGTCGAGGTCGTCCCAGACCAGCTTGACGCCGACGGCGCCCAGGTCGGCCTGGAGCGAGGCGGCCAGCGCGTCGGAGACGATGGCCGGGATGCGCGGCAGCTTCAGCGTGAAGCCGCTCTCGTGGCCGGCCTCCTTGAGCAGCGCGCGGGCCTTGGCCTGGTCGAAGGTGTAGTACGTGTCCAGCTCCGGCTTGTAGGCGGCCGTGGCGGGCCCGAAGACCTGGCTGGTGACGGCGCCGCGCCCCTGGCGGATCTTGGCCAGCATGGTGGGGCGGTCGATCGCGTAGTTCAGCGCCTGCCGGACGCGGGGGTCGCGCAGCTCGGGCGTGACCGCCCCGGCCCGGTCGAACAGGAACACGCCCTGGAAGTCGAACTCCTGCTTGGCGGTCTTCACCTTCGGGTCGCTCTCGACGCTGATCTGCTGGTCGGCGTCCTGGATGAGGGCGGCGTTGAGCTGCCCGGTCTTGATGCCGTTGACGATGGCGGTCTCGTTGTCGAAGTAGCTGATCGTGATCGTGTCGTAGGGCAGCTCGGCGCCCCAGTAGCGGGCGGTGCGGGTGAAGACCCACTTGGTGCCGATCACGGTCTGGCCCTGGTCCAGCTCGTACGGCCCGGTGCCGCCCGGCTTGGTCTTCAGGGTGTCGTCCTGGGCGAAGTCCTTCGGGTTGGCCATGAGGCCGGCGGCGTCGCTCAGGTAGTACAGCATGGCCGGGTTGGGCTTGCTCAGCACGAGCGTGACGTGGGTGGCGTCGGCGACGTCGATGCTCTTGACGTCGTCGAGCGTCTTGGCCTGGGCGCCGCCGCCCTCGCGGAAGCGCTCCATGTTCGCCTTGACGGCCTCGGCGTCGAACGGCGTGCCGTCGTCGAACTTCACGTCGCCGCGCAGGGTGAGGCTCAGCTTGGTGAGCGCGTCGTCGTAGGACCACTCGGTGGCGAGCATCGGGCTGTACGTGCCGTCGGGCTCGCGCTTGATCAGCGTGTCGTAGACCGCCTGGAAGAACGGCAGCGCGCTGCCGTTGGCGTCCTTGGGGTCGAGGCTCTGCGGCAGGGTCATCGTCGCGATGTCCAGTGTCGTGCGCGCGCCGCCCGCCGTACCGCCGCCTCCGGGGCCGGAACAGCCGGCGATCAGGCTCGCGGTGACGAGGAGGGCTGCGGTGGCGGATCTCTTCATGGCGCTCACTCCGTCTCGTTTGCCGGGGAGCATACACCGCAAAACTAACCACGTGGTAGGTTTAATTCTCGCGGGCTACTCTCGCCCTACCACGGCACGTAACCGCAGAAGGGCAGGCCGGTGAGCGAACCGACGCCACGTCGAGGCAGCAAGGGAGAGCGCACCCGCGCGCGCATCCTCGACTCCGCCACAGAGCTGTTCTCGCGCTCCGGCTTCCACGCCGTGTCGCTGCGCGACATCGCCGCGCACGCCGGGCTGACCCACGCCGGCCTGCTGCACCACTTCCCCGGCAAGGAGAGCCTGCTCATCGACGTGCTCAGCCGCCGCGACGAGGTGGACGGCGAGCTGATGCACGGGCGCGACGTCGACCTGTCACCGGAAGAGCTGCTCGACCGCATCGTCGACCAGGTGGCCAGGAACATGGGCACCCCCGGCCTCGTCGGCCTCTACGTCAAGATCTCCGGCGAGGCGGCCGACCCCGGCCATCCCGCCCACGACTACTTCGTCAAGCGTTACCGCAGGCTGCGGCGGCAGGCGGCGTGGCTGCTCGGCATCCTGTTCGCGCGGTCCACACCGCCACTGCCGCACGATCCTGGCGCGGTCGCCGCCCAGCTCATCGCGCTCATCGACGGGCTGCAGACGCAGTGGCTGCTCGACCCCGACCAGGTGGACATGCGCGCCGCGGTGATCACGTTCCTGCGGCAGCTCGGACTGGACCCCAAACCCTAAAAGGATGCTCGGATGAAACTCACCCTGGTGGAGAAGGCGTCGCTGACGTCCGGGAGCGGCACCTGGCACACCACGGCGGTGCGCGACGTGGTGCCCGCACTCACGCTGTCCGACGGCCCGCACGGCATCCGCCGTCAAGGCGGCTCCCCCGCTGACGGCGACGCGCTGGGGCTGCGCAGGAGCGTGCCCGCCACCTGCTTCCCGCCCGCCGTCGCGCTCGGCTCCTCCTGGGACCCCGCGCTCGCCCGGCGCGTGGGCGCCGCCCTGGCCGCGGAAGCCGTCGCGCTCGGCGTGGACGTGGTCCTCGGGCCCGGCGTGAACATCAAGCGCTCCCCGCTGTGCGGTCGCAACTTCGAGTACTTCTCCGAGGACCCGCACCTCACCGGCGTGATGGGGGCGGCCGTGGTGAACGGCGTCCAGTCGCTCGGCGTCGGGGCGTGCGTGAAGCACTTCGCGGTCAACAACCAGGAGACCGACCGCATGCGGGTCAGCGCCGACGTGGACGAGCAGACGCTGCGCGAGATCTACCTGCCCGCCTTCGAGCACATCGTGCGGGAGGCGGGGCCGTACGCGGTGATGTGCGCCTACAACCGGGTCAACGGCGTCCACGCCAGCCAGCACCGGTGGCTGCTGACCGACCTCCTGCGCGGGGAGTGGGGGTTCGACGGGCTGGTGATGTCGGACTGGGGTGCGGTCAACGATCGGGTGGCGGCGCTGGAGGCGGGGCTCGACCTGGAGATGCCGCCCACAGGCACCGACGACGAGATCGTGGCGGCGGTGCGGGACGGGCGCCTGGCCGAGTCCGTCCTGGACGTGGCGGCCGGACGGGTGCTCCGCCTGGCCGAACGGGTGCGCGCCCGGCCACGCCATGACACCTGGGATGCCGACGCGCACCACGAGCTGGCCCGGGAGGCCGCCCGCGCCTCGGCCGTGCTGCTGAAGAACGACGGCGTCCTGCCGCTCGCCCCCGGCCTGCGCGTCGCGGTGCTGGGCGAGCAGGCCCGCAGCCCGCGCTACCAGGGCCACGGCAGCTCCCACGTGGTCCCCACCAAGCTCGACAACGCCCTGGACGCGCTGCGCACCGCGATGGACGTGACGTTCGCCCCCGGCTACCGGCCCGACGGAACACCCGACCCCGATCTGGAGCACGAGGCGGTGCGCACGGCCGCCGACGCCGACGTGGCCGTCGTGTTCCTCGGCCTGGCGGACGCCGAGGAGTCCGAGGGCTTCGACCGCACCAGCCTCGACCTGCCCGCCGGCCAGGTGGCGCTGCTGCGCCGGGTGGCCGAGGCCTGCCGGAAGGTCGTCGTCGTGCTCTCCAACGGCGGCGTCGTCTCGGTCGCCGGCTGGCAGGAGCACGCCTCCGCCGTACTGGAGGGGTGGCTGCTCGGCCAGGCGGGCGGGGCCGCGCTCGCCGACCTGCTGCTCGGCACGCACAGCCCGTCGGGACGCCTCACCGAGACGATCCCGCTGCGCCTCGCCGACGTGCCCTGCCACCTGCACTTCCCCGGCTCCGACGGGCACGTCCTGTACGGCGAGGGCCGCTACGTCGGCTACCGGCACCACGACACGCTCGGCACCGAGGTGGCCTACCCCTTCGGCCACGGCCTCACCTACTCCAGCTTCGCCTACTCCGACCTGGAGGTCCGCGAGACCGGCGGGAACGAGTGGCAGGTGGAGTTCACCGTCACCAACACCGGGGAGCGGCACGCGCAGGAGGTCGCGCAGCTCTACGTGGCCTTCGAGGAGGAGCGGCCCACCCGTCCCCGCCACACGCTGCGCGGCTTCGCCAAGGTCGGGCCCGCGCCGGGGGCGAGCGAGCGGGTGCGGCTGCCGCTCACCGGGCGCGACCTGGCCCAGTGGTCGGTGGAGCGCGGCGGCTGGCGGATCGAGCCCGGCTCCTTCCTCGTCGAGGTCGGCGCGTCCTCCAGGGACATCCGGCTGCGGGCCGAGGTGCGCACGCCGGGCGACGGCCACGTGACGCCGCTGACCGCGATGTCCACTCTGGGCGAGTGGCTGGCGCACCCGGTGGGCGGGCGGGTGCTGAAGGAGCGGCTGAGCGGGGCGGCGGCGGGCCTCGCCGAGGCGGACCCGGCGCTGCTGGGGCTGGCGCTCGGCATCCCGCTGATCAAGTTCCGCACGTTCGGGCTGGGTCTGACGGCCCAGGTCGTGGACGACCTCCTCGCCGCCGTCCGGGCCGGGTCCTGAACGCCTTTCGAACCGCCGGTGCCGTCAACCGCCGCTCCCCCATCCGCCCCTGTCACCCATCGGCCTTCAACCGGGGCTGCGGAGGGTGCGGCGCACGGCCAGGCCGCAGAAGGCCATCGAGGCGAGTACCAGAATCCCCGCCTCGGTCCACTGGAAGCGCCAGAACCGGGACGCCGGATGGTGGTATATCGCGTACCGATACCCTTTCTCGAACAGGCACGCCTGCCAAGCCTCCGCGTTCCTGCTGCTCTGTCCCGCGTCCACCCGGCGCGGGCAGCCGGTGCCGACCGGCTCGGCGACCTCCTTCCCTGACGGCTCCACCCAGGCGGAGCTCACCAGCCGGGCATCGGGATCGTCGAGCAGCACGGTGCCGGACAGCTCGATCCGCACCGGCTCGGCGTAGTGGTCGCTCACCTGGAACAGCGCGAACATGGTCACCACCACCCCGGCGACGACCAGCGCCATCGCGGGCAGCGTCCGCCGGAAGAGGGTGCCGGCCAGCGTGCCCAGCGCGAACGCGTACAGCCACCACGCCGCCGGCTCCACCCCGACCATGTTGAACACACCGATGTTGCCGAACGCGGAGTCGACTCCCGCCCTGAACACGGGCCGCCACATGCTCACCATGAGCGACAGGAGCAGCCCCCCGGCCACGACCGCCGCGCCCAGGACCGACAGCTTGACCGCCAGCCACCGCCACACGGGCACGGACTGCGTCCAGGCCAGGCGGTGGGTGCCGCGCTCGTACTCGCGGCCGAGCAGCGGCGCTCCCCAGAACGCCCCGATCAGCGCGGGGGCAACCAGCGGCATCCAGCCGAACACCGAGTAGACCGCGTCGTAGCGCTGCCCGAGCGCCACGGCCACGTCACCGCACGCCACGGCGGGTCCCGGGCAGCCAGGCGGGGCGTGCTCGGCCACGTACCGGCTCGCCTCGATCGCCGAGCCCAGCAGCAGCACGCCCAGCAGCGCCAGGAAGCCCGCCGTCACAAGGATCTGCGCCCGGTGCTGGCGCCAGGTCACCCAGATCACGCGTCCACCCCCGTCGGAGCGGGCAGCGCCGCCGCCTCAGGGCTGCGCAGATAGCCCATGACGAGCTCCTCCAGCCCAGGGCGCCGTGCCTGCCAGCGCGGATCGGGCGGGCAGGCGCCCCTGACCAGCATGCTGACCTGCCTGCCGGTACGGCTCGCGCTCACCACCTGGGCCCCCGCCGCCGACGCCCCGTCCGGGCCGGTCAGCACGAGATGCCCGTCGAGCAGCTCTTCGATGTCGCCGCTGACCTGCGACCGGCCGCCGTTCAGCACCACCAGCCAGTCGCACGTCTCCTCCAGATCTGAGACGACGTGCGAGGACAGCAGCACGGTCAGCTCCCGATCGGCCACCTCCGCCATGATCGAGCGCATCACGTCGTGGCGGGCGAGGGGGTCGAGGTTGGCCAGCGGCTCGTCCAGCACGAGCAGGTCCGGCCGGACGGCGAGCGCCAGCGTGACCGCCACCTGCGCCTGCTGCCCACCCGACAGCGCGCTCACCTTCCGCTCCAGCGGAATGCCCAGCCGGGCGAGCCGGGCAGCGGCTGCACTGCCGTCCCAGCGGCCGTTCATGCGGCCGCCCCAGCGGTGGTCCACACGGTGGTTCATGCGGCGGCCGAAGGTGAGCATCTCGGCGACGGTGAAGCCCTCGTACAGCGGCTTGTCCTGCGCCACGAACGCCACCTCGCCGGCCGCGCGGACGCTGCCCCGCGCGGGACGCAGCAGGCCGACGGCCGCGTGCATGAGCGTGGTCTTGCCCGCGCCGTTCGGCCCGACGAGCGCCGCCACCCGTCCGGCGGGCACCGACAGCGAGCAGTCGCGCAACGCCCACGTGTGGCGGTAACGCACCCCCAGCCCGGTCGCCTCCAGCGCGGGCGTCCCGCCGCGCCCTCCTCCGCTGGACACCACGCCGCGCCGTCCCCTGCCCGACGCCACCTCGCGCCCTCCTCTGCCGAACCTCACGCCGCGCCCTCCTTCGCGGCATCGGCCGTCACCACGCTGAACAGCGCCCGCAGATCCTCCTGATCGAGCCCGGCCGCGCGGGCCTCACGCACCCAGACCTCCAGACTGCGCCGCAGCCGCGTGTGCTCGGCGAGCGTCGCGCCCGCGATGCCCTGCCGGACGAACGTCCCCATCCCCGGCCGCCCCTCGACCAGCCCTTCGCGCTCCAGCTCCCGATACGCCTTGAGCACCGTGTTGGGGTTGATGGCCAGCCTCTCGACCACCTCGCGAGCGGTGGGCAACTGGTCGCCTGGCCGCAACGTGCCCAGCCGCAACGCCTGTTTCACCTGGTGAACGAGCTGAAAGTAGGTCGCCACCCCCGAACCCTTGTCCAGGTTGAACTCGATCACCCGCAACACCCTTTCACTAATCGAATAGTGAAAGGGTGTTGGACGTGCCCGCCCCGTGTCAACCGGCGGCTCGGAGTCCGTTCGAACGAGCGACCTCGCCCAGCCACCGCGCACTGGGCTTGGCGTCCCGCGCGAACGTCTCCCTGTCCACCGACACCAGCCCGAACGTCGGCGCCCACGAGCCCCACTCGTAGTTGTCCAGCAGCGACCAGTGCAGGTATCCGCGCACGTCGGCCCCCTCCGCCAGGGCCGCGTGCAGCCCGGCCAGCGCCGCGCTCGTGTACTCCACGCGCTCGGCGTCGTCGGCGGTGGCAATGCCGTTCTCCGTCACCAGGATCGGCACGCCGGGCAGCTTCCCCGCGGTGTGCCGGACGGCGTCGCCCAGCGCGTCCGGGTAGAACTCCCAGCCGGTGAGCGTGCGGCGGGCGCCGTCGGGCACGGGCAGCGCGCCCTGCCTGCCGATCCGCACCCGCGTGTACGCCTGCACGCCGACGAAGTCGTCCCCCTTGGCCGCCTCCAGGAACTGGTCCTCGCGGGGCCACGCCCACGCGTCCCGCTCGGCCTCGGCGCCGTCCTCGGCCTGGAAGTTCTGGTTGGCGATGGTCCAGCCCGCCCGCAGCCCCGCCGCGCCCAGCTCCTCGCGGGCGGCCCGGTGCGCGGCGACCAGCGCGTCGGCCATCGCCTGGTCGGGGGCCGCCATGGCGCCGGCCACGCCTGGCTCGCGGTGCCCGTCCCTGATCGCCTCGGCCATCATCGCGAGCATGTTGGGCTCGTTGATCGTGCACACCCAGGGGACGCCGTCGAGGATCGGCAGCACGGCCCGCACGTACGCGCGGAACCGCCCGGCCGCCGCGCCGGACCGCCACCCGCCCTCCCGCTGGAACCACATCGGGCTGGTGAAGTGGTGCAGCGTCACGATCGGGGTGATGCCCCGCTCCAGGCAGCCCTCCACCATGCGGCGGTAGTGCGCGAGGTGGGCCCGCGACACCTGCCCCTCGACCGGCTCGACGCGCGCCCACTCGACGCCGAACCGGTAGGCGGTCAGGCCGAGGTCCCGCACCAGGTCGAGGTCCTCCGGCCAGCGGTGGTAGCTGTCGCACGCGTCGCCGCTGCGCTCGGGCAGCCGGCTCTCCAGCCCCCACAGGTCGCTGGCGACGTTGTTGCCCTCGATCTGGTGCGCGCTGCTCGCCGCACCCCACAGGAAGCCCTGAGGAAACGAGATCCCCATCCCACCGTCCCTTCGTCATTGCAGTAGATGCAAAACTTACCAGGTGGTTAGAAACGGTGGAATGAGGTCCGGCTCAGCGGGTGTAGAGGCGGTACGTGGCCAGGACGTTGAGCCGGTGCAGGTTCCGGCACAGGTCGAGCATCGCCCGGCCGACGACGTCCTGAGGGATCCGGTACGCGGCCAGCGCCGCCGTCAGCACCGGATCGAGGCCGTCCGCCCACGGGTCGGTGCACGCGGCCGTCGTCTCCTCCAGCGTGCGGCCGGACTCCACCGCGGCCAAAACCTCGTCGTGCAACCGTTCCAGATAGGCGAGCAGGGCGTCGATGGCGGCGTGGCCGTTACCGGCGGGCCCGTGCCCCGGCACGATCGTCTCCAGGCCGGGCAGCGCCTCCTTCATCCTGCGCAGCGTTGCCACGTACGGCTCGGGACCGCCCTGCAGCAGCATGTGCGCGATGCCCGCGTGACACAGCAGGTTCCCCGTCCAGGCGGCATGCGCGTCGGGAACGTGCACGACCGTGTCGCCGGGTCCGTTCCCGGGGCCGAAGTGCCACAGCTCGACCGTCCGCCCACCCAGATCGATCTCGGCGAAGGCGTCGAAGACGACGTCCGGCCTGCGCCATCGGGTCACCGCGTCCAGCAGGGACTCGTCGCCGTACATGTTGCCCGACCTGAGCTGCTTCTCGTAGCCGAGATCGGCCATGTTCTCCTTGTTCGCCCGCGACGACACGATGACGGTGTCCTCGGGGAAGGCCAGGTTCCCGAAGGTGTGGTCGCCGTGGTAGGTCGTGTTGACCAGGTAGCGCAGCGGCCGGTCGGTCAGCCCGGCGGCCACGCCCTGGATGAGCGTGGACACCTCCGGGGTGATCCCCGCGTCGATGACCAGGGCGGCGTCCCGGCCGGCGACAAGCCCGTTGTTGTCCTTGGGCGGGATCGTGGCCATGAGCGCGTGCACGCCGTCCGCGAGGGCGGTGGGCGTCAGGCGCAGGCCCGCGGGCGAGAGATTGGGCCCGGAGTACCGGCTCGGCCGCTCGGCCAGCTCGCGGTCCGGGATGTGCGCCGTCATCATGCCTCCAGGAGTGCGCCGAGGCGCTCGAACAGCAACGGCACCTGCTTGCCGAGCTGGGCGCGGACCAGGTGCTCCGCCATCTTCGGCACCCCGTCCAGCTCCAGCCCGAACTCCACCCGGCACCCGCCGGCGGACGGGCGCACGGCGTACCTCTGGGTCACTCCTGGACGGACGCCCTCGGCGGTCCGGATCGTGAGCCGCTCTCCAGGGACGTACTCGGTGACGGTGAGGTCGAGCTCGGTGCGCCGTCCCATCACCTTGCGCACCTGCGCGACCGCCGCGCCCTCGCGCGGCGGCCCGTCCACGCGCGCCTCCAGGACGTCCGCCTGCCAGGCCGGGTACCCCTCCAGATCGGACAGGACGGCGAAAACGGCCTCCGGGGAGTACGGGTAGCCGGCGGCGTGCTCGATGGTGATCACGGGTGGCTCCTCAGGAGCTGAGCGGTGAAGGGGTTGAGCTCGATCGGGGCGTCCTTGCCGATCACGACGGTTCCGCCGAGATTGGTCAGGTGATCGCCGATTACGGCGTTGGGCTCGAAGGCGAACGTCATCCCGGGTGCCAGGGGCAACTCGCCCCCCATGGTCGGCACGTCGAACAGCCGGCCGTACCGCGCCGCCTCGGGCAGCCGGTGCAGACCGGCGCCGAATCCGCAGACCGGGCCCATGGGGTTGAGCGTGTGGATCAGCGGGTGGACGTTCCAGGCGCCGGCGTCGCTCAAAGGCGCCCGCATGGCCTCCACCACGTCGCCGAAGGTGTTGCCTGGACGGGCCGCGGCCAGGCCCGCCTCGTAGCTCGCCCGCGCCACCTTCGCGCCGGCCTCGATGTCGGGGTGCGGCTCACCGACGGCGATGGCGACCTGGTGCTGGGTCTCCTTCATGCCGAAGCGGCAGAACACCTCGGCCATGACCACATCGCCCTCCTCGATGACGCGCGGCGCCTGCGGCCGGTAGGACCAGGCGGGCGGTCCCCACGAGACGAAGCCCGGACCGGACGACAACAACATGCCGGGGGCGGCCAGCCCGCGCCGGAACGCCGCCGCCATGCCGGCCGCGTAGACCTCCGCCTCGCTGACACCCGGCCGGGCCGCCGCCAGCATCGCCTCGGCCATGGCGTCCCCGGTCCGCGCCGCATGCCGGACGACCGCCAGCTCCTCCTCCGACTGGCAGATCGTGGCGAACAGGTAGCTCAGCCCGACAGGCCTGAAGCTCACCTCGGGCAGCTCGGCCAGCACCTGGCTCCACAACCCGTGCGGCATGATCGGGTTGATGTGGAAGGGCGGGTAGGGGTCCAGCCCCAGCACCCCGACCGCCGCCGTCTCCAGATGGTGCTCCCGCAGCACCTCCACCACGCCCGCCGCGTGCCTGGCGACGCGGATGCGCTCCGGCGGCATCCACAGCGTCTCGCCGCGCCGGCCGGCCTCGATGTGGTCGGCGACGGGGAGCGTGGACCAGGTCAGCTCGATGGGGTCGGCGTCGCGGCAGAAGATGACGATCGCGCCGGGGCGGTCGTTGGTGAAGTAGACGTCCGGCGCGAACGGCGCCAGGTCCGCGCACTCGTGCTCGCCGTACACGATGAGAGCCTGCACGCCCTCCGCTTCCATGATCTCGCGGGCGAGCGCCCAGCGGCGGTCCCGCTCCGCCAGTGAATAGGTGGGGATGTTCATGCCGCCGAGGCTAGGAAGCCGTGCCGTACGACCGCCTCCGTCACATGACGGTAGTGACCGCGACGGCACCCCGGCGTGCTTAGGTCACCACGAGCCTGGCCAGCTCGGCCCGGGTGGTGATGCCCAGCTTGGGGAAGGCCTTGTACAGGTGGTAGGCCACGGTGCGCGGGCTGAGGAAGAGCTGCGTGCCGATCTCCCGGTTGGAGGCACCGGCCGCGGCCAGCCGTACGACGTGCAGCTCTTGCGGGGTGAGCGCGGCCAGCGGATCCCGGTCGCGTTCGCGGGAGGCGAGCGACACTCCGGTGGCGCGCAGCTCCGCCGCCGCGCGGTCGGCCCACGGGTGGGCGCCGAGCCTGGCGAAAGTCTCCATGGCGGCGTTCAGATGGGCGCGCGCCTCGGCGCGGCGCTGATGGCGGCGCAGCCACTCGCCGTACAACAGCTCGGTGCGCGCCTGCTCGAACGGGTGCTCCGCCTCGCGGTGCAGGGCGAGGGCCCGCTGGTAACGCGCACCGTCACCGGTCACCAGGGCCTGGCAACGCTCCAGTACGGCCAGCGCCCACGGCTGCCCGGTGGCCCGCGCCCAGGCGGTGAAACGATCGAGCGCCGGGTGTGCCCGCTCGGCGCTCCCGGCCCGGACCGCCGCCTCGACGACGTCCGGGCAGGCGTAGCGCCAGATGAAGGCGTGCCGCGCCGGGCCGGCGGCGATCCGGTCCATGCGGTCCAGCACCGAGGCGTAACGGCCCGCCCCCAGGTCCAGCATGACGAAGGCGTAGCCGGCCCAGCCCGCGCCGGTCATCCACGTCTCGGCCGCGAGCGCCCGCTCCATCAGCTCCCGGCACTCCTGCTCCGCGCCGGCCACCGCGGCGAGCCACGCGGAGACGCCGGTGAGGTAGTTGTGCCAGTACGGCTGGTCGATGTCCGCGGCGATCTGCAGCCCCTCGCTCACGCTCGACCGCGCGGCGTGATGCCGGCCGTTGATGATCTGCGCGGCAGCCTGCAGCATCATGGCCTGCGGCAGGCGTCCGACCCGTCCGGCCCGGCGGCATTCCGCCACCAGGTCACCCGCGTCGGCCAGCATCGCGCGCTGGCTGCCGTGCACGAAACCCAGATTCGTGGCCATGACCCGCAGCTCGAACGGGAGCGTCGGCTCGCTCAGCCCGGCCCCGGTGGGCGAGGTGATCGCGGCCATGTCGTCGCCCTCCAGCAGACCGCACACCTCCCGGTTGAACTCGTCGATCACACCCAGCGGTCCTTCGAGGAGCGGGATGAGCTCGGCGGTGCGGCGGGACAGGGCGATCTGGTCGGGGTGGGGCGGGCTGCTCCAGGTGAAGATGATGGCCAGGCTCAGCATGGACAGCGCTGTCTCCGGGTCGGTCTGGCCCAGGGCTTCGACGCCGCCGTGGAGCAGGCGGGTGGCCTCCAGCGGCCGGCCGTCCTGGAAGGCCAGCATCGCACGTACCCGCGCCAGCTCGGCCCACACCGCCGGTCCAAACGCTGCGCCCGGCACCGCCGCGGTCGGCACGGTCGGCAGCACGCCAGACGGCGCAGCAGGCGGCACGGTCTGCGGCATGGGCGGAGAGCCCGCCGGGGAGCCGGCGGGTGAGGCGCGGCGGGTGAGTTCTTCGGCGCGCCGCCAGAGGCCGGCGTCCAGGGCGGCCGACGCTGCCGCGGCCCAGCGGCGGGCCCGCGCGGCCGGCTCGGCGGAGAGCTGGGCCGCCCGCTCGTAGCCCGCCGACGCGGCCGCACGGCCACCGCGGCTCGCGGCGCGGACGGCGGCCTCCTCCAGCGCCCCGGCCACCTGCTCGTCGGGGCCCATGGCCACCGCCGCCAGATGCCAGGCCCTGCGGTCCTCGTCGGTCGCCGTGGCCAGAGCCTGGTGCGCCGCCACGCGCTGGGCGACGTCCGCCGCCAGCCGCGCCGCCGTACGGACGAGGGGATGGCGGAAGACCACGCCCGCCCCCGTGATGCGGAGCAGATCGGCGCGTTCGGCGGCGGCGAAGTCGGTGAGCGAGACTCCCATGCCGCGCAGGGCGCGGTTGAGGGTGTCGAGGTCGCCGCTGTCGTCCAGCGCCGCCACCAGCAGACAGGCCCGGGAAGCGGCGGGAAGCTGCTGGATCCGGACGCGGAAACCGGCCAGCACCCGCCCGGCGACCGGTTCCGCGCCGCCGAGGGAGAACGCCAGCGGGGCAAGGGCGCCGGCCCGCTGGTCCGGCGTGAGCGTGTGCGGCAGTTCGAGCAGCGCCAGAGGGTTGCCCTGGGCCTCGGCCACGATCACTTCGCGTGCGGCCAGCGCGAGCCACCCAGCCCGCTCCGCCAGCAGCCGGGCGGCCGGCTCCTGTGCCAGCCCCGTCAGCCGCAGCTCCGGCTGGCCCGGGGTGAGGAAGTTCCCTCCGTCGTCGCGCGCGGCGAACACGATCACGATGGGCTCGGCGTACAGGCGGCGGGCCACGAACAGCAGCGCGTCCGCGGACTCCTGGTCCAGCCAGTGGGCGTCGTCCACCAGGCACACCAGCGGCTGGTCGGCCGCCAGCTCCGTCAGCAGGCTCAACGTGGCGAGCCGGATGAGGAAGCGGTCACCGGCCGCCGCCCTCCCTAGGCCCAGCGCGCTCATGAGGGCGTCCGCCTGCTGCTCCGGCAACGCGCCGATGTGGTCGAGCATCGGCCGCAGAAGCAGGTGCAGGGCGGCGAACGGCAGCTCGGCCTCCGACTCGATCCCGCTGACCCGCAACACCCGGGCCTCGGCGGTGGTGGCCGCGTGTTCCAGCAGGGCGCTCTTCCCGATCCCTGCCTCACCTCGCAGGACCAGCACGCCTGTGCGGGCGGCGAGAAGCCGGTCGATCGTCGCCTGTTCCGCCTCTCGGCCGTGCAGCATGGTCATAGTCTCCCCCACCGGCTGCGGGCGGCTGGCCACCATCCGAGGAGCCGTAGCGATGGGCGGTGGCCGACGGGCGTCACCAGGGTGCGTCGGCCGTGGGTCAAGATGATGGTCCCGCGTCCCGAGTCGGCGATTTCTCCCCGTCCAACCCTCAAGCCACGAAAAGATGGGGCCGAAGTGGCAACACGGCCCCGCACCGCGACCCAAGTAAGGTGCCATGATCGACCAAGCCGACCTCCTCCCCCTCGCCCTCGAGGACCCGCGGCAGATCTCCCGCTACGCCGTCCAGGCCCGTCTGGGCGCCGGCGGGCAGGGCGTCGTCTACCTCGGACGCGACCCGAGCGGGCGACAGGTCGCCATCAAGGTGCTCAGGGCGGACGGCCTGCCCGACCCGCAGGCGCGCGCCCGCTTCGCGCGGGAGGTGGAGGCCGCGCGCAGCGTCCCGCAGGCGCACACCGCCGCGATCCTGGACGCCGACGTGCTGGGCGAGCGGCCCTACATCGTCAGCGAGTACGTCCCCGGCCTGTCGCTCCAGGCGACGGTGGAACGCAACGGCGTCTTCACGGGCAACGCGCTGGAACGGCTGGCCACCCACACCATCACCGCGCTGGCGGCCATCCACGGCGCGCGGGTGGTCCACCGGGACTTCAAGCCGGCCAACGTGCTGATCGGGCCGGACGGGCCGCGCGTGGTGGACTTCGGCATCGCCCGCGCTCTGGAGTCCGACGGGCACATGACGAGCTCCATGCTGGGGACGCCGCCGTACATGGCGCCCGAGCAGCTCAGAGAGCAGCCCGCCGGGCCGCACACGGACGTGTTCGCGTGGGCGGCCACGGTGGTCTTCGCCGCGACCGGCGGCCCGCCCTTCGGCCAGGGGCCCTTCCCTGCGGTGGCGCACCGCATCCTGCACGCCGCCCCGAACCTGGACGGCGTGCCCGCGCCGCTGCGCGACGTGCTCGCGCGCTGCCTGGCCAAGAACCCCGGCGAGCGGCCGACCTCCCTCCAGGTGCTGCAGTCGTTGATCGGCCACGGCACGGTGGTGGAGCCGGAGGCCCAGCGCCTCGCCCTCCAGCAAGCGCCTCCGCCCGGAGTGCTCACCCAGCGACCAATCGGAGGGCCGGGCGCCGGGGCGGGCGGCGGACCGGGCGCCCGGGCAGGCACCGGGTGGAGCGGCGGGCTCGGCACCGGGCCGGGCGCTTGGGCAGGCGGCGGGGCGGGCGTTGAGATGGGTGGCGGGGCGGGCGAGTCGCCCACCGCGCCGGCGAGGCGGCGGACGGGCCTGCTGGTCGGGGCGGTCGCCGCCGTGCTGGTCGTCTTCGCCGCCTGCTCGGTGGCCATCCTCCGGTACGCCGCCACGGGCGACGCCGACCCCGCCGCCTCGCGCACGACCGGCGCCGCCGCGGGAACGGCCGACCCCGCCAGCCCCGGAAACACCGGCAGGAACCCGACCCCCGGCACCACCACCCCGGCAGGCGCACGCCACCGATGGCTGCTCCACGAAGGCACAGGCACGCGTACCGCCGACTCGGCGGGTCCGGCCGAGCTGCTGTTACGCACCGGCACCCGCTGGGCCCCCCACTCGCCCGCCCCGAACACGAACGCCCTGCTGTTCGACGGCGTCAAGGCCTACGCCGCCACCGAGGAAGCAGCGACCATCGACCCGGCGCGCAGCTTCACCGTCACGGCCCGAGCCCGCATCGACCGGCTGCCGGAGGAGTCGAGCTTCGCCGCCGTGCTGAGCCAGGACTCGACCGAGGACGTCTTCTCTTACACCCTCCAGCACATGTGGTGCACGGGAGCGGGCGAGCCGGACGGCTTCTGCCCGGCCGAGGGCGCGTACTGGTCGTTCTCCGTGCACGGCACCAGCGACTTCGACGCGACCAGGGTCGTCTCCCGCACCACCGCCGAGCTGGGCGCGTGGGTGCGTCTGACGGCGGTGCACGATCAACCGGCCGGCGAGATCCGGATCTACGTGAACGGCAGGCCGGAGGGCGCCAAGGCCATCGCCGAGCCGACCCGCCAGGCTTCGGGCCCCTTCTATCTGGGGCGGGCCACGTACGTCACCGCCGTGGACTTCTGGCCGGGCGCGGTGGCCGACGTGGCGCTCTGGGACCGGGCGCTGTCGGACGAGGAGATCAGCAACACCCTCAATTGAGTCACCTGACAATAAACCTAGACAAAGCGGACAGCCCGCCGTTAGATTGAGGGCGCTCCAGTGGGGGCCCACTGGAGCACCAAAAGCTTCCGAACGGCCGCGTTCCCAGTCGGCTCCAAGCCATGGACAAGAGCCCGCCCACACCATCTCCATACGTGAGCGGATATTTCAGGACAAGGTTGACGAAGATCGCCGCGGTCGCGACGGCCGTCGTGGCGGTGGCACTGCCCACCCTCCCGGCAGCCGCCGACACCGCGCCCGACGAGCGGCCCGACATCCCCGTCGGCACCTGGCTGGCGGCCCGGACGCAGCCCGCGGTCCAGCTGACCAGCTTCACCTACACCGGCACGGTCGCCGTCCCGACCAGCACGATCAACGAGACCGCGTTCAACGGGCTCACGCAGCAGGCCGTCGAGGCCGTGCAAGCAGGCAAGATCTCCTCGGACGAGCGCAGCATCGCCAAGTGGCTCTTCCAGCGGATCGCCGCCGACGTGGACACCTACCTCACCGAGACCACCCCGGAGCGCACGGTCGAGGCCGAGGTCGGCGGCCTGTGCACCGGCTGGTGGGTCACACCCGACGGGTACATGGTCACCGGAGCCCACTGCGTCCAGGTCGGCGAGACCGAGCTGAGCCGGCTCTTCGCGCAGCAGGCGCTGGCCAAGTTCAACGAGCAGGACGCCAAGGAGATCATCTCGGGGCTGCAGGGCATCGAGGCCGACGAGGAGATCCTCAAGCTCGCGCAGCAGATCTACGTCACCTTCAACACCGGTCACATGAAGATCCGCAACCTGCAGCAGAGCCTGTCGGTGCTGCAGAGCCTGCCGGGCGGCGGCGTGGACAAGACCGCCAAGGCGACCCCGGCCGAGCTGGTCTCGGTGGGCGAGAGCTACCCCGGCAAGGACTTCGCGCTGCTCAAGGTGAACGGCCAGCAGAACCTGCCGACCGTCCCGCTCGGCGACGACGCCGACGTGCGCACCGGCGACACGCTCTACATCAGCGGCTTCCCCGGCCTGGTCACGAACACCCCGTTCTTCAGCCTGGAGTCGAAGCTGGAGCCGGCGCTGACGGAGGGCCCGTACAACGCCAAGCGCACCACCCAGACCGGCGTGCCGTACATCCAGACGCAGGCCCCGTCCTATCACGGCAACTCCGGCGGGCCGGTGTTCAGCAAGGACGGCAAGGTCATCGGCATGCTGATCGCCGGCACGGTGAGCGAGGGCGGCGAGGCCTCGGAGAGCGAGAGCTTCGTGCTGCCGGTGAGCATTGTCAAGGAGAAGCTCGGCGAGAAGAACGTCAAGCCCGCCCAGGCCATCACCACGACCCGGTACAACGAGGCGCTCAACGACTACTTCCGCAACTACTTCGAGGACGCGCTGCCGAAGTTCCGCGAGGTGCAGGCGCTCTTCCCGAACCACCCGTACGTGGCCAAGTACATCAGCGACACGCAGGCGGCGATCTCGGCGGGCAAGGACGAGTCGCCCCGCCCCGTCCTCATGTGGGTGCTGATCGGGGCGGGCGCGCTGCTCGTGCTCGTGCTCGCCGTGGTGCTGGTGAAGCTGCTCGGACGGCGCCGCCGCCGGGCCGCCGCGACGCCGCCCCCGTACGGCTCGATCCCGCCGCCCCCGTGGCAGCAGCACCAGCTTCCCGCGAACCAGGCCCACGTCTCACCCCCGGTGCAGCCGTACGGGTACAACGGCGGGAGCTACGGCTACCAGCACGGGCAGGCGGGGCAGCCGTACCTCGGCGACCAGACGCGCGACGTCCGTTACGGCCAGTTCTCGCCTCCCCACCAGGACGGCCGCCCCTCCTGAACGTCCGCCTTCCTGACCGCTTCCAGGGTGGCCGCCAGCTCGGGCTCCGGCACGAAGTGGCCGAAGGTGTCGTTCGCGAAGAACGACACCCCGGCCACGGAGCCGGCGTGGGCGGCCAGCACCTCCCGCTGGTAGAGGTAGGTACGCCGGTCGTCCAGGTAGGTCCGGTACCAGTACCAGGGGTCGACGAAGTCGAGCCCGAGCAGCGTCCGCGGCCCGCCGAGCGCGGCCTTGCTGAGCAGGTTGGGCACGATCTCGGTGCGCTCGACCAGCACGGCGAACGTGCTGACCAGGATCGCGTCGAGCGATCGGTAGGCGGCGTCCGTCATGCCCCAGGCCGCCCGTTCCACCTCCGCCCGCCAGTACGTGTCCATCCAGTAGACGAGCCGGTCGCCCATGGCCTCGCGCAGCCGCAGGAAGAACCGTTCGATCCCGGCCGACCGCTCAGGCGTGAGCGGCGGCGCGTTGTCCGGGTGCCAGAAGCCGACCAGGCCGAACTGGTTGCCGAGCATGATCCCGTCCAGCTCGAAGTCGGCCGTGAACGCGGCCGCCTGCGCGGCCACGAAGTCGCCGGCCGCCAGCCCGGCCGCGATGCCGCCGGGGAAGGCGGCGTACGGGCGGGGGTCGGCCGCGAGCGGCGCCGTCACGTCGATGACGCCCGGCACGACGTGCCCGCCGGCGTCGGCGGTGCCGGAGGCCACCTCCGGGTGCCGCTCCGTCTTCCACTCGCTGCGGCAGAACTCCGGGCCCGGCTCCAGGTACTCCAGCAGGCTCACCCGCAGGCCGCGCCGCCGCGCCTCGGCGCGCACGGCCGCGTAGACGCCGGCCAGCGTCCGGTAGTCCATCGGCTGCTCGGACAGCGTGAACATGGGCCCCGCCGAGTACGGGTTCGACGAGCGCTCGCCGCCGTCGCGCACCCTGGCCAGCCAGTCGCGGTTGTGCGCCCTGGCAGCGGCAGCGGGCCCGCCGGGCGCGAGCGCGAAGCAGTTGTAGCGGGCCCAGTCGAAACGGTGGTCCCAGGCGTCGCGGCCGGCGTAGTTCAGCACGTGGTCGCCGTTGCCCGCGCAGAACACGATGGTGACGGGCCGGTCGGCCAGCCAGCCGGCGTGGTGGTCGAAGAACGCCGCCACACCGGGAGCCGGATCGTCCAGATCGTCGAAGATCTTGGGGGTGATCCAGAGGCAGGCCTCGACGTTCACTTGGCCTCTCCGAACGCCTGGTCCATGCGGCCCAGCAGGGTCGGCACGTCGATCGTCCCGTTGAACAGCTCCTGGACCGAGGTCAGGTGCTCCTGCTGCACCTTCGGGCCGGGCCAGCCCTGGTCGGGGTAGAGGGTGGACTTTCCGGCCTTGACCGCGTCGAGCACCGGCTGCTGGAGCGCGTCGGGCTGGAAGGCCGGGCTGTCCAGCGCGGGGCTGCTGCCGGACTCCTCGGCGTAGAGGGCCTGGCCCTCGGACGAGGCGAGGAACTGCATGAACTTCTTGGCCAGGGCCGGGTTCTTGGCCTTGGCGTTGACGCCGTACACGATGCCGACCGACACCGGGAGGTAGGTGGCCTCGGCGCTGTCAGTGGCCGGGAACGGCGTCATCGAGAACGTGGTGCCCTGCGGCGCGGAGTTGAGCGCCGACTGCACGGCGGACAGCACGTGCACGGCGCCCAGCGCCTTGCCCTGGCCGAGGAGCTGCATCTGCTCGTCGTAGCCGACGCCGTTGGGGCTGTCGTTGAAGCAGCCGGAGTCGCGCAGCTGCAGGTACTTCTCCATCGCCTGCTTCCACTCCGACTTGGCGAAGGTGGCCTGACCGTCGAGCTGCTGCTGCGTGAAATGCGGGTTCGGGCCGTAGACGAGCGAGGCGGTCAGCGCGTACGGGACCAGCTGGGTGACCCAGGCCGACTTGAGCCCGAGCGCGAACGCCACGACCCCCTTGGCCTTCGCGTCCTTGCAGAACGTGAGCACCTCCGGCCAGGTCGCGGGCTTGGACAGCCCGGCCTTGGCCAGCGCCTGGTCGTTCCAGACGGCTCCGATGGCGCCGATCGTGACGGGCACGGCCACCACCTTGCCCGCCGGGTCGCTGGTGACGGCCTTGAGGTCGGCGCTCAGGCCGCTCGCCCAGCCCTCCCCCGACAGGTCCATCAGCATGCCGTCGGCGCCGAGGTCGCGGACGGCCATGGTGTTGCCGCCGCCCGGCCACATGCGGAACACGTCGGGGGCAGTCCCCGAGGAGAGCTGGGTGCGGAGCTGCTGCTGGTAGGAGGCGTCGTCCTCGGTGAACGTGGTCTTGACGACGACGCCCGGGTTGGCCTTCTGGAACGCGTCCACGGCGGCCTGGGCCGGGCCCTGCCCCGCGGCGGCGAGGGTGAGCACCTGCTCGCCGGGGGTGGCGGTGGTCTGGCTGCCCGAGGTCGAGCAGGCGCCCGCCGCGACGGTGAGGCAGCAGACGGAGACGAACGTTGTAGCGATCTTCATTGCGGTACTCCAGATCAGCCTTTGAGGCCGCCGGCGAAGCCCTTGATGATGTGTTTCTGCAGCGCGAAGTAGACGACGAGGATCGGGATCACGCTGATCACGAGGCCGGCGAAGATGAGGGGCCACTGGGAGACGTACTGGCTGACGAAGCCGTAGATCGCCACCGGGGCCGTGGTGTTGTCGCTGCCGCCGAGATACAGCAGCGGGGTGAAGAACTCGTTCCAGATGCCGACGGCGTTGAGGATCACGACCGTGCCGGTGACCGGCCGCAGCAGCGGGAAGACCACCGAGACGAACGAGCGCAGCGGCCCGCAGCCGTCGAGCAGCGCCGCCTCCTCGTAGTCGAGCGGCAGCTCCCGCAGGAACATCGTGTAGAGGAAGACCGAGAACGGGATCTGCTGCCCGACGTTGATCAGGATCACCGACCAGAGCGAGCCGAGCAGATCGAGGTCCCGCATGGTGGCGTAGAGCGGGAGCAGGGCGAGCTGGCCGGGCACGAGCAGGCCGCCGATGACGAAGTAGAACGTGTATCGCGACCAGCCCCTGGTTACGCGGGCCAGCGGGTAGGCGGCCATCGACGCGAACGCGATGATCAGGACGACGCTGACGGCCGTGATGAGGAAGCTGTTGGCCAGCGCCGCGCCGAGACTGGCCTGGTTCCAGGCCTGCGCGTAGTTGTCCAGGGTGGGCGGGAAGGCGAAGGCCAGTGCGCCGGTCTGGCTGTCCTGCGGTTTGAGCGAGACGTTGAGCAGGCCGACGAGCGGCACCAGGAACGCCAGCGCGAGCAGGATCAGGCTCAGCTCGCGCACCAGCGTGCGCCAGGTGTATCGGGAGTGCATCAGAGGCTCTTCCTCTGCGTCAGGCGGAGCTGCATCCGAGGCTCTTTCTCTGCATCAGAGGCTTTTTCTCTGCGTCAGGCGGAACTGCACGGTCGCGAGGACCGCGATGACGACGGTCATCACGACCGCGAGCGCGATCGAGAAAGGGAAGTCGCCGAGCGAGAACGCGCTCTTGTAGATGGCCGTCGAGATCGTCTCCGTCGCGGTGCCGGGCCCGCCGCCGGTCATGGCCATGACCTGGTCGAACTGCTTGAGCCCGCCGATGAGACAGAGCATCACGTTGATCACCACGGCGCCGTTGAGCAGCGGCAGGACGACCCGGCGGAACTTGTTCCACGGGCCGGCCCCGTCGATGGTGGCCGCCTCCAGCACCTCGGCGGGGATGGCCTGGAGACCGGCGAGGTAGATGACCATGGAGTAGCCGGAGAACTGCCAGACGATCTCCAGGACGACGGCGTACAGGGCCGTGTCCGGGTCGCCGAGCCAGTCGTGGGCCAGCGAGCCCAGGCCGACGGCGCGCAGGGCGTCGTTCACGGCGCCGTTGGGCGACAGCAGGAAGCTCCACACGTACCCGGCGACCAGGGGTGTGAGGACGACGGGCGCGAAGAAGACGACGCGGAGCACGTAGCGGCTCTTGACCATGCTGTTCACGCCGAGCGCCAGGAGCAGCCCTGCGACGTTCTGCACGACCGTGGCGGACGCCGCTAGGACGAGCGTGTTGACCAGGGCGTCTAGCGCCGTGCGGTCGGAGAAGACGGAGGTGAAGTTGTCCAGGCCGACGAACGACCAGTCGGGGCGCATGCCGTTCCAGTCGGTGAACGAGAACAGCGCGCCGTTGGCGCTGGGGACGACGACGATGAACAGGTAGATCGAGATCGCGGGCACGACGAACCACCAGGGCGCCCGGACCCCGACGCGGCGGCGCCTGGCGGGCGCCTGTTCGGCGGGGCGGTGGAGGGCTGGCGGTGTCGTCGTCGCGGGAGTGGCAGCCACGTGTGGCTCCTCTCGCGGATGACCATGGGGGCCCGTGGTCTGCTGGACGGAGGCAACGCGTCGTGAATCGATTCACGACGTTTCGGGCAGATTACGGGGGCGATCTCGCGGGTGTCAATGACGTCACGGGCCTTCGGGACATTTTCGTGAATCCATTCACGAGTCCGCTAGGCTGAGGAACCCCAGGACGAGCGAGTGAGGAGCCCGATGCCCGCTGGATCGGCGCCGAAGCAGTCGAAGGCCGAGGTTTCCGCCCCCACGGTGGCCGACGTCGCGGCCCGCGCCGGGGTCTCGCGGGCGACCGTCTCCTACACCTTCACCCAGCCCGCCCGGGTCTCGCCCGATCTGCGGCGCCGGGTCATCGAGGCCGCCGACGAGCTGGGTTACGTGGGCAACGAGGCCGCGCGCCGGCTCCGCGTGGGGCACAGCCTGGCCCTGGGGCTGCTGGTGTCCAACATCGGCAACCCCGTCTACGCCGAGCTCGCGGCGGGCGCGGAGGCGGAGGCCGCCGCGCACGGCCGCTTCATCCTCGTCGCCAACAGCGACGAGAGCCCGGAGCGCGAGCGGGCCTACCTGGGCTTCTTCGAGTCGCAGCAGGTGAGCGGCATCCTCGCGGCCCCCGTCGGCGACGTGCCGGAGGAGTTGCTCGGGCTCGGCCGCAGGGGCACGCCGTTCGTCCTGGTCGGCACCGCGACGGGGCCGCACACCTATCCGGCGATCTCCGGCGACAACGAGCGCGGCGGCCACCTGGCGGCCACCCACCTGCTCGCCCAGGGGCGGCGGCGGCTGATCTTCATCGGCGGCCAGCACCCGCACGTGGACCTGCGGCTCGCGGGAGCCAAGCGGGCGGTGGACGAGTTCGCGGAGCCCGCCTCGCTGGAGATCATCCGGATCCAGGTGCAGACCGCGAAGGTCGGCGAGGCGGTCGCGCGGACGTTGCTGCGACGCCCGGCCGGCGGCTTCCCCGACGGCATCGTGGCGGGCAACGACCTGCTCGCGCTGGGCCTGCTGCACGGGCTGATGATGGGCGGCGTCCGGGTGCCCGGTGATCTGTCGCTGGTCGGCTACGACGACATAGAGTTCGCCGACTTCGCCATCGTGCCGCTGACGACCATCCGCCATCCGTCGGCGGCGCTCGGGGCCCATGCCGTGCGGATCCTGCTGGGCATCGAGAGCGAGCGCGACTCGCTGGGGCGTTTCGAGCCCGAGCTGGTCGTCCGCGAGACGTCGTTCCCCGTGGACGAAACCGGCTGTTGACACGGCTGTGACGCCGCTCGTAGGCTCCGCCGTATCGCCTCGTCGTGAATCGATTCACGATCATGGTCGCCCCATCAGCGCAGGTCACGACGCGCTGGCACCCCCGGAAGGCACCATCATGAGCTCGAAACGGATCGCCTCGGTGGCCGTCACCGCGGCGCTCGCGCTGACCGCCGGATCACCCGCCACCGCCGCGACGGCCTCGGCGCTGCCGGAGGTCGCCGCCCTCGACCCCGGCGCGATCGACCTCGCCGGCTTCACCGGGCTCGAACAGCAGATCGCGCCCTACCTGGGCAACCTGGCCCGCCTGGCCAACAGCGTGGACTCCCGCGGCTTCATCACCTGCGACTGCTGGCGCACCGGCCAGGGGACGAACGACGCCCGCGTCATGGAGAACGTCCTGACGCTCGCCTACTTCTACACCGCCGACCGTCCATGGAACCCGTACCACCGCGACGCGGCCCTGCGCGGCCGGCTGGAGGCGGCGCTGCGCTTCCTGCTCGGCACCCAGAACGCCGACGGCTCGTTCCCGCAGGGCTCCGGCGACCTGCACTCGCGCGCCGCCACCGGGTTCGCGCTGGAGCTGTACGCGATCATGCTGGAGCTGCTCGACGCCGACGGCACGCTCGACCCGGCCCTGGTCGCGGAGGTGAGCGCGGCCATGAAGGCGGCGAGCACCTGGTTCCTGGAGGACGAGGAGGTGTGGGGGCCGCGCGGCGCGCAGTTCGCCAACCAGGTCGCCGGCGGGCTGGTCGGCATCTCCCGCCTGCTCGGCCGCTTCCCCGAGCTGCGCCCCCGGTTCGAGGAACGGCTGGCCGAGCACGAGCGGGTCTCCCAGAGCGAGGCCGGCTTCTTCAGGGACGGGACGGTCGCCCACCGCTACAGCATCGAGGTCGAGACCGAGGACCTGGCCGGCTGGGCCGACCCCGCCACCCGGCCGGTCATCGACCGGATGCAGGCCCGCTACCTGGACTGGGCCCAGTACAACCTCCTCTACGACCAGGCGCTCGACGGCTACTTCATCAACACGGCCATCGACTCCCGGCACCGCGGCTGGAACTACGCCGGCGAGCTGCCGATCGGCTCCAACAACCTCTGGGGCGCGGTCATCCCGCAGGCCCGCGCCTACGCGGCCACCCGGGAGGAGACCGAGGAGCGCCGCGCCGCGTTCGCCCGCGCCGGCTGGCAGACCTCCGTCGCCCCGCTCATCGCCCCGACCTGGGCCTACCTCGATCCGGCCGTCATCCGCGACGTGGCGCTGGGCGAGGAGTACCACCCCACCGAGGCCGAACGCCGGGCCGCCGTCAAGACGCTGCGCCCCTACGCCGCGACCGCGTACACCGAGCACCGCTCCGACTCCGTCACCGGGCAGCGGTTCGTCTTCGCCAAGCGGCCCGGCTACGTGGCAGGGCTGGGCTTCGGCAAGCACGTCAACACCCAGTACGGCTTCTGGGACAACCAGCGCTTCGGGCTCAGCTACCTGTACGACCCCCGGCTCGGCGTGGTCGTCCAAGGACAGAACGCGCCCCAGACCGGCGCGCCGCGCACCCGGCCGGTGGACGCCGAGCTGTCGTGGGGCACCGGCTGGACGGCGGCGGACGGCGTGCACTTCGACTCCTACGACCAGCCCGTGCCCGCCTTCTTCCGCGACGGCGCCCCCGTGGACCCGGACGCGGTGGGCGACCTCGACGACCTGGAGATCCGGTACGTGGCGGCGGGCGGCACCAAGTCGGTGACCCTGGGCGATCGGCTGCGGGTGCGGATCGACGGCGCCGCCACGCCGTTCTTCGAACGCATCCCGCTCGTGCTGGAGCAGGGCGACACCGTGCGCTGGCTCACCAACGAGCCTGCCCCGTCCGGGGCCGACGCTCCGAGCGAAGGCACGCCAGACGCAAGCACGCCGGACGCAAGCACGCTGGGCGCAGGCACGCCGGACGCAGGCACGCCGGGTGCAGGCGCTTCAGGCGCTCCAGGCGCACCGGGCGCCAGCGCTCCGAGCGCAGGCGCGCCAGGCGCAGGCACATCGGGCGCAGGCGCGCCAGGCGCAGGCACATCGGGCGCAGGCACGCCGGACGCAGGCGCGCCGGACGCAGGC